>DEHY01000175.1 GCA_002352185.1 Competibacteraceae bacterium UBA2788
GAAGAAAGCGCGGCCATCCGCGAGCGCTATATCCAAGGTATCGGCTGGGGTGAAATGAAGCAGATCCTGTTTGAATATCTGAATGCCCGCTTGAGTGAACCGCGCCAGCGCTATCAGGAATTGTTGCAGGCGCCCGATGATATCGAGCAGATTCTAAAACGCGGCGCGGCGCGGGCGCGGGAACACAGCGTGCCGTTTTTGCAGGAATTACGGCAGGCAGTGGGGATTCGACCGCTGAGTGCATGATGCAGGATGTTTTTTTATAAGGGACTAGCGGAATGATGCCTATTCTCGATAATCTTCGACTGAGGGACTTGGCTGCAATAGTCAAACAGAACCAGTTGTTTTATGAGGATTTCTGTAGGTTTCTTATCTCGAAAGGCTATGATTCCATCTACGCATTTGTTAGCGAGTGTTCTGATGAGAAAGCAATTTTAACTCTTGAAAGTTACCTTGCCATATCCATATCAGACGTAAAGCTCTACGATGGTATTGGCCGACCCTATGAAGATAATAAAGCGAAATGGTACTTCCTCGCGTGGATCATGCGTGATGCTCCTGCTCAAAGGCTTGAGCCTCTCCTCAGATCGCTTGAGGGTGATTCTCTTGCTGCAAAAAAAGCATTTCTGATTAACCATCTGCGCAAGTTTGTGGGACCATTATTTCCAGACGCTATCAATTGGACGTGGCCGGTGCTCTCAGAAGTAATGCTGAGTCGCCTTGAAGGCAGTCGGCGAGCATTGAAAGGGACTCAGTTTGAAGATTTGGTGAGAGGTGTTTTGCGCTCATTGTTTTTGAAGCACCAGTTAAAATTTGTTGTAGGTGATAAAGAAAAACGCATCAATAATGAGACTTACGATATTCAAATAACCTATGACGACAGGACAATTTTACTGCCTGTTAAAACGCGAGAAACTATGGGCGGGGGACATGCCAACTTATTTACCCGTGATATTTTTAAGGCTATTTCAGTCGCACAAGAAGCTGGGTTCTTTTGTATTCCGGTGGTCATCGCTGAATCATGGAGTGGAAATTTGGACTCATTGAATTGCGAAAGCCTGGTTTACATAAAAACTAACCCAAACCAGATTTTAGCAATAGAAGCAGCTCTGTATAGCGAGCTGGATAAGCTAATTCCTGTTTTTAAGGCAAAGTTACTGCAAGGAGAAGTTTAGTGCAAAATCAAGATATTAAGATTCCTGTTCTATATCATGAGCCTATACATCTTCTGCGTGAAGATTCAATTATTTATACCTTGAGGAATGGAGAGCCACCAAGATCAGATATTATTATTTGTGGCGATTCACTGGATGTGTTGCGTTCACTTCCAGATAACTATGTTCAATCGATCATTACAAGTCCGCCATACTTTAACCAAAGAGATTATTCACATGAGCTACAAATAGGACATGAGCGTTTTCTTACTGAATATATCTCTCACTTGAGGATTATATTTTCTGAATGTAAACGGGTGTTGGCAGAAAGTGGAATTTTATGGCTAAACATTGGTGATAAATATACCGATGGTGAACTAATGGGTGTTCCCTGGGAAGTTGCTTTATCCTTAAAAGCTAGTGGATGGATTCTCCGATCAGATATTATTTGGCATAAACCCAATGCCATGCCCTCATCTGTCAAGAATCGTCCAACACCCGATCACGAATACTTGTTTATGTTCACAAAGTCGCGTGATTATTACTACAATGCAGACGCAGTTCGTGAGCCACATGTTACTTTTACTGATCAATCAAAAATGAAAGGTGGGCGTAGTCACTTTGGGGTTAAGGATGGAACGCCAGAAAAAGGTAAAAATCAAGGTAACAGTAACCTTCACCGTGGCCGATGGGATCAGGCTTTCCATCCTTTAGGACGCAACAAGCGTACTGTTTGGAGTATTCCTTTATCGAAATTCCGTGACGCGCATTTTGCAGTTTTTCCTGAATCGCTGGTTGAAACTTGCATAAAAGCATCATCGAAGCCAACAGATCTGATTCTTGATCCTTTTTGTGGCAGTGGTACTTCATTAGCTGTGGCCCGCAAGTTAAGCAGGCGGTTTATCGGAATCGATATCAACTCTGACTACTGTAAAATCGCCCAAAACCGTGTCTCATCCATACAGGTCGATCTATTGTTTGGGGAAGATCCGTTTCAATCTGCTTGAATCAACCCCATGGACGCCACCGATGCCCCACCGCCCGCCAGGGTCGGCGGCGAACCTTATACCCAGTTCCCGCAAGACCTTTACATCCCGCCGGATGCGCTGGAAGTGTTCCTGGATGCGTTCGAGGGGCCGCTGGATTTGCTGCTGTATCTGATCAAGCGACAAAACCTGAACATCCTCGACATTCCTATTGCCGCCATCACTCGGCAATACATGGACTATCTGGCGCTGATGCAGGAGATGCGGCTGGAACTGGCGGCGGAATATCTGGTAATGGCGGCCTGGCTGGCGGAAATCAAATCGCGGTTGCTGCTGCCGCGACCGGTTTCCGCCGAAACCGAAGAGGACGACCCGCGTGCCGAGCTGATTCGTCGGCTCCAGGAATACGAGCGGTTCCAGCAGGCGGCGCAGACCCTGGACGCGCTGCCGCGACTGGAGCGCGACCTGTTCGTTGCCCACGCGGAACCGGCTCATCGGGAAATACTCCGCATCCCGCCGCCGGTCAGTCTGGCCGATCTGCTCAGCGCCCTGCGCGATGTGATGAATCGCGCCGAGATGTTTGGTCATCACCATATTCACCGCGAGGCGCTGTCGGTGCGCGAGCGGATGAGTCAGGTGCTGGAACGATTGGATGCGCTGCGCTTTACCGCGTTCACCGCACTGTTTCGCCCGGAGGAAGGGCGGGCGGGCGTCGTAGTGACGTTTCTGGCGGTGCTGGAATTGTTGCGCGAGGCGTTGCTGGAACTGGTGCAGACCGAGCCGTTCGCGCCCATTCATGTCCGCCGCCGCATTTGAGCCACCGTCATGCCGGAACTGAAGACGATTGTGGAAGCGCTATTGCTGGCTGCCGGCGAACCGCTGGCCGTAGAGCGGCTCTTGGAAGTATTCCCGGAAACGGAGCGGCCGGATCGGGAAGCGTTACAGACGGCGCTGGCCGCATTGGCCGCTGATTACAGCGGACGTGGTCTGGAACTGGTCGAAGTTGCCAACGGCTTCCGCCTGCAAGTGCCCAAAGCCTTCTCGCCGTGGGTGTCGCGGCTGTGGGAAGAGCGCGCCGCCAGCTATTCCCGCGCTTTGCTGGAAACGCTGGCGCTGATCGCTTACCGCCAGCCGATCACCCGTGGCGAGATCGAAGATGTGCGCGGGGTCAGCGTCAGCAGCAGTATCATGAAAACCTTGCAGGAACGCGGCTGGATCAAGGTGATCGGCCATCGTGAAGTACCGGGGCGTCCGGCGCTGTTCGCCACTACCCGCGCCTTCCTGGACTATTTCAACCTCAAGAGTCTGAGCGAACTGCCGTCGCTGGCCGGGCCGCGTGATCTGGACGCCATTGGCGCCGCGCTCGACAGCCGCAACGCCCAGCGTGCCGGTTTCCCCCTTCAAACGGAATTTCCTGATGTCTGAACGCTTGCAGAAACTCCTGGCCCGGGTCGGCCTTGGCTCCCGCCGCCAGATTGAAGACTGGATTCGTCAAGGCCGGATCACGGTCAATGGCGTACCGGCGCAACTGGGCGTCCTGGTCAACGGCGCGGAAAAAATTCATATCGACGGCAAATTGACGCCATTGCGCCCCTTCGGGCAACAGCGCCGGGTATTGGCCTATTACAAGCCGGTCGGCGAAATGACCAGCCGTCATGATCCCGGCGGTCGGCCTACAGTCTTCGAGCATTTGCCGCCCCTGGATCATAGCCGCTGGATCGCGGTGGGGCGGCTCGACCTGAATACCCAGGGCTTGCTGCTGTTGACCAACGACGGAGAACTTGCCAACCGGCTGATGCACCCTTCGTCCCGGATTGAACGGGAATACGCAGTGCGGGTGCTGGGCGCGGTTACGCCGGAGATGCTGATGCGGTTGCAGGAGGGTGTAATGCTGGAGGATGGGCTGGCGCATTTCGACGAGCTGCGTGATGTCGGCGGCGAAGGCGCCAATCACTGGTATCACGTTATCCTGCGCGAAGGCCGCACCCGCGAAGTGCGCCGGTTGTGGGAATCGCAGGGCGTTACCGTCAGTCGGCTGACCCGGGTGCGCTACGGGCCGGTGACCTTGCGGCGCGGCTTGCATCCGGGACACTGGGATGAACTGGACGATGTCCAGATGCGCGCCTTGCTGGATGCGGTGGGCGGTTCGCCTCGCGCCAATGCGCCGACGCCGGTGGAACCCGCCGCGAAACCGCGCCGTCCGTTACCGCCCCGGAGCCGGGGCGCACGGCCCAATCGGTCTCCCGAAGGCGATGAGCGCAAGACCAGCGCCGAATCGCGCAAGTCACAGAAGCCGTGGGAGGCCAAGTCCGGCCAGCCCCGCGCAGGTCAACGGGCGGCGCCCTCCGGCCCACGTCGCCCCGTCAATCCTGGGCGTGGAAAGTCTGACCGGTGACGCCCTTGCTGTCCGGCCCCAGCAGGTACAGATAAGTCGCCATAATATCTTCCGGATCGGCCCACTCCGCCGGGTCGCGTCCCGGATAAGCGCGCAAGGTCAATTCGCTGCGCACCCGTCCCGGATCAATGCTGTTGACCCGAATGGCGGTATTGGTTTCCAGTTCGCTGGCCAATAGCTTCATCAAGGTCTGAGCGCCGCCCTTGGCGACTGCGTAAGCGCCCCAATACGCCCGCCCTTCCTCGCCCACCCGGTCGGTGGTGAAGACGACGGAGGCGTCAGCGGGGCGGTGCAGCAGTTCCAGCACCGCCTGAGTCAACAGGAACGGCGCGTTCAAATTGACTTGCAAGATCCGATACCACAGCTCGATGTCGTAATTGGCGATTGGCGTCAGTCCGGCGAACAGGGCGGCATTGTGCAACAGCCCGTCCAGTCGCCCGAATTCGGCGTCCAGCACCCGGGCCAGATCGGCGTAATCCTTGGGGGTCGCTCCTTCCAGATTCATCGGGTAGATGGCGGGCTTGGGGCCGCCCGCCTGTTCGATTTCGTCGTAGACCTGTTCCAGCCTGCGGATAGTGCGGCCGAGCAAAATCACCGTTGCGCCGTGGCCGGCCAAGCGCCGCGCAGCGGCGCGACCGATGCCCTCCCCGACGCCGGTGATCAGAATGACCCGGTTTTTCAGCAAATCAGAGGCGGGTTGGTAATCCTTCATGGCGCCTTATCCAAGAATGTTGTGTTCAATCCGCGCCCACCAGAAGCGGCAGGCGAACCCAAAGTCAGGCAGTCACAGCGCGACGATGACGCCGCCGCGCCCGCCACGCCAGCCACAACTTGCGTAATGGCGTCAGGCGGGTGCGCTGTTCCAGCAACCGATAACCGTCTTCGGCGATTTCCGCCAGCAGCGCCATCGCCAGCTCCAGGCGGATCAGCAAACTGCACTGGGCGCAACGATCCGCATCCGGCAAGGCTTCCAGCGCCCGGCGGTGATAATCGTGAATGCGTTCCGCCTGGAAGGCGAACAGTTGCCGAACCCGATCCGTGGTCTGCGCCGCCATCAAATCGCCAGGCTGTACGCCAAACCGCCGCATCTCATCTTCCGGCAGATAAAACCGTCCCTGCTGAAGGTATTGGCGCACTTCATAGAGCTGCTCGAAGAGCAACAGCAACGCCCCGGCTTCGTGAGCGAAACGGGGTGTAGCGCGCCGATCCTGGTAGCCCAGGATTTCAGCGGTCAGCAGAGCGGGTATGCTGCCGCGCCGGTGAACATACAGCGTCAATTCGGCGAAGCTGGGATAGGCATCGTAGTCCAGGTCCATGGCGACTCCGTCCAGCATCTCCCGAAAATACTCTTCGGGCAGATTGAACAGGGTCAATCGCCGTTGCAGGGCGCGGGTCACTGGGTGCTGCGGGTCGCCTGCAAACAGCCGATCAATCTCGGTTCGCCACCAGTCCAGTTTGGTTCGGGCAATGCCGGCATCCCGGCATTCGTCCACGATCCGGGTTGTTTCGACCTGGAACGCATGAACTGCGACCAGCGTCTGGCGCTGCGCCAGCGGCAGTCCCAGCAAACTGTAACGGAAATCCGAAGCTTGCCGAACCGCCAAATGATGACAGTAGTCTTCTGGAGTCATGGCGATGGTCATACCGGGCTTTCGCCTGGCAATCTTGCTGCGTCATGCGAACTTCCGCCATGACGGACAGCGAAAATCCTGCAATTGAGTGCAATCACTGCGAACGCTTATCCGTCCGCCGCATGAATCGCACGAGTTTTTCGATAATGGGCACGTTTATTGCCTCAAACTGCTGTGTACTCATCTGTTTCTCATTATCAGGGCGGGAGGCTTGCCATGATGACTATCAACGACATCGAGAAGTTGCCGGAATGCGAGCGGGCCGTTGCACGCGCATCCTACCAGTACTATCGCGCCCTGTTGCATGGAGCGCCGGACACGGCGCGCCTGCGCCTGCGGCGCATCTGGCTGGCCGAGATTGAACGGCGCTGGCCGGGCGCCTGGTGATGCTGTGGACGAAGGCGCGGTTTAAATCAGGGCTTGAGGCCATTGATTGTCGGGCGCGTCGGCGACGGGAACAATCAGCACCGGGCGTTTGGACGACAGGGTCAGCCGGCGCGTGGTGGATCCCAGCAGATCGGTGCGCTGGCGAGAGCCGCTGTGCGCGCCCACCACGATCAGATCGGCGTTGCACTGATCGGCTTCGTGCAGGATCACTTCGCAAGGCAGACCACTGATCACGCGGATTTCCGAGATCAGCGTGGTTTGTTCGAGCGTAGCGCCCAGTTCCTCCTCACAGAACGTTTCCAGCCGCTGGTGGAATTTCTCCAGGATGCCACGGGTGTTTTGCTCGTTCAGATTATCCACGACATCCGACGGCAGATAGGAGTCCAGCAGGAACCGGGTCGAGTTGTTCAGTGGCTCGACTACATGCAGCAGCACGATTCCGGCGTTGATCTGCTTGGCCAGGCTGACCGTAAAGCGAAAAACCGGTCGCGTATGGGGACCCAGTGCTGTCGTGTACAGGATGGTTTTGATCTGGGGAATCATGGCATGCTCCGAACAGGTTGAGAGGATTGCTATAGCGAAGAATAACCGCATTGCGGGTCCCCAAATTCCAGTCTGGGAACTCAAATCATAACCTAACAGGGACGCTTTCCAAGGTTTTTCCGAACTCAATGGCGGTAAAGTTCCGTCCGTCTCCGCCGATAGTCTGATGAGACAGCCCCTCAATTCGATGATCGGCACATCGTGACGGGTGACAGAATTCAACCGGAGGTTCCGCCATGAAGATTGCCAGTTCGAACATTCAATTGCTCAGCCAGCATACCGCTGTTACCAAAAACGAAAGCAGGGAATCGTTGCGGATGTGGGTTGGGGATCGCCGCCCGGATTTTGAAGGCCGAAACCCGCCGCCAGGCCGTCTGCAAGCGGATGCCGTACACCTCTCACAGGCCGCCCGCACTCTCCAGCCCAGCAAGCAGGTCGCGCCCGCCGATACCGACGTAAAGCCGGAAGATGAACCCAAACTTGCGTTGCTCATTCGCATGATCGAAGTGCTGACCGGCAAGAAAATCAAACTGGTTTCTCCCAAGGAACTGAATGACCAGCTCGGCGCGACGCAGGACCAGGCGCAACAAGCCACCGAGGCGCTCTCCAGGACGCAACAACAGCAGGGCGGCTCAGCGGCGGCGCCGCAGCCGGCGGGCTTTGGCATTGAGTACGATGCTTATGAAAGCCATTACGAGGCCGAGAAAACCACGTTCTCGGCGGCAGGCGTGATTCAGACGCAGGACGGGCGGGAAATCAAATTTTCGGTGGATTTGAGCATGAGCCGGGAATTCATGAGCGAGCAAAGCGTCAGTCTGCGGGCGGGCGACGCCAAGCTGAAAGACCCGCTGGTGCTGAATTTCAACGGGAACGCCGCTGAATTGACCACGACCCGTTTCAGCTTCGACATTGATTCCGACGGGCAGCAGGATCAGATTGCGTTCACTGGCCCCAACAGCGGATTCCTGGCGCTGGATCGTAATAAAGACGGTGTCATCAATAATGGCGGCGAACTGTTTGGACCGGCGACCGGGCAGGGATTCGCTGAACTGGCGGCTTATGACCAGGACGGCAATCAATGGATTGATGAGAACGATTCCATCTACAACAAGCTGCGCATTTGGTCCAAGGATGCCCAAGGCCAGGATCAACTGGTTGCGCTTGGGCAGCGCGGCGTGGGCGCTATTTACCTGGGGCAGGTCACCAGCCCGTTTGCCCTCAAGGACAGCGATAATAATTTACTGGGCCAGGTCCGTTCGTCGGGCATTTTTCTTCAGGAGAACGGCGTAGCAGGCACGGTGCAGCAAATTGACTTGAAGGCTTGACGCCGGATTCTGCCTTTCATCCTTCCGCAGCCCGACCGTTCAGAAGCGTGGGTCGGGAAATTTTGCAGCCACGACAAAAATTGCGGTAAAAACCTGAAATAGCCCGTACCGAGTCCAGCACCGGATCTGGGCGGCGGGTTAATAAAGGTCACTGATTGATGAAACCAGGGAAGCTGGATCGGCTTGTGAGCGTCGCGCCGATGCTGGACTGGACGGATCGCCATTGTCGGGTGTTTTTGCGGCTGCTGACGCGCCACACGCTGCTCTATACGGAGATGGTCACGACCGGCGCAGTGTTGCATGGCGACCGGAAACGGTTGCTGGGCTACGATCCCGTCGAGCATCCGCTGGCGCTGCAACTGGGCGGCAGTCATCCCGCCGATCTGGCCCGCTGCGCCCGCATTGCCGCCGATCTCGGTTACGATGAAGTGAATCTGAATGTCGGCTGTCCCAGCGACCGGGTGCAATCGGGCCGTTTTGGCGCCTGCCTGATGGCCGAACCCGACCGGGTCGCCGACTGCGTAGCGGCCATGCGGGCAGCGGTTGACGTGCCGATCACGGTCAAAACCCGCATCGGCATTGACGACCGCGATTCCTATGCCGAACTGGTGGACTTCGTTGGGCGGGTCGCAGCCGGTGGTTGCGGCATCTTCATTATCCACGCCCGCAAAGCATGGCTGAGTGGACTCAGCCCCAAGGAAAACCGTGAAATTCCGCCGCTGCGCCATGACGTGGTCTACCAGTTGAAGCGGGATTTTCCGCAGCTTACGATCATTCTCAACGGNNCAGCCGCCGCTCAGCCGCCACGCCGTTGCGCAGGCGTTCCTGCCCTATGTGGAGAACCAGTTGCGACAGGGGACGCCGCTGCACAGCATGACCCGGCATATCCTGGGGCTGTTTCAGGGCATACCGGGCGCACGCGCCTGGCGGCGATTTCTCAGCGAACATACCCATCGGCGCGGAGCCGGTGTGGAAGTGCTGGAAACGGCGCTACGACAGCTACCTATTTTATAAACAAAAACCGGGAGTCGGCCCATGTATGAATTCCTGAAATACGAAGTCCGCGACGCCATGACGGCTGATCCCATCGCCATCGGCCCCAACGTCAAGTTGCGCGAAGTCGAGGAACTGTTCGAGACCCACGATTTCAATGGGGTGCCGGTGGTGGATGCGCAGCGTCGTCTGCTCGGCATCCTGACCAAGTTCGATCTGCTGAGGGCGTTCAGTTTCGACTCGCACCTGATGGCTCCCCATTACGACGAGATCATGGAACAGACCGTCGAGGCGGTGATGACCCGCGATCCGGTCAGCGTGAGTCCGCGCCTGCCCCTCAGCCGCCTGCTGCAAAAACTGGTGGAGATGCGCACCAAGAGCTTGCCCGTGGTCGAGGAGGGCCTGCTGGTAGGGATCATCGCCCGCGAGGATGTGCTGAAAGCGCTGCGCCACGCCACGGTCACGCATGAAATCCCCGCCCATGGAGATTCGCAGCTATGACCACTCTGCTCTACACCCACCCGGTTTGCCTGGAACACGACACCGGTTACGGCCACCCCGAATCCCCGGCCCGGCTGACCGCCATTTTCAATGCCCTCCGCACTGCGCCGTTCGCCGCTCTCAAATGGCGTGACGCCCCGCCCGCCACGGTTGAACAACTCATCCGCATTCATACTCCAGCCTATGTTGATCGCGTGTTCGCCCGCGTCCCCAAACAGGGACATCACGCTCTTGATGGCGACACCATCCTGTCGCCGCAATCGGGAGAAGCGGCGTTGCGCGCAGCAGGCGCGGTTTGCGCGGCGGTAGACGCCGTGCTGGGACAGGAAGCCAGCAACGCCTTTTGCGCCATCCGCCCGCCGGGCCATCATGCCGAGCCGAATCAGGCCATGGGCTTCTGCCTGTTCAGCAACGCCGCCCTCGGCGCCGCTCACGCCCGCGCCATTCACGGTCTGGAACGGGTCGCGGTGATTGATTTTGATGTCCACCACGGCAATGGCACCCAGGCCGCGTTTGAGCATGATCCGGGCTATCTCTACATTTCCACCCACCAGGCCTATATCTATCCCGGCACCGGGCGCCGTGATGAAGTCGGGGTTGGCAACATCGTGAACATACCGTTGCTGGCCGGCAGCGGTGCGGCTGAGCTGCGCCACGCCTGGCGGCAGGACATCGAACCGGCGCTGCGCGCATTTCAGCCGCAACTGATCCTGATCTCAGCCGGTTTCGATGCGCATTACCTGGATCCGCTGGCCGAACTTAATTTTAACGAGGGTGATTATGCGTGGCTGACCCAACAGATTCTGGCGGTGGCGGCGGACTCGTGCGCGGGGCGGGTGGTGTCGGTACTGGAAGGCGGATACAACCTGTCGGCGCTGGCGGCCAGCACGGCGGCGCACGTCCAGGCGCTGATCGCCGCTGCGCCGCCGTCTCGCGGACTCCCTGAAACCTCGTAATCAAGGCAGCAATACGGTTGATCCAGTGGTTTTGCGCGCTTCCAGATCGCGGTGCGCCTGAGCGGCGTCGGCCAGCGGATAGGTCTGACGCACCTCGATGTTGACCGCGCCGCTTTGCACTACCGCAAACAGCTCGGCGGCGCTGGCGAGCAAATCCGCCCGTTTGGCGGTATAGGTCATCAGCGTGGGCCGGGTCAGGAACAGCGAACCCTTGGCGGCCAGCAAGCCCATATCAAAGGCTTGCACCGGCCCGGAGGCGTTGCCAAAGCTGACCATCATTCCCAATGGCCGCAGACAATCCAGCGATCCCATGAAAGTGGCCTGGCCGACCGAATCGTAGACTGCCGCCACGCCTTGACCGTCGGTGATTTCGCGCACCCGTTCGGCAAAATTCTCGCGGCTGTAGACGATGACATGATGGCAGCCATGAGCGCGGGCCAGTTCCGCCTTGGCGTCGTCGCCGACCGTGCCGATCACCGTTGCGCCCAGATGCCGCGCCCATTGGCCGGCAATCAATCCGACCCCGCCAGCGGCGGCGTGCAGCAAAATGGCGTCGCCCGGTTGCACCCGATAGGTGCGCCGCAGCAGGTATTGGGCGGTCATGCCTTGCAACATCATGGCGGCGGCAGTGCGGTCGTCAATCCCGTCCGGCAGCGCCACCACCCGGTCCGCCGCAATCAGCCGCACTTCGGCATAGGCTCCGACCGGCGGGCTGGCATACGCCACCCGGTCGCCGACCTTGAACTCGCTCACGCCGTCGCCGACGGCCTCGACGCACCCCGCGCCTTCCATGCCCAGCGTCCACGGCAGCGCCGGCAACGGATACAGGCCGGTTCGGTGATACACATCAATGTAATTGAGACCGACGGCGGCGTGACGAATCCGCAGTTGGCCGGGGCCAGGATCGCCGATCTCGACTTCCTCCCAGCGCAGAACTTCGGGACCGCCGCATTGATGAATGCGAATGGCCTTGGACATGACGTTCTCCTCAAGGATGAGCTAAAGCAATAAGTATAAGCGCAGAACTCGCGCTTTCGCTTCCAGACTGGGTTTTCTCATTACACCATCCGGCCTTGCGTAGTTTTATAACGCTCCTACTTGAGTTGTAGAGAGAGAGCAGGTTGAGCTAAATCCCCCCGCTCGCTTCGTTCACGCCCCCCTTTGCCAAAGGAGGCAGGGGGATTTCGCAGACAGGCGCCGCCACAACTTATTTAGGATTGCTATATTAATCAATGGCGCTAGTTTTATTCAGTAAGCCGTTGATTTTCATGAAGGCCAGTCTCCTGGCATCGGAAACGTGAGTCCCGTAAGCATTTGAATGTGCTTGCCATAAACAAGCTGGCGCCATGGATTAATATCAACTATCCATAGTTAAGACACTACCGAACTTGAACTTGCCCCAAACAAAAACCCCGCCGAAGCGGGGTTTCTTGTCAGACGGATACGATCAGGCTTTGGCGCGCTTGCGGGAAGCCGATAAACCACCCATGCCCAACAGACCTAAGCCAAGCAGTGCAATGGATGTTGGCTCCGGAATGAGCTGGACAGTCGCGTTGGAAGCTTGAGTAATAGTCAGGTTATAACGCCTGCCTGCATGTAAGGTTCGCGTGTCGGAAGTAGCTGTGCCGGACTGGGAAAACTCTTGATTTTCCGTGGGATTTGTAGACGTAAACCCCTGATTGAGCGGAGTAGGCGTGAAATTTAACAGAGTAAAAGTTGGGTCGTCTATACTCGTTACCGTCACGCTAAAATTAGTGCCGCCCGATGCGATCCCTTTCTCTCCGGGGTTAAGCGGATCGAGAAAAGCTTTCACGAACACATCATAAGACAGGGCGAGTGCAACATTGACGTTATCGAGTGCTATAAGTTGTACCAAAGCTTGTGCCGAGTTAAGAATCGTTGCATTAGAACCACCGCTATTGGTTGGCCCATTTGCCGAGGCATCCGCTCGCGTCAAACTTTGACCCCCGGTGGCGCCAATGATGCTTCCAGCAATGAACATATCGCCCATGGCATAATTGCCTGCCGGCGTTGATGAAATATGCGTTGTGGTATTATTCTCAAGGACACCGCCATAAAGCCCACTGATTGACCCGCAATCTGGGCCTGCGCAGCGATACTTCACATCAACACTGGCGCCAGGTGTAAATACAGAAATAGAGCCAGGACCAACCCCGGTTCCATCAACCCCATTGTAGTTGGAGCCGGCGATGCCGGTACGCGACTCGCTGGTAATGGCGATACCGGAGGTAATCGGCTGTCCAGTCCCAACGTTGATTAACCCAAATGCAGTAATCGTAAGGTCAGCGATGCCGAGCGCGCCTGCATGTGCAGAACCGGCAATACCGAAGCCCAGCACGATACCCGCCGCCAGTTTGGTCAATTTCGTATTCATGGTTTAGTCCTCAAAAGATATTTATGAGTGGTTGAAAAGGTTGTCGCATTTTTTAAAGCAATTTAGATGCCATATTGTATAAAAATCTTTGATAACAAAATGTTATGTTTTTTACTGCTCAAACATATTAGGTGTCCACTGTAAAATTTTCCGACAACCAAATCCCGCTTTTCCGCTTAAATCGGCTTGATCCACGGATTCAGGCGCTAAAGTCGGTGTAAAATTTTCCGACAACCCCGTTTTTGCCCCGCTGAACCGCCCCTCTGGACGCAAAATCCGACCCCATTCCCCCCGATTTTTGCCCATGGCGAGCCGCCAAAGCGCGGATCATTCACGGTGTAAAATTTTCTGACAACACCTTGACGGGGTGCTGTCCAAGGTTCTACGCAGTCCATTTTTCACGGGAACGCCTGGCGATGGCAACGACATTAGATGAAGTGTGGGCCTTGTTCCGCGAAGTGGCGGAAGCGCAGAAGGAGACCGACCGGCNNAAATCGGCGAATTGGGCAACCGGCTGGGCGAGTTCGTCGAGGGGCTGGTCAAGCCGGCGGTGGTACGGTTGTTTCAGGCGCGGGGGATCGACATCCATGAAGTCTACCCCGAGGTTGAAGTGGATCGCGGCACGGAAGGGATAGAGATCGACCTGCTGGTGGTGAATGACATGGAGGCGGTGCTGGTCGAGGTCAAGAGCAAACTGACCCTGGCCGATGTGAACGAGCATCTGGAGCGGCTGGAAAAATTCAAGCGGATGTTGCCGCGCTACGCCGGGGTGCGGGCCATGGGCGCAGTGGCGGCGATGGTGATCCCGAAGGACGCCGCCCGCTACGCTTACCGCAAGGGTTTGTTCGTGCTGGGTCAGACCGGCGAAACCGTGTCCATCCTGAACGACGCCCAGTTTCAGCCCAAAACGTGGTGAACTGCAAAAACCGGGATGATTCGGGTAGCCCGGTAGATCGGACACAGGACGGGTCCGACATGCGCCGTCGGGAATCTCCGAAGCTGTCGGGTAATGTTCCGCTGATGCCCGATCTACTCACTGATCCAGCGCCATCAATCGTAAACGCTTAACCTATAATCTCACTGGTATTCGTGTTTCTCTTTGTCCTTGAATTGCAACGCACCCGGAGCTCGCCTTATGAAATTTCGCATGCGGGTATCGCCACCCGATCCGCGCGCTGCGGCGCGCACTATTTGCCTGGCAGTGGGCTTGGCGGTCGGAGTAGCCGGCTGCGGCGACCGCACCACGGATGTCGAGCATGTGCAGCGCGCCCGTGAGCATCAGGCTAAACAGGAATTGCAGGCCAGCGTCATCGAACTGAAAAACGCCCTACAAAAAAATCCGGAGAACCGCGACGCCCGCGCGCTGCTGGGTCAGTTGTATGTGGAGACCGGCAATGGCGTGTCCGCCGAGAAGGAATTGCAGCGCGCCAAGGATCTGGGCGCGGAACGAAACGCCTGGCTGATCCCGCTGGCGCGGGCTTATCTGTTGCAGGGTCAGAATCAGAAATTGCTCAATCTGGCGCTGGAGGCGAATGATCCTGCGGTGTTGCAGGCCACCCTGCTGGCCTTGCGCGGACTCGCTGAAATGGCGCTGGATCGGCCGGATGACGCTAAAAACAGCTTGACCCGCGCCCTGGAATTGCAGCCCGATCATCCGGACGCCCTGCTGGGGATGAGCCAACTGGCGCTCATCAACCGCAATTACAGCGAGGCGGAGAGCTTCGCCAGCAAGGCCAGCGAACGCGATCCGCGTGACGCGCGGCCCTGGTTCGTCAAGGTGCGGTTGAGCCGGATACAGAACGACGATCCGGCGGCGCTGAAGTCCTTGCAGCGAATTCTGGAGTTACAACCACGCAATATCGCAGCGCTGCTGGAACGGGCGGAGATAGCCGTCAATCAGGGTCGGCTGGACGAGGCGCTGGCCGATGTCGAGGACGTTCGCAAACGCCAGCCGGACTCGCCGGACGCCAATTACCTGCGCGGGCGCATCCTGTTCCAGAAAAAAGATCTGGCGGGCGCGCAGGAGGCACTGTTGCAGGTGATCAAAGTGGCGCCGAACCATCCGGGCAGCCAGTTCCTGCTGGGTTCCATCAATTACGAACAGAACAATCTGGGCCAGGCGGATTTGTATCTGACCCCCTTCGTCAACAGTCAGCCGGGCTATTTGCCGGCCCGGCTGCTGCTGGCGGCGACCCAGCTCAAGAACAACCAGCCGCGCCGGGCGATTGATCTGCTGACGCCGGCGCTGGCGCAAGCGCCGAACGATGCGCAACTGCTGGCCCTGCTGGGCAGCGCCTATTTGCAGGATCGCAACTTTGCCAAGGGTTCCGAATACTTGCAGAAGGCCGCCCAAATCGCCCCGGATGCTGCCGGCGTCCGCACGCAACTGGCGCTGTCACGGCTGGCCGAAGGTCGGGCGGATGAAGCCGTTCATGAGCTGCAAGGGCTGGTAGAACTGGGTCAGGACGTGCTGCAGGCGGATTTGCTGCTGGTGCAGGCCTACTTGCAGCAGAAGGACTACGACAAGGCCATTGCCGCCGCGACCACACTGACCGGCAAACGCCCTGATGACCCGGTGGCCCACAACCTGTTGGGCAGTGCGTATCTGGCCAAGGGTGAGGACGACAAAGCCCGCAGCGAATTCGAGCAGGCGCTGAAACTGGATCCGAATCTCAGTCCCGCCGCGCTGAATCTGGCGCTGCTGGAACTGAAGGCGGGCAACCGCGCCGCCGCCCGCGCCCAGTACGAAACCATCGTCAGGAAAGACCCCGCCAATCTGAATGCCCTGCTGCGCCTCGCCGGCCTGGCGGAACAGGCCGGTCAAGCCGACCAGGCGCAACGCTGGCTGGAGCAGGCCTGGGACAAGAACCCGTCGTCGCTGCCCGCCGGTCTGGCCCTGATTGAGCGCTATCAGGCGGCCAGCCTCAACGTGAAAGCCGTCACGGTGGCGCGCGGGCTGGAGGCGGCTAATCCCACTCACCCGGCGGCGCAACGGGCGCTGGGTCTGGCCCTGCTGGCGGATGGGCAGCCCGCCGAGGCGCTCAAAGCCTTCCGCAAGCTGGTCGAATTGCAGCCGCAAGCGCCGGAATCCTGGCATCTGATTGCTCTGGCCCTGGCGCGAACCCAGGATTTCAAGGGCGCCACAGAAGCGATCAACAAGGCGCTGGCGATTCAGGGCAACTACCTGCCCTCGCTGGTGGCGCGAGCGGAGTTGCAGGCCCAGCAGCAGCAGTTCAAGGAAGCGCTGGCCGGGGCCAGGGCGCTGCAAGGCCAGTTCCCGGATTTGAACATCGGCTACCGGCTGGAGGGCAATCTGTACTTGCAGCAGAAGGATTTCGCCAAGGCGCTGGCGGCCTACCGGACGGCTTACGCCAAGACCCCGGACAGCCAGACCGTGTTGCTGCTGGCCGGGGCGCAGCAGGTCACCGGCGACAGCGATGGCGCGATCAAGACGCTACGCGACTGGCTGACGGCGCATCCTGATGATGCGCAGGTCCGCACCCGGCTGGCAATGGAGCTGCAACGGCTGGGCCGGCGCGAAGAAGCGATTGCCGAATACGAGCGGCTGGCCCAGCGCGGGGCGCAGGCCAATGCGGGTTCCGATACGACGATACTGGATCGGGGTCTGCGACAGGCCGACACTCTGCTGATCCAGGCGTATCTGCAACAGAAAGACTACGACAAGGCCGTCGCGGCGGCGCACGAGCTGACCCGGAAGCAGCCGAACGAACCCGGCGCGTTCAACCTGCTGGGCGCAGTCTATCTGGCCAAGGGCGATAATCCGGCGGCGCGGACGGCATTCGAGCAGGCCCTCAAGCTGAAGCCGGATTACGTTCCCGCGCAGATGAACCTGGCGGGGATCGAAGCCCAGTCTGGAGATAGGGCGGGGGCGCAATTGCGCTATCGGCGGGTACTGGAGCGCGAGCCGGACAATCTGGCGGCAGTGCTGCGACTGACGGCGCTGCTGGGCCGAACCGACGAGTCCTTGCGCCTGCTGGAGGGGGCCTGGAACCGGCGTCCCGACTCGGTCGAGGCTGGGCTGGCGCTGGCGCAGGAGTACCTGACGCGCCAGAATAACGCTCAGGCGTTGGCGGTGGTGAAAAAGCTGGCGACCGTCAAACCGGACGATCCGCAGGTGGTGCGGGCGCTGGGCGTGGCTCAGGCCGGCAGTGGAGAAACCGCGAACGCCATCGCGACGTTCAGGAAGCTGGCGGCGTTGGCGCCGCAATCACCGGAGCCGTGGTATCTGGCGGCGCTGGCGCAGGGCGCGGCCAAGGACGTCAGAGCGATGACCGAATCGCTCGACAAGGCGCTGGCGATTCAAAACAACTATCTGCCGGCGCTGGTCGCCAAGGTGCAGGCGCAGCAGCAGGAAGAGAAGTTCGATGCGGCGCTGGCCGGGGCGCGCAACATTCAGGCGCTCTATCCCGATCAGGTGATGGGTTACCTGCTGGAGGGCGAATTGGGCTTGCGCCGGAAAGACTATGCGCCGGCCCTGGTCGCCTATCAAACCGCATACGCCAAGACTCCAAACAGTGAAATGGCGCTGCGGCTGGCGAATGCGCAATGGCAGGCCGGCGAACGCAACCCGGCGCTGGCGACGCTACGCCAGTGGTTGACCAGCGAGCCGAAGGATGCGCGGGCGCGATTGGCGCTGGCGGTCTATTTACAGGAAATGCAGCAGCGGATCGAGGCCATCGCCGAATATGAACGGTTGGCCGAACAGGCCCCGGACAATGCCGTGGTGTTGAACAACCTGGCCTGGCTGTACTTCGAGGGCAACGACCAGCGGGCGCTGCGCTACGCGGAACGGGCGCATGATCGGGCGCCGGATCGGGCGGATGTGGCCGATACCTTGGGCTGGATTCTGGTGCAGCGTGGCGAGACATTGCGCGGCCTGGAATTACTGCAAAAGGCGGTGGAACAGGATCCGAAGCAGATATCGATCCGCTATCACCTGGCGGTAGCCTATGCCAAGGCCGGTCGCAAGGACGCCGCCCGCCAGGAACTGGAGAAGCTGGTCAGCGGGCCGGATCCGTTCCCGGAGCGGGAAGATGCGCGCAAGCTGCTGGAAAGTATGCGGAACTGAATCATGGCGCCGGGGGCGATGGCGCGCTCCTCCGCTGAATTTGCCCGCGATGCGGGATCAAGCCGGCGTGATTCGACAGTCACCCCGGCGGAAACTATAGTAACTGGAGGATGAGATTCACGGGCAAGGGCAGCGTAATGACGCTGGCCGCAGCTCGATCAATCGNNCCGTTCCCAGCGACCTGCCGGTCTGGCAAGAACTGAAAGCCCATCACGCCACTATTGCTGATTTGCACCTGCGCGATTTGTTCGCCGCCGATCCTGCGCGTTTCAGCACGTTTTCCCGGCGGTTTGGCGATCTGCTGGTGGATTTCTCCAAGCATCGCATAACCGGAGAAACCCTCGGCCTGCTGATCAAACTGGCCCATCAGGCGCAACTGCCCGCCTGGATCGAGCGGACCTTCAGCGGCGCGATGGTCAACCACACCGAGCGCCGCTCGGTGCTGCATGTCGCGCTGCGCAACCGCAGCGACCGGCCAATCCCGGTCAACGGCGCCGACGTGATGCCGGGCGTTAACGCGGTGCTGGAACACATGCGCAAGTTCGCCGATCAGGTGCGGCGCGGCAAGTGGCGCGGCCAGACCGGCAAGCGCATCCGCGATGTGGTCAACATCGGCATCGGCGGCTCCGACCTGGGGCCGAAAATGGTCTGCGAGGCGTTGGAACCCTACGGCGATCCCACCCTGCGGATGCATTTCGTTTCCAACGTGGACGGCGCGCACATCAGCCACGTTCTGGCCGCATGCGACCCGGAAACCACCCTGTTCATCGTCGCCTCCAAGACCTTCACCACCCAGGAGACCATGACCAATGCGCATACGGCCCGCGCCTGGCTGATCAAGGAACTGGGCGACGAACTGGCGGTGGCCAAGCATTTCGTGGCGGTGTCCACCAATGCGGAAGGGGTGCGCAAGTTCGGCATTGATACCGCCAACATGTTCGAATTCTGGGACTGGGTCGGCGGGCGCTATTCG
>DEHY01000185.1 GCA_002352185.1 Competibacteraceae bacterium UBA2788
GCCCGGCCTACGCTCCCGTCCAGCGTGACCTGAGCATGGGCCGCGCTGGCGAACAACGCCGCAATGCTGGCAAACAGCCGTTTACTTTTATGCCGCACTGTTTTTCCTCCTCTGGGCTTAACTTTATCCAACCTCCCAACCCATTACTGTGATGTGCTTCACAGCCAATTGCCAATCAGCAGAAACGGCGACCAGTAACCGGGATGTTGATAACGGCGGTCGGCGAGTAGCTGATGCCGTGGAGTGGGGAAAAAATTCAGGGCAGAAGGTCTTCCAGCGGGAGCGTCAGTTCGGGAAAGGCCAACGGGATCAGGATGTTCGGCGTGGTCACGACGTGATAGCGTTCTCCAGCCGGCTGGCGATGCACTTCGGCGACGCGGGCGTTGAGGTCAATCAGCCAGACTTCGGGGATGCCATGGCGGGCGTACAGCGGCAGTTTGCGAGTGCGGTCGTAGCGCACGGTGCTATCGGCGACTTCGATCAGCAACAGCACATCGGCGGGTTCAGGCAGGCGATGCCGGTAATCCGCCGGCTTCAACGCCATGACATCCGGTTCCGGTTCGGAATCGGGCAGCGACAACGGGCCTTGGCAGACAATGAACGCCTGTTTTGCCAGATGCAACGTCAACACATGGGTCAGTTGGGCTACAGTCCAAAAATGGGCAGTGCCGATAGGGACCATGTCAAACAACTCTCCTTCGATCAGTTCCAAACGGGTGTCCAGAAAGATCGGCCCCATCTGGTGATATTCGTCCGGCGTGATTTTGTGCGGGGTCATCGGGCATTTTCCTCTCTCGTCAGTAGAGTTGCCTTGGTGAGGGTTTCAGTCGCCCACTGGTTGAGACTTTTACCAGCAGCTTCCGCAGCGATGAGCGCGGCCCGATGGACGTCGGGCGGTACCCGCAGCATCATTCTGCCGGACACCGGTCGGTCTGGCGCACGGCCGGTTTTGGCACAATCCTCAAGATAATGGTCAATGGCGGCGTGAAAGTCCGCTGTCAACTCCGCCACCGTTTCGCCATGAAAACTGATGCCATCCCGGATGCCGAGTACCCGGCCTATAAAGAGTTGGTCGCACGGATCGAATTCGACGCAAGCCGTATAGCTGTTGTAGGTCATGACATTCATCATCAGGAATCTCCGCGAGAAACCCCATCCTTTAGGGCGGGGAGGTAGAGCGAACCGTGCTTCGCACGGTCAGCCTTTGACGTTAGGTGCCGGTCTTTCCCGGCGGTCAACCCGTAAGGGTCTGGTAACGGAGCCTTGCGGCTCGCTCCCCTCGCCAATGTTGCGTAGCGGCATTTCGTCCCGATCCGTTTCGTGCTTACCCTATGCGTGTCTGCAACCGGGACTTTCAGAGCTTGGGACTGAGGAAGCATCCCAAGGTGAGTCTTGAACCTCTACGCAACGTAGCCCCTTTTAACGTCCCTGTTAGGCGGGCTTAGGCTGGTCAACCCGGCTTGTCTTCACAAGCCTCGCCCTTTAGGGCGGGGTAGTTGACGGCTTCACTCCGTGGGTTGTCAGCCAGGCGCGCACGATTTCCACCTGGTACTTCTTCGCTTCTTTGCCGGGATGTGGGCGATGGAAGTATTCGCACGTACCGTTGAATTCAAATACCACTCGTGAACCTTCACCCTCACGTATTTCGCCCCCCAGTGCGATGATCAGTGCTTCGATATCCGAGAACCTGATCGATGCCGGCGTCGGCTTTTTGAAAAGGGCTTCGAGCGTCTTGCGGTGCTTGGCTTTCATAGGTGATATGACAGCGTATAGTGCAAGCATTGGCAAGTGTTGGTCGGAATTCGCTCAGAGGCTGCGTAAAAATTCCTCTCTGCCCGTCTGCCCATAGGTGATCCAGACGAGTCAATAGATCAGGGGTCGCCGAAGCCCGCTGCAATCGCAGCGGGCCGGGCGGCGGACGCGGGTTGACACTGCCCGGCGGGCGCGGGCAACGCTTCGTCCGGCGCAGGCGGCAATCCCCCCCGCCCTTGCACGGTGAAACGGCTGCGACGGTCCTCATCGCCCGTCCCGCAGCGACGACTGAGTTGACCTGCCGCATCCAGGTAGGAGGTGTTCAACGCGGTCAGATTGCCGCTGATGTCGGTGGCGGGGGCGTTGTTCTGCACCGTGCCGTCATTGCCGATGACTTGCGAGGAGGCGTTAAGTACGTCGGTTATGTCGGCGGCGGCGTGCAGGAATACATCGGCATTGACCCGGATATTGCCGCCTTTGCCCTGGGCAGCTTGGGCGGTAATTTTGCTGCCGTTCAGCGCCACGAGGTTGGTACTGTTGATGGTGACATTGCCGCCTTCGGTGTTAGGGTCGCTGCCTCCGACCGAGGAGCTGATTTCAGCGCCGTTGAGCAGTTTGATGTGGTCGGCGTTGAGGGTGATGTTGCCGCCACTGGTGGTCATCGAGTTCGTGCTGATCCTGGCGCCGTCGGTGAGGTTCAGGGAGGGAGTGGTCAGAGTGATGCTGCTGTCCTGGCCTCGCCGGTGGATCCCGGCTCCGCGCTGGCGTACAGGCCGGAATAGCGGCCCATCGGGCTTATCCCCCGAATGGTTACGGCATCGCGGGCAGTGAGCGTGATGTTGCCACCGCGCCCTGTGCCCAAGGTGGCGGATGCAATCAGACCGCCCTCGCTCAGTTCGAGTCGGCCCACATCCAGAGTGATCGAACCGGCGTTGCCGGTGGAGCCTTCATAGGCGCCAGCGAACAGGCTGGAAGGGTAGCGGCCCGTTGGGCTTATCCCGCTGATGGTAAGGGTATCGCGGACGACGAGGGTGATATTGCCGCCGTTTCCCGCACCCAGGGTTGCGGATGAAATTAAACCGCCCTCGCTCAGTTCGATCCGGCCTACATCCAGGGTGATCGAACCGGCATCGCCGGTGGCACCCGGCTGGACCTGGGTATAAAGACCAGAAGGATAGCGGTCAGCCGGGTCTGATCCACTGATAATGACGGTATCGTGGGCAGTGAGGGTGATGTTGCCGCCGCGCCCCGCGCCCCAGGTAGTGGAGGAAATCAAACCGCCATCGCGCAGTTCGAGCCGATTCACGTCCAGGGTGATCGAACCAGCGGCACCAGCGGCACCGGGTTGGACATTGGCGAACAGGCCGGAAGGATAAAGGCCGGTTGAGTCTGATCCGCTGATGGAGACAGTGTCGCGGGCGGTGAGGGTAAGGTTGCCACCATCTCCCAAGCCAAAGGTGCCGGAAGAAATCTGGCTGCCGCCGCTCAGATCGAGGCGACCCACGTCCAGGGTGATTGAACCCGCATCGCCGGTGGATTGGGGCTGGGCAGTAGCGTACAGATGGGAGTCGTCGGTCAGGATCATCGCGTCGCTGACGGTGAGGGTGAGATTACCGCCATGCCCCGCGCTAAAGGTGCTGGTGGAAAGCTGGCTGTTCCCACCCAGTTCGAGGCGACCTGCATCCAGCGTGATTGAACCCGCATCGCCAGTGCTGTAGGTGGCTGCCGAAAGCCCCGTTCGACCTTCCAGGCGCGCCGCCCCTGTCAAAGCCACATCTAACCCGCGTCCAGCTTGGCTTCCATAGGTATTGGCGAACACCCATCCCCCTTGGCTAATCCACTGCCCGCCGCGAATAAAGATTGCCCCGCCGCCCGCGCCGCTGGCATCCACATCAGCCAGCGGAATTTCGCCTAAGGGTTTACCAAGATCAACCATAACGCGATTCGCCGAGGGATGCTTGATAGTCAATACGCCCAGTTTCCCAAAGCCCTGCATCACCAAATCGGTCTCGGTCGGCATCACTTCCCC
>DEHY01000231.1 GCA_002352185.1 Competibacteraceae bacterium UBA2788
TGGCTCCCTGGGACGGACTCGAACCGCCGACCCGGTGATTAACAGTCACCTGCTCTACCGACTGAGCTACCAGGGAATAAGAGGGCGGGGATTTTATTGATCCCCGGTCGCTCTGTCAATCCCGGATCAGGCCCCAATCACCCGGCTGATCCGCTCCAGCGCCTTGGACAGATTACTCAAGCTGGTGGCGAAGGAAATCCGCACGCAGCCTTCCGCGCCGAAAGCTGATCCCGGCACCAGCGCTACCCCGCCTTCGTTGAGCAGCAATTCGGCGAAGGCAATGTCATTGGCCAGCTTCAGCCGCTCAATCACCTTCTGGAAATTCGGGAAGATGTAGAAGGTGCCATCAGCGGGCGCGACTTCAACCCCATCCATTGCTTTGAGCGCCTCATAAACATGGTCGTGACGCAGCTTGAACGCCTTGGTCATCATCTCGATGCAGGATTGATCGCCGTTCAGCGCCGCTTCCGCCGCCACCTGCGAAATCGAGGTCGGGTTGGAGGTACTCTGCGACTGAATGTTGGTCATGGCGTTGATCAAATCCTTCGGCCCGCCGCAATAGCCGATCCGCCAGCCGGTCATCGAATACGCCTTCGATACGCCGTTTAGCACAATCGTCCGGTCGTACAAATCCGGGCAGACGTTGAGAAGGGTGTGGAATTTCTCTTCGGTCCACAGGATATGCTCGTACATGTCGTCGGTGGCGATGTACACCTGCGGATGGCGGCGCAGCACCTCACCCAGCGCGGCCAGCTCGGCACCGCTGTAAGCCACGCCGGTGGGATTGGACGGGCTGTTGATCACCATCAGTTTGGTGCGCGGGGTGATGGCCGCTTCCAGTTGCGCCGGGGTGATTTTGAAATGCTGCTCGATCCCGGCCTCGACGATCACCGGCGTCCCGTCGGCCAGCAACACCATGTCGGGATACGACACCCAGTATGGGGCCGGAATGATCACCTCGTCGCCGCTGTTCAGCAGCGCCTGGGCCAGGTTGTAAAAGCTCTGCTTGCCGCCGCAGGACACCAGAATCTGCTTCGGCTCGTAGCTCAGGCCGTTGTCGCGCTGAAACTTGGCGATGATCGCTTTTTTCAGGCCCGCCGTGCCATCCACCGGAGTGTATTTGGTGAAGCCGGCGTGAATGGCCTTGATCGCCGCCTCCTTGATGAAATCGGGCGTGTCGAAATCCGGTTCGCCGGCGCCCAGGCCGACCACGTCCTTGCCCGCAGCTTTGAGTTCATTGGCTTTGGCGGTCACGGCCAAGGTGGGAGAAGGCTTGATGCGCTGTACACGTTCGGAAAGCGGGGTATTCACGGCGGACTCCAGGGGTTGAACACAAGAATTAAGCGGACTGTCGGATAATACTGGAAATTTTCGCCCCGGCCAAAACTCATGCAAGTTGACCAGCCTCTTACTTTGCGGGCCGATTTTATTCTGGATCAGTTCGCCGTCCGCCGTAGGATGTGCTGACCGTAGGGAAGCGCATCGTTCAATGCCGCACTTGATGCGCTTCGTGCCTCAGTGCATCCTGCGGGCTGGGAAAACTGAATCGCCTTTAAATAGGAACACGCTGAAGTCATATCCGTTTCAAAATGAAACGCTGTCCCGCCCTGATCCACTTCACACCGGTTTGAGAATCACCCATCCGGTTTTTCTCATACGTTATCTTATTGAATAATAAAATTATTTATCAAAATTTCGCTAAATGCGGCGAATATCGGCTTTTTAGCTGGATTGGCGCTTAATTTGCCGAGTGAAAACTTCGGTTTGGTAGGCGGCGTGTTGATCCGGCTTTGTCCTGTCGTCGGGGATGTCTGAAGGGTGTGTGTGCGCTGCTTTTTCAACAGTAGTCATCACCAAGAGCAGGCCCATGACTTTACCCAAACATGCAGATCCCAAAAATTGGCTTCAGAAATTCCTATTCACCCATACCCGCCAGACCCTAGCTGATGGTCGTCCTCTGTATGCGTACAAGATGCGTGACGCAGCCTATGCAGACTTGAAAAGCCATTTTCATCAAATCCTGCTTCTGGATTCGCGGGGCAAGCTGGCGCTGCGCTTTGCGCCGATTTTCTGCCTGTACGCCGCTGAAACCTTTAGCCGCGAACACGCCGAGGGGCCTTGGACCTGGGACACTATATTCAAACCGCTGGGTCTGGAAACCCCATCGCAATCCCTTATGGCTGACTGGGTCGAAAAAGGCCTGAACTGGTGGCGGCGTCCTCCGGCATTACGCAATGCAGGCGGCAACCGTCTTTTTCTAGTGACCATTGCCTGCGAAGGCGGCTTGCCGCTGCGGCTGTTACAGCGCGAAAACACCCATCTGACCCATTTCTTTCGCACTGTGCTGGATCACTATTGCCGCAATGGTCAGGGCGGCGTGGATGCCGCCAAGCGGTTCGCCCAGCAACAGGTACTCTATCTGCCGCGCAGCTTGCGGCATGATCCGGTGTTTCATCTGGCCGCCACGCTGATCGCCAAAATCGGCGAACTGCAAGCGCATATCGGCACAGCGACGGATCCCATCGCGGCGCTGGATGCCAAAGTTCCAGATTGGCGACGGGATTTGCCGTTGCGGCTGGAGGATCAGATTGCCGAAATGCTGCTCACTGGTCTGGTGCGCCGGGCGGGCGAACTGGCGCAGGAAGCCACCGCCCGGTTGCGCTGGCGCGGACAGCTACGGGAAACCGCTACCGGTTGGCGCGTGGAAAAACGGCTGGAATTGCCGGAACGCCTGACCCGCGATCAGATCAGTGAATGGATCGGTTCGCCAAAGCCGGATCAGCCGCGCTGGCGCTTGCTGCTG
The DNA here is from genome assembly GCA_002352185.1 of Competibacteraceae bacterium UBA2788. Classification (GTDB taxonomy): domain Bacteria; phylum Pseudomonadota; class Gammaproteobacteria; order Competibacterales; family Competibacteraceae; genus Contendibacter. The sequence continues at coordinate 2,804 of DEHY01000231.1, forward strand.
CACACGCCCGGCGGCGTCGAAGTCGTGGCCTGGCTGACCCTGATTCAGGGCGCCGGATCAGCCGATCATCACTACCGGCGGGAGTGGTTGCGACCGGGCGGGGTCAAACTGACTGGTGCAGCGGTCGGACAATTTCATCGCGTGAGCCTGCACGACGGCCAGAAGGACTATCCGCTCACCGTGCGCGATGGTGAAGCGTGGGGCGATTCGCCCTGGGTGTTTGTGGAACGCGGCGCAGCCGAGGAGCGGGAATGGTTGACCGAAGGTTCCGCTCGCACTCGCGCAGAGTCAGCCTGGGTGCTGGCGGAGCCGGAATTGACCCCGTGTACGGTGAATGGCGCTTGCAACAGTGTGGTGACGGTCGCCGAACTTGGCCGAATCCTGTATGTGATCAGCGGCGAGGTGGAACTGATGACGCCGCAACAGGATCGCTACCGCATCCGTTGCCAGGCGGAAACCGAATCTGATGAAACTTTCGTAGTGATCGGCGAGACCGTCCCGCAAGCCCTGCAACAACGACCGCTCCATCGCGGTCTGCCATGCCTTCAAGCGGTTGATCCAGAAGGTCGGCGGCAGCCCGCAACCGGACGGCTGCAATGGCGTTTCGTCGGCGATGCGGCACCCTGGCGCGAAAGCTACGAAGCGGCGCATGGACGAATCTGGTTACGTCTGGTGAATGCCAACGGGGTTGAACGCTGGCGGCGACAGGGGGATGTAGTATCGCGCCATTTCCAGATCGCCGCCGACATAGGCACAGGAAATCAGGCGGGCGTGGTGCGCCTTACCGGACTGGCCGGGGCCGAAATACAACCCGGCGCGGACTGTCCAGCCAGCGTCACGATTAACTCTACGGCTGATCAGGCGCGGATCGTTTGCCTGTCCGTATCAGGCGTTGCGCCGTTCCTGACTCTTTTGCTGCAATGGCCGGGATCGCAACCAATCCCGTTGACCCTGCCGTATCCGCAGCGCGGCGCACTTTTCCAGTTGGCCGGGCGACCGTTGCTCAATGATGATTGGATTGCGCTGGATCGGCTGGGCGGACTGCAACTGTTCATTCAAGACCCGGCGGGCGGCTGCCGCTTCTGGCTGGAAAGCGAACTGATCGCCGGTCCAAACGCTGATGTTCCGCTCTCCCGCCAAGGTTTTCGTGAGCGTCTGCCTCCGCTCGCGCAAGGACGGATCGAGCTTTCATTCTTTGCCTGGCAGGAACGCATCGCTTCGCTGTTAGCCAGCAGCGGCGATCTGGAAGCGCAAGCGCGGCTGACGATTAAAACGGCGCAAGGAATGCGACTCACCCAAATCCAGGTGGCCCGCTTCGATACTGTAATAGAGCCGGATCGGGAGACCGGAAGGGTGCGAATAACAACCGATTCCCTGACTCGCCTGGGCGCTGATTGGCAAACACGCATCCGGATAGCAATGATTCGGCTGTGGATGCCAGCTACAACGCCAGTGGCTTTAGGCGACCCGGATGCAACCGGCACTTGGGTCATTCCGACGGATTTGGAACCTGGCCCGTGGTGGATTGTGGCAAGAGACGGGGATTGGGCACGATTTCGCCCTCTGTTATGGACGGTGGCCGCCAGTGAGAATGCTATTGCATCGGCGGATTCCGCATTAGTCACCGCGATTTGGGCAGCCGACCGCGAACAGCGCGAACAACAATTAAATCTGCTACTGACCGAGTTGGGACAAGATCCGGATCATTCCGATTGGCCGTTGCTTTTTGATTATGTGCGGCTGGCGCGGGAATTCCCGCCGAGCGCATTGGACGTATTGCGTCTGCTCATCCAGCACCCGCGCACTTTGGCACTGGCGCTGTTAAAGGCCAATGAAGACACGTTTGCATCGGTATGGGCGCTGTCCAAACAGACGCCGTTTTTGTGGATGCTGGTATCGGTTAATGACTGGCGTAATGCGGCGGTCGCCTGTTTTAGCGGACTTCAGACAGCGCTGGCCGAAATAGACACCAGTGGAGAAATTGTTTTTAGTTTGTTTCAGCAATTCCGGGAACGCGCCAGCAGCACCCATCGTGATTATTGGCGATCCTTATGCGACTGGCTTCAGGAGCAGCTATTTCCCAACCGGCCATTACATGGAAGCAGCGAATTAAAAATAGCGCGATGTCTTCCCGATTTCATTGAGCAGCAAATCGCATCTGCCGAACAGGAATTGATGGGACGACATGATGCAGAAGAACAATGGCCGGAGGGCAACGAAGTGATAAACCGGTTGTCACTCATCACTGAAAAATATCGGCTCTTCGAGGGTTCTTGTG
>DEHY01000008.1 GCA_002352185.1 Competibacteraceae bacterium UBA2788
GTGAAATTACTCGTCCACCCGATAGACCGCGATCTCCTGCTGTTTGCCCTTGAACTTGACCCGACCCATTTCCGTAACCCGGAACCGTCCGTCCAGATAGCGCAAGGTGGTCTCGCCGATTAAAACCCGGCACCGGTTATTGACCGGATCGTGCGCCTCCTTATCAAAGCTTTCCAGCCGTGAGGCGATGTTGACAGTGTCGCCGATCACGGCGTACTCAAGCCGCTGGCTGCCGCCCAGACTGCCCGCCACCAGTGGCCCGGTGTAAATGCCGATCCGCACTGCAATCGTGGGCAATCCCTGCTCCGCCCATTTTGCGTTGAGTCGCCGTAACTGCTCGCTCATCGCCAGCGCGCACTGGACCGCTTGTATCGCATCGCGGGCCATTTCCGCTTCGGTCTGGCGCGGGATCGGTACGCCGAACAAGGCCATGATCTCATCGCCGACGTATTGTTTGACCACTCCGCCGTGCGCCATGATCACCTGTGTCATCGCTTCCATGTAAACATTCAGCCAATCCATGAGCTGCGCCGGTTCCAGAACTTCGGCAATTGGGGTAAATCCCCGAATATCGGCAAACAACACGGTAGCGATTAAGTGTTGCGGCAGCAGTCGCCCGCCCGTCACCAGACGCTCGCGTTCCCGCCACAGCGTATCGGCGACTTCCGGCGCGACATGGCGGGCGAACAGATTCATCAACAACCGCCTTTCGGCGCGGCCACGAACCGAAAGATAAACGGTAGACAGGGCGGCAGTCAGGATCAGTCCCAGCGTCGGCGCGGCCAGCGGCAGCCAGAGGCGTTCCAGGAAAGCGGCCTGCCAAACGCCTGCCAGCGTCGCCAGCGCGCCCGCCATCAACAGCAACAGCCAGCGAAAGCGCAACCGGCACAGGGCCAGTCCGACGCCGGTCATGCACCACCCCCACAGCCAGCCCCTCTCGGCCAGCCCGGATAGACCACGGATGGGGGCATCGCCCGCCAGAGCGAACCGTAATAGTTGATTCACCTGCAAGGCATGGAGCGTTACGCCGGCGATGCGTCCGGTAGGGTCGGTTGCGGGGAGCGATGATGACGACGCATCGGCAATAAAGCGGCGGACGGGAATCTGGAATTCGTCGCTCAGGCTTTCCGCCATTGCGCCCAGCAACACGATTTTATCGCTCAGGTGCGCCGCCAGCAGCCGCCCTTGCAGCACGTCGCTCAGGGTGTAAATCTGCGCAGCGCTGACCCGGCCCCGGTAGTCCAGCAAGTATTGATAACCGGCGGTATCGGCGCGGATATAACCCCCGACGTCGGCTGCCAGAGGCGGAATCGTGGTGGCCCCCAGCCGCAGGGAGTCGGGATGTTCGGGATCGGGCTGGGGCGTCAGCCGTTCCGGCTGGAGATAGCGCAACGCCACCACCAGGGCGAAGGCGGTAAAGGCCTGCCTGCCGTCATCGAGAAAGAGCAGTCCGCGCCGAACCTGCCCGTCCTCGTCAACGGGAACGTCGCTAAAACCCACCTGATCGGTGTTCATCAGGGCTGAGGGCGGGTCAATAGCGGGATCGCGGGCGGCGAAATTGCCGAATTTCGTCACCCAAACCACTTCCGGGTGACGGCGCAGAAACTGATCCAGTCGCTCGCTGCCCGGAGGCGCCGGGAGATCGCGGTATTTGTCCACACCGATCACCCGTGGCTGCCCTTGCGCCAGGCGCTCCAGCACCTCGGCCAGTACGCCATCCGGCAAGGGGTATCCCCAGCGCCGGAGATCCGCTTCGGTTTCGCCAATCAACACGATGCGCGCATCGGGCGGCGTCAGCGCCTGCCCGCGCAAATGACCATCATAGGCGAGAAGTTCCAGCGCTTGCAGCGCGCCGACATGCCACAGACCGAGTACGCCGGCGAAGACGGCCTGACTAATCAATAGACATAGAACCGGCATACGCCAATTGCTCAACCATTCTGGACATGGCAACGTCCATTGCGCTCCATTGACTCGGCCCATGGAATTTTTACTCGAAGCGCCTGTTTCAAGTCTGATTCTATAATAATGAAAAACCATAGCATCATCAGGAGAATGGGGTGTACTCAATCCAATGGTTAATGCGCGGTCATCGGTGGTGGCTGCTTAGCGGGCTGTGCTTTATCTCCACCGTACAGGCAGCGGTGACTCTGGACGGGAGCGTAGGCCGGGCTGGCGCATTACCGGGACCGAATTACGCGATTAGCGCCGATTGGGGCCGCCAGGTCGGCGGCAATCTGTTTCACAGCTTCGGTCAATTCTCGATTCACACCGGCGAGAGCGCCACCTTCAGCGGCCCCAGTTCGGTCAGCAACATCATCGGGCGCGTGACGGGCGGACAAATGTCGGTCATTGACGGCGCGATTCGCTCGACGATTCCGGGGGCGAATCTGTATCTACTCAATCCGGCGGGCGTGTTGTTCGGCGAACAGGCCACGCTGGATGTGACCGGCTCGTTTCACGTCAGCACGGCGGATTACGTGCGCCTGAGCGACGGCGGACGGTTCGACGCCCGCACCCCCGGCAACAGCGTGTTGACGGTCGCGCCAGTGGCTGCATTTGGCTTTCTTGGCGACGCGCCGGGCAAGATCGAACTGAACGGGAGCTTTCTGCGCGTCGCGGAAGGACAAACCCTGGCGCTGATCGGCGGCGACCTTAACTTGACCAATGCCACCCTTTACGCGCCCGCCGGGCGGATCGATCTGGCGGCGGTGGGTTCAGCGGGGGAAGTGATGCCGACCGAGAC
>DEHY01000101.1:0-16448 GCA_002352185.1 Competibacteraceae bacterium UBA2788
CGCTACAATAAGATAACTTTTAATTATAAATTTATGGTCAAAAAATTCTTTATTTGCATATAGCCACAATGCTAATGTCTTTCATCAATTCAATTGCCCAGGCAGGCGGCGCCAGGGCGGGGTATGCAACCGGAAAGCGGGAACCGACGACCATGTACCAGTATGACCAGTATGATCAGACGCTCGTGGACGAGCGGGTAGCCCAGTTTCGCGGTCAGGTTCGGCGCTATCTGGCGGGCGAACTGAGCGACGACGAATTCCGCCCATTGCGGCTGATGAATGGCCTCTACCTCCAGCGCCATGCGCCAATGCTGCGCGTTGCCATCCCCTACGGCCTGTTATCGTCGCGGCAACTGCGGATGCTGGCTTACATCGCCCGCCGCTACGACAAGGATTACGGCCATTTCACCACCCGCCAGAATATTCAGTACAACTGGCCGAAGCTGGAAGAAACGCCGGACATTCTCGCCGATCTGGCTACGGTGGAGATGCATGCCATCCAGACCAGCGGCAACTGCATCCGCAATGTCACCGCCGATCACCTGTCCGGGGTGGCCAGGGATGAACTCGAAGACCCGCGTATCTACTGCGAAATTATCCGCCAGTGGTCCACTTTCCACCCGGAATTTTCCTACCTGCCGCGCAAGTTCAAGATTGCCGTCACTGGCGCGATCCATGACCGGGCGGCGGCTCAGGTCCATGACATCGGTCTGAACCTGATCCGCAACGAGCAGGGCGAGAGGGGTTTCCGGGTATTGGTCGGAGGCGGTTTGGGCCGCACTCCGATCATCGGCCACGTCATCCGCGAGTTTCTGCCCCAGCGCGATTTGCTGTCCTATCTGGAAGCCATTTTGCGGGTTTACAACCAGTACGGGCGGCGCGACAACATCTACAAGGCCCGCATCAAAATCCTGGTCAAGGCATTGGGGCCGACAAAATTTGGCGCGCAGGTCGAGGCGGAATGGGAACAGATCAAGGATTCCGGACTGACGCTGGATGAAGCGGAAATTGAGCGGGTGCGCCGTTACTTTGCCCCGCCGCCCTACCAGCCGGATGCTGCCCGTGATCTCAGCTTTGGGCAATGGTTAAAGAGCGACAAGGCCTTTGCCGCCTGGGTGCGTCGTAACGTGGCCGATCATAAGGTAGAGGGTTATCGCAATGTATTCGTGGCGCTCAAGGAACCAGGCGCGCCGCCGGGCGACATCAGCGCCGGGCAGATGGATGCGGTGGCTGATCTGGCTGATCGCTACAGTTTCGGCCAGATTCGCGCCACCCATCATCAGAACCTGCTGTTGACCGATGTGCGGCAGGCCGATCTCTATCCGCTGTGGCACGCCCTCGCCGCGCAGAAACTGGCCGCCCCGGTTATCGGCACGCTGGCCGACATGATCTGCTGTCCCGGCCTGGATTTTTGCAGTCTGGCCAATGCCGGTTCGATTGGCGTTGCCCGGCAGATCAATGAGAAATTTGATCGACTCGATTATCTCTACGATCTGGGCGAGATCCGCCTCAACATGTCCGGCTGCATGAACGCCTGCGGTCATCACCATGTCGGTCACATTGGCATTCTCGGCGTGGACAAGAAAGGCGAGGAGTGGTACCAGATTTCACTGGGCGGCTCCTCGGAGAACGACGCCACTCTGGGCGATATTCTCGGCCCCTCAGTGCCAAAAACCGAAGTCGCCAACACTTTGGAGCGCATCCTGCAAGTCTATGTCGAGCAGCGGGAAGATGACGAGCGGTTCCTCGACACCTTCCGGCGAATTGGCCTCGCGCCATTCCGGGCGCGGGTTTATTCCGCCGTGGGAACGTCGCCGGCAGTGCTGGAGCTGGAAGCGGATGCCGCGTAGGAGCGACGCGATGCGACGAATCATCAAGAACCGCCAGATCATCGAGGATCACTGGCAACATGTCACTGATGGCGCTGAATTACCGGCGGGGCCGGTGATCGTGCCGCTGGCGTGCTGGAAGCAGCAGCGAACCGTGTTGCTGGAACGGGGTGAGCCAGTCGGAGTCCGGTTGCCGAATACCGTCAACCCCGCTGAACTGGCCGAAGATTTGCCAAAGCTTGCCGTTGTAGCGCTGGAATTTCCCAAATTTGCCGATGGCCGCGCCTATTCCCAGGCCCGGCTGTTGCGCGAACGTCAAGGCTATCGGGGTGAAATTCGGGCGGTGGGCGATGTGCTGCGCGATCAACTGTTTTTTATGGCGCGCAGCGGTTTCGATGCCTTCGAACTCCGAGCGGATCGCAGTCTGGAGGATGCGCTGATAGCTTTCGGTGAATTCACCGAGAGCTATCAGCCCGCCGCCGATCAGCCGTTGCCGCTGTACCGGCGGGGGCGCTGAGAGGTCGGGTTTGCGCCGCTCCAGTCATCGGAGCGGCCTGTTTTACTGCAAGTACCAATCCGGCGGAATCGGGTTGGCGAGCGTTTCGGAGCCGACTTCCTCTACCGGGGCCGGGTCGGGGTCGCCGATATTGACCACCACCGTGGTTACGTTGTCGCTGGCGTCCCGCATCAAGGCCAGATGAATGAAGGCCTTGACCGCTTCCTGACAGTTGTGATCGCTGTGGGCGAGCAGGCCGGCGATTTCCTCATCACTCACGGTTTTGTTAAGGCCGTCGCTGCACAGCAGGTACAGATCGCCGGCTTGCAGCGGATGAATAACCTCATCAATCTGCAACTCTTCCGCTGAACCTACCGCCCGTGTGATGACGTTGGATAGCGGGTGGCGGTGCGCGTCCTCGGGCGCGATCAAACCCTGATCCACCAGTTCCTGCACATGACTGTGGTCGCGCGTCAACTGCTGAAGCTGTCCATCCCGCAACCGATAAATCCGGCTGTCTCCCACCCACAGGCAGGCGCATTGGGCTTCGTAGGCCAGCAGCACCACCACCGTGCTGCCGATGGTGCGATGCTGGTAGCGCTCCGCCGATTCCTCGCGCAGTCGCCGGTTGACCTCGCGCAACCGATTCCGCGCCGCATCCAGAAAATCCTCCCAATTGATGGGCGGATCGATCTGTTGCAGGGCTTCAACGATCATGCGGCTGGCAACATCGCCGGCTTCGTGTCCGCCCATGCCGTCGGCGACGGTCCAAAGGCCCAGTTCCGGCATTGCGAGGCAGGCATCCTCGTTGATCGCCCGAACCATGCCGACATGACTGCGGCCGGCGGATGACCATTGAAAAGTTGATTTCTGGTTCATGACTGATCTTCCTCGGCAGTGGCTGACTCGCCCGGCAAATCGGCGATACCGACGAGCGATGGTTCGTTCCAACCCCAGTGTCGCCAGTTTCCGGCCAGCAGCGCCACAAAACCGGCGACCGGCGGCATACCGTCGCAAATCAGCAGGCAACGCGCGATCTGCTCGGAACCTTCGGTCCACCATACACTGGGTTGGGGAAATGCTTTTCTCAACAAATGATTAGCCAAAACCGGCGATATCGGTGACTCATCCGGCGATTCAGGCAGGGAGCAATGCCAGGCGTTTCCAGACGCTGCGCCCGTCATGGCAAAGTCCGCTGCGGGCGGCGTATCCAGAGTCGCCACTTGCTGGCTGAAGTCGTCCAGATCCAATTCATCACGGTCGAGCGCGTCGAGGGCCAGGCGCTCAGCCTGCTGAAACCACACTGCGCCAGCCGTTGGCAATGTCAGCAAAGGCCAGTTCAGCGCCAGCGGCGCGATAATTGCCAGCGGGTAGTAGCGACCCACCCGGTCGACGCTGGGCATCAGGATTCCCGCGCAGGCAGCCGGTCCGCATAAGCCGGCGCCGAGCGTGAACCGCCAGATCGGGCTGGTGCAGTAGCACTCACGCCAGAACTCGCCCAACTGTTTGCGGCTCTGGGCGATGGCGGCTTGCAGCCAGGCATCCCAAGGTTCCAGAAAGCTCTTTGGCAGATGGCGGCCAATGAAATCACCCCGGCTGGGCAGTTTGCCGAAAAAGCCCGTCATCGGCCATTCTACGCCGGAAATTACAGTTGTTCCGGGCACTGGAAACCCTCCAGTTCTCGCGGGCGAAAGGGATTAACGCTACCCGAGGTGCGCATCTCGTAAACGGCCTGGCGGCCGTTCAATTGAAACGTCACCCGGAATTGTCCGGTAGCCATGGGTTGAACTTGCGCCTGATCGAGAATCTTGAACCAGGCCCAGGGTCCGGTTTCGCTGAGTTGCGCCGGACCGCCTGCGGTCGGCGGCAAAAACTCGACCCGCGCCTGCCCGGACCCGCCGGTCCATTGCAGATCGGCGACCCGCGCCGCCTGCCCGGCAATGTAGCTCTGGGTTTGCCCATCCATGCTGATCACGAACTGCCCCACGTCGCTGCCAAGCTCGATGGGCGCCAACTGAAAGCGGATCGCGGGGGCTTGGCTGTTGCCGCTGAACAGGGTGTCGCGGATCGCGGCGGCGCGCTGAAAAACCTGCAAGGTTTCGGGTGGAATACTCTGTTCCGGGCCGGTGGGGCCACGCCAGCGCCAACCTCCCGGCGTGGTCTCCACATACGGTTGCAGGTTCTTCTTGAAGAAGTTGTCCATCAAGCCATTTGGGCCGAAAAAACGGCCAAAAGCGGCCAGAGTGGCGTCCGGCGGGCCGGCCACCGTGCGGCTTACGTTAGGACCAGGGCCTTGTCCGACCCACTGAATGGTGTTAAGCGGGACATTGCCGCCTGGCGCAGCCCCTGGCGCGCCTCCGCTCCACTGAATGGAACTGCGGACCAGCGGATAGCGACCCTTCAGGTTGTCCTGAAAAAAGGCGGCGATCTGCGCCGTTCGCCATTGTGCATTCAGCCGGTCGCGCAGGCTGCGAATCATATCGGAGCTGTCCTGGGCCAGCTTGTTGAGCAGAGTGTTGAACGGTGGCGGCTTGCGGGCGACGTCTACCTGCAGATGATTAGCCACCGTTCCGAACTGGTCCTTGAGGGCCTGCGGCACCACGCCGTCGGGACTGGATTCCCGGGCGCGGGCGATAGCGTTCATGTGGCCGTAGAGATCGTTGAGCGTGGACAGTGTCTTGTCGAAGGGCGGGATAACACCTTCGGCACCGGCGATTTCACGGCCATATTGGGTTCCGAAGCTCAGCAAGCGGGGATCGAGCGTACAGGACTGGATCGCGGGGCCGGCAGCGGTGGGGTTCGCATTGCCCAGGATGCCTGCGATCTTGTCGGTCAGCGATTTGTCGGTGGCTGGGGTTTTGTCTGCGTCTGACGGTGCGGGTGGCTTGTCCAGCGCCAGTTCCCGGGCCACGGTTTCGAGCAGCGTGCGCAGCGGCGAGGCGGGCGCGGACAGCACTTGCAGGATGTCGAGCGCTGCATCCGGACTGTTGAATTCCTTGATTTTGAGGTCAGTGAGCAGATCCTGCCACTGCTTCAGATAGTCGTTGAGATACAGCCGGCAGACGCCATCAGCAATTTGCTGCCGATCCGCCGGATTGCTGGAAACTTGCGCCGTCGTTCCCAGAATCCAGCTTTCGTCGGCCAGTTGATCCACCAGCTTCGGGCTTTCACTCAGGAAAAACTGATAATAGCCCTTATAGGTATACAGACCGGGAATGCCGATATTCAGCGGCTGACCGCTCTTGCGGTCGAAGACGCGGGGCGTATCCGGGCCGGCGGCGACCGTCAGTCCAATATCCGGTGGAGTGCCGACAGTGCGCTGATTTTGCTTGATCCGCTCATAAATGCGCTGGGAGAGGGGGACCTGATTCAACAGAGTTCGGGTGCTCTGGATCAACGTGCTGTCCAGATCAATGGGTGACTGCAACGGGGCCTGCGCCAGCAGCGCATCCAGATGGGCCGTCAATTGCTCGCGCTGTTCCCGGTTGACCGACTGGGGCAGATGGGTTTGCCACTCCTGCTCCAGCCAACTCTTAACCGCCTTGGCGTCGAAGCGTTCCTGATTATCCATCATCAGATAAACCTTAAGCGTATCATACAGATAGCCGGGGTTGCCGGTATTTTGCCGCAACCGCTCTTCCAGCCGCAGGATAATGCGGGGCAACAGGGCTTGCAGGAGCAGCCGCTGGTAAATCGCCTGCGCCTCTCCGCCCAGCTTGTCGCCCTGGTACAGGCCGAAACCCATCAGCCAGGGCGTGCCCACAGCGCGGTCGCCGTAGCCGCCGGGAATGGATCGGGCCGCGTTGAGCAGCGACAGAGCAGCGGCGGGATCCGTCTGGTCGGGTGAGAGCGCCTGAATCTGTTTGGCCACTTCGAGCCGCTGTTTCTCCACGGCGCGCACGTACAGTTCGTTGCGGGCATAGCTGGTTAACCACAGGACGGCGGCGGTTACGGTGATGAGCAGGGCAGCGGCATAGGCGCCGCGCTGAATCCAGGCCCGCCAGCGCTCGACCCGCAGATTGGCGCCGGCGATTTCCGCTTCCGGGAAGATGACATCGCGTAGCAACCGGGTGATGAAGTAGCTGCGGCCTTTGCCGGAAAAGGTACTCAGCGTCTGCCGATGCAGGCCGAACGTGGTCGCCAGCGAACTCATCAGCCGGTCAATCGGGGTGCCTTCCTGAGTGCCGCTGGTGAAATACATCCCTCGCAGCAGCACCCGCTCCTCGTAGCGGCTGGGCCGGAATATCTCTTTAAGGAACTGGTCGGCGAGCAGTTTCAGGGCGCCGAACTGCTGGGGCAGGGTGTAGATCAGGTCGCGCCGCTGTGGGTCGCGCTCTTCCTGCATGCGCTCCACCATCCGTTCGTTCAGCCGTTGCTCCAGCAACTCGAATTCGGCGGCGACGCGCTCCACCACGCCTTGGGGATGAGCAAGATCGTCCATGGGGAAGGTCGCGCCCCAGACCTGCGCCCGCTCTTCCTGGCCCAAATCGCTAAAGAATTCGATGAAGCCGGCGATCAGATCGACTTTGGTGAACAGCACATAGATCGGGAAGCGGATGCCGAAATGTTCATGCAACTCCTGAATGCGCTGCTTGATGGCCAGCGCCTGAGCCGTTCGCTCCTCTTCGGATTGCAGCAGCAGATCGGCCAGACTGATCGCAATGAAAGCGCCATTGATGGGGCGGCGCTTGCGGTGCTTCTTGAGCAAATCCAGGAAGCCGCGCCATGCCGCCCGGTCCACTTCCTCGTGGCTGTCCTGGGTGGTGTAGCGCCCGGCGGTATCCAGCAACACCGCTTCATCGGTGAACCACCAGTCGCAGTTGCGGGTGCCGCCTACGCCGCGCACCTTGCCGGCCCCCAGCGGGAAGCGCAGGCCGGAGTTGATCAGCGCAGTCGTCTTGCCGGAACCCGGCGGGCCGATGATGATGTACCAGGGCAACTGGTAAAGCTGTTGAGTGCGCCCGGACTTGCCGCCCAGCCGCGCTTTCTTGAGCGTAGCCAGCGCCTCGTCCAGCCCCTGCTTAAGGGTGGAGATTTCCTCAGCCGAGGCAGCTTCTTCCTCCTTCTTTTTTTGCTGCTGCTGTTGCTCGCGCGCGGCCTGATCGCCGCCCCCCGTCGCATCCTGGCCGGGTTTGCCGGCTTGCTCGGCCAAACCGGCCAGCATGTCGCGGTTACGGCGCAATGTGTCGATATAAGCGACCAGCTGATACAGCGCAAAGGCGCCGCCGACGGTCATGATGGTGGCGACGCGGCCCAGATCGGTGGCAAGCGGAGTTTGACCGGCAACCGCGATTAGCGGACCCAGATACCAGATGAGGGCGGCGACGGCCAGAAAGCCGGTGATGCCGATCAGCCAGGGATTTGTAAGAATGCTCAGGATTTTTTTCATGGCTCCCCCACTAATTGACCCGCGCCAGCAGAATGATGTCAACGCGCCGGTTGAGGGCGCGATTCTGTGGCGTATCGTTGGGGGCGACCGGCTCGGTATCAGCGCGGCCTTCACCGGTGAAACGGCCCGGGTTGGCGCTGCCGACGGCCAGCATTTGCACCACGCTGTCGGCACGGGCCTTGGACAGGTGCCAGTTGGAGGGAAATTGCAGGGTGCGGATGGGAATATTGTCGCTGTGGCCGGTCACCAGCACCCGGCCCTGCACGGTGTTAAGCTCCTGCCCAATCCGCGCCAGCAGTGGCAGAAACAGTGGTTTTATATTCGCGCTGCCCGAGTCGAACAGGCCGTCGCCACGGATGCGCACTGTGGTCTTGTCGGCTTCCTCGATGACTGCAACCAGTCCCTGCCGGATTTCGGGATCAAGGAATTTGCGCAGCTCCTGCGAAAACCGGGTGAGACCGGCGTTGGGCGGCTGTGGCTTGGCGACGGGTGGCTGGATGGCGACGCCACCGCGCCGAACCATGGCTACGGTTTCGCCACGAATGCTGCTGAGGGCGGTGAGCACTGGATCAGAGGCATTGTTCAACAGCCAGTTGAAGAGCGCGTAGGCGATGAGCAGCAATGCCGCCGCGACTGCCGCCACGACCCACAGCGGCACGTAGCGAATCAGCGGGTTGCGCGCGCTGCTGACACCGCGCCAGTGCGGCGACAGTTCCCGCTCGAACTCGCCTCGGGCAGTGCGGATGGCGTTATAGGCGCGCTCTCGCTGTTCGTCCAGCCGGCTGCGGCCATTGTCCAGCACTCGGAATCGGCCCTGGAAGCCAAAGGCCAGGCACAGGTACATCAGTTCCAGCAGGTAGAGATTCTTGCGCGGGTCGAGGATGATGGAATCCAGCAGTTCAAAAAATTTCTCCCCGCCCCAGGTTTCGTTGTGGAACGTGACCAGCAGACTGTTTTCGCTCCACTGGCTCGCCCGGCCCCACGGCGTATTCAACACCACCTCATCAAGCGTGGTGCAAAGCACGTAACGGGCGCGAAATACTGTTTTCTCGTCAAGGCCCCGGTCGCGGGCGACAGCCGTGAAGGCCTTGATCTCCTCGATCATTCGTTGGCGCAATCGGTCAGGATCAGGGTGCGAAGAGGTGTTCTTCAGGCGGGTGATCAGGCTGAGCAGCGGCGCGGCTGCGGCTTCCAGCGGATTCAGGCCGATCTCGGACGGCGTCAGCGCCGCTGCTTCGGTCGGCGGCGCGCCGGTCGGACGAGGCAGTGGCGCTGATGGCGGCGGTGACGGCGGCGGACTGCCTGAACGGCGACCGCCCGGCATGGGCCGGATGAGCGTGCGCTCGCCTTCGTCCCCGTCGGTGGTGGCAAACGGATCGTCTATGGTCACGGTTCGCTACTCGGTTACTCTTTGATGGCCCAGAATGCCATATCCAGTTCCGGGAACTCGCCGCCCACATGGAACGCGAAGCCGCCCGAGTTGAGCATCTGTTTCCAGAATTCACTGCTGCGGTCAAGCCGGAAATAGATGAAATCAGACTGATACGGGATTTCCCGTGGCGCTACGGGCAGGGCGCTGACGCCAATGCCGGGCAGGTGATGGTTGACAAACTGGGCGATACGCTCCACGGGGCCGATTTTAACCTGGGTCGGAAAGCGCGCACGCAACAGGTCGGTCGCCATATCGGCGTGTACCGCCAGGATAAACGTAGCCTTGGCCAGCAGCGGGCGTTCGCGGTCGGTGATGATCGCCACCCGGATGCCGTACTGGCGCTCCTCGATAGGAATCCGGATCGCCGCCTGCTCCTCAACCAGACTGAGCGAGCGCCGCAGCTCCGCGATCAGCGCGCCAAAAGTCTTCTGTAAATCGTCGTGATCGTAGGCTGGAAATACGGGCGGACGGCGTTTGACCTTGCCGGTGAAGGTCGCCATCTCGCCAGCCAGTTGCAGGGCGATCTGGTAGAACGTTTCCGGATGCAAGCCCTGCATGGTCGCCAGATGGGCTAACAGAGGTTCAAAGCGGTTGACGGTCTGCAGGCGCAGAAACTGGGCAATGTCCACCCCGGCGCCGCGTGCGGTTCCCGCACCCGCCACCCGTTCGGCCAGAGCGTCGCCGCGCTGGTGCAGCAGCCCCAGTATTTCGGTGACAAAGCCGTTCAGCGTCGGCACGGTGCGACAGTCCAGGCACGGCGGCAAATACTCGCCATCCAGCACCACCCGCTGATCGGGCTGCTTTTCCAGCACCCGGACGATCCCGATGCAGGTGTAGTCGCCCAAATCCCTGGTATCGAGAAACAGGCGCAGCCGGGGTTCGCCGATTTCGACAAAAGCGCTGTTGTTGGCGGTGTCCACATTGTTGTCGCGCACCTCGCGGGCCACGGCCCGGTAGCGCGTGGCGGTATCCTGTTGCCCGCCGCGCTCCACATCCGCCATGCCGGTTCGCCGCAGGGGCAGAGCCAGCATGATCCGGGTGTTGCGCACGTCAGCCTCGATATCCAGGGACGCAGGGGGTGGGTCGTGATCGGGAATATCGAAGGGCGTGCCGTCGGGCAGCAGGCCTCTGGCGGTGGTGAGGGCGATCTTGCCCAGCGCCAGCGCTTCCCGATCCAGAACCAATTCCGCCACACCCCAGTCGTAAGGACGCAGTACGCTGCAGGATTGCCGAATGAAGGCTTCCAGGTAGCGATCCTGCTGCTGAAAATGCTGAGGACGCAGGAACATACCTTCAGACCACACGACCTTGCTGTACCAACTCATGGCGGTGTTGCTCGTCTCGTTACGTGGATTGGATTTGGAAGGGTGGACGCTGCTTCTAAAGCCTAGCATCCAAACCGCAGAACGGTAGTAAACCCGGAACCAGGGCCATGATCTCTAGCGCATGTTCAGCCGTTCCTGGTAGGCACGGGCAAATTCGTCGCCGAACAGTTCATTGAAATCTTCCTCGGCTTCGTGGGCAATGGCGCGATATTCGGCGGTGAACAAATCCCAGTATTTGGCTTTGCGATTCGCCGGCAGGATGCTGTCGAATACCGTTTGTTGCAGGCGGGTTTCCAGGTTGCTGGGAGCGAATCGCTCCAGCAGGCGGATCAGGGCGGCCTGAATCCCGGCCATGACCGCCAGTTGATGGGCCTTGATATCGTTGAAGCCCTCGCGCACCGCTTGAACCGGAGACATATAGGCGTCTTTCCGCCGGATCAGCAGCAGGGCCATGACCTCTTCCGGGCTGAGTGGCGGCTGGCCTGGCGGTGTCTTGAGCGGGTTGTTTTCTATCGGTCCAATATTGGTGCGATCCAGACGGAATTCGCCCTTGACATCGCCGCGCGCCAGCAGAATTTCCATCATTCCCTGCACGGTTTCACGGAAGATCGCACCGAGATTGGCCATGATCTCGGGCAGTTGATCATCGGACAAGCGCACATGCGGCAGACCGGCGCCCTCCAGAAAGGCGCGCAGCAGAATTTTGGCGTCGGGTCCGGCAGGTCGTTCCGAGGGTGGCGATGGTGTTGGCGGAGACGCTTGCGGAACGGTCGGCGCGGGTTTGGCCGGTTCCTCGAACGACAACGCGGCTGGCGCTTGCGGAACGGCTGGGCGTGATGGCGCAAGCAGCGGCGGTTTCAGCGGCGGCTCGGTTACGGATCGGACGGCTGCGGCGGCTGCGGGTGGCGTCATCCACCAGTCTTCGGGGATAGCCAGTTCGAATCCCGATTCGGCGGCTCCCGCCGCAAGTCCGCTTGCGCCGGAATTTTCAGCGGGTGGCTCGAATGAAAGATCAGGCGCAATTCGTGCCTGCGAGGGGAACTCCTTTGCGCTGGCTGGAGTCGGGATTGCAGCGATCGGTTCAATCGGTGGAGCCGATGTTTCAGGCAGCAGCGCTGGAGGTTCGAAAAAGGCGCGATCCGGCGCCATGAGATCAGACGGCGGTTCGGTGGCGATGGAGCCGGCAGGCGATGGCTTGGACAGACCCAGATGGTGGTGATCTTCGGCAAGAAGATCGGTGAAAGAAGGCTTGGCCGTTTCCACCGGGCCACCCTCGAAGCTGGCTGGAGCCGGGATATTCGGCGTCCATACTACATCAGTGATAGGTCCTTCCTGCTCGGTTTCATCCAGTTCCGCAGCCGTAGGCGTCAAGGCAACCGCGATTTCGTATTCGCCCAGGATGAAACGGTCGCCATCCTGAAGCCTGACCATCTCGCCGCGACCGATGCGTTGCTCGGAATCGTTCAGGTACACGCCGTTGGTGCTGATGTCGGTGAGGAAATAGCCGCCATCCTGATGGTGAACGGTGCAGTGCTTGTTGGACAGGATTTTTTCCGGGTCTTGCAAAATCCAGTCGCATTGCGCGGAGCGCCCGATACTGATGGAACCACGGTCGAGTATCTGTGTGGTTTCCTGTCCGGGAGAGAGTCGCTGGTAACTGGTGATAGTCAATTTCAGGGGCATGATGCGCTTTCCGTTGGCAGGGGCGCCGCTTCGACTGCCCCAAGCGGAATTCATCGAATTGATCACTGTGGATACTATTATTCAGTCTATACCGACCAGGTAATTGCGCCAAGCCAGACTATGCTTGACTGGAGAACTCAGGATTTCGACGAGGCCTGCAACCGCCATGAGTGTGATTGATGTAGAGCAACTATTGAGCCAGATCGACGCCGACGCACCCTGCGGCGAGGATTTGGAATATGACTCCGCGTTCGCGGAGATGGAGAAGATGGCGGAAGGGAAATCCGAACAGCAGTTCGGAAGTACCATCATTCCCGCCGAGCCGCCCGATTGGCGCGGCGTTCGGAAAGCGGCGCTGGCGCTGTTCGACCGTACCCGGGATTTGCGGGTGGCGGTATGCCTGACCCGTGCGCTGCTGAATACCGATGGCCTGCCGGGATTCGCTGACGGGTTGGCCTTGGTTGAAGGTCTGATTGAGCGGTATTGGGATAGCGTCTATCCACAACTTGATCCCGATGACGGCAACGATCCAACCTTGCGGGTCAATACGATTGTGGCGCTGTGCGATCCGGCAACCACGCTGCGCAGCCTGCGCGAAGCGGCACTGGTCAGTTCGCGCGCGCTGGGGCGGTTCAGCCTGCGCGATGTCCAGATCGCCGCCGGGGTGCTGGTTGCCGCCGGCGACGCGGGAGGCGAGGCGGAACTGCCGACCCAGGGCCGGATTGACGCCGCCTTCCAGGACGCCGATCTCCAGGAATTGCAAGGCGTCGCGGCGCTGCTGGCCGACGCCATGCAGCGGGCCAAGCACATCGAAGCGGTGTTGACCGATCAGGTGGGCGTAACCCAGGCGGCGGATATGAGCGAACTGGCCGGCGTACTGAAGGAAATGCGCCAGGTGCTGGCCGAGCAGTTGCAGCGGCGGGGCGAGGGGCTGACCGGCGAGGGCGCTGCGGAGGATGCGGCAGAGGCCGGCGTAGCGGGGGGAACGGTCGGCGGTGGGCAACGCCTGGTGCTGACGGGCGAAATCGCCAGTCGCGACGATGCCCTGCGCATGCTGGAAAAGGTCAGCGATTACTTTACCCGCTACGAGCCGTCCAGCCCCGTACCTTTTCTGCTGAAACGTGCTAGAAGTTTAGTCACCAAGAACTTTATGGAGGTGCTGCGCGATCTCGCCCCGGGCGGAACCGAGCAGGCCAACCTGATTTTCGGGTTGCGGGATGGAGAATCCGACTGACCGCGCAATCGCCGGTTTGGTCGGGCCACAATGATGGTTTCAAATTCCAAGAGGTAATGTTCCGATGGCGATGAGCAGCCAGAAATTTATTGCCCGCAACCGGGCGCCGCGCGTACAGATCGAGTACGACGTGGAAGTGTACGGTTCGCAGAAAAAAGTGCAGTTGCCGTTTGTGATGGGCGTTATGGCCGATCTGTCCGGCAAGCCGGCTGATCCGCTGGCCCCGGTCGCCGACCGCAAGTTTCTCGAAATTGACGTGGACAATTTCGACAGCCGGATGAAGGCCATGAAGCCGCGTGCGGCGTTCCGGGTGCCCAACACCCTGACCGGCGAAGGCGATCTGAGCGTAGACCTGACCTTTGAGAGCATGGACGATTTTTCGCCGGCGGCGGTGGCGCGCAAGGTGGATTCGTTGAATCGCCTGCTGCAAGCCCGCCAGCAACTCTCCAATCTGGTGACTTACATGGACGGCAAGACCGGCGCGGAAGAGCTATTGGCCAAGGTGCTGGCCGATCCAAGCCTGTTGCAGGCGCTGGCGGCGGCTCCCAAGCCGGAAAGCGCCGCGCCGGCTGCTGAGGAGTAAACCGTCATGGCTGAAACCAATCTGAATGCCCAGGCCCAGCCCGAAGTTGAAACGCTGGAAGCCAGTGAATTCTCCTCGCTGCTCCAGCGGGAGTTCAAGCCCAAGTCCGATCAGGCCAAGGAGTCGGTCGAGAACGCCGTCCGCACGCTGGCCGAGCAGGCGTTGCAGAATACGACGCTGATTTCCAAGGATGTGATCAAGTCCATCGAATCCATGATCGCGGCGTTGGATCAGAAGCTGAGCGAACAGCTCAACAAGATCATACACAACCCGGAATTTCAGCAGCTCGAAAGCGCTTGGCGCGGCTTGCACTATCTCGTCAACAACACCGAAACCGACGAGATGCTGAAAATCCGGGTGCTGAACATCGCCAAGAAGGATTTGCACAAGACTCTGAAAAAATTCAAGGGCACCGCCTGGGATCAGAGTCCGATCTTCAAGAAGATGTACGAGGAAGAATACGGCCAGTTCGGCGGCGAACCCTACGGTTGTCTGGTGGGCGATTACTACTTTGATCACAGTCCGACCGATGTGGAATTGCTGCGCGAAATGTCCCAGGTTTGCGCCGCCGCCCATTGTCCGTTCATCGCCGCCGCCGCGCCTACGGCGATGCAGATGGATTCCTGGCAGGAGCTGGCCAACCCGCGCGATCTCACCAAGATTTTCCAGACTCCCGAATACGCCGCCTGGCGGTCGTTGCGCGAATCGGAAGATTCCCGCTACCTCGGTCTGGCCATGCCCCGGTTTCTGGCGCGGCGTCCCTATGGAGCGAAATCCGATCCGGTTGAGGAGTTCGATTTCGAGGAAGATGTGGAGGGCGCCGACCACAACAAATACACCTGGGCCAACGCCGCCTATGCCATGGCCACCAATATCAACCGGGCCTTCAAGCTGTACGGTTGGTGCACCCGGATTCGCGGCATCGAATCCGGCGGGGCGGTGGAAAACCTGCCGACCCACACCTTCCCGACCGACGACGGCGGCGTGGACATGAAGTGCCCGACCGAAATCGCCATCAGCGACCGGCGCGAAGCCGAACTGGCTAAGAATGGCTTCATGCCGCTGATCCATAAAAAAAATACCGATTTCGCCGCCTTTATCGGCGCGCAATCGCTGCAGAAGCCCGCCGAATACGACGACCCGGACGCCACCGCCAACGCCAACCTGTCGGCCCGGCTGCCCTATCTGTTCGCCACCTGCCGCTTTGCCCACTATCTCAAGTGCATGGTGCGCGACAAGATCGGCTCGTTCAAGGAACGCGGCGACATGGCGTACTGGCTAAATTCGTGGATCAGCAACTATGTGGTCAGCAATCCCGAAAACGCTGGCGAGGAAACCAAGGCCAAATTTCCGCTGTCGGCGGCGGAAGTGGTGGTCGAGGAGGTGGAAGGCAATCCCGGTTACTACACCTCCAAATTCTTCCTGCGCCCGCATTACCAGCTTGAGGGCTTGACCGTGTCGTTGCGGCTGGTTTCCAAGCTGCCGTCGGGCAAAGGCGGTTAATCCGGCGCCATCGTGCGGTTGATCCGGGTCAAAATGGTCGGCGACGGTTCAGTCTGATGTGAACCGCCCGGCGATTTCAGAGCCGGACTGGTTTTATTCTAACAAATCATACGGTTGAAAGTTGGCACGGGGGATGCAATCGAGACAGGCAAGGACAATCACCGTGTTCAGCGACAGGGAAGCAGCAGCAAGACCAACGAACAGCGGTGGTTTTTTCGGTACACACTGTCGCATTGGGCGACATTTCATTGAAGTAAAACTGACTCACAACTGTAAAGCGAGGGTATGACCATGGCTATGGACATGTTTATCAAGATTGGTGATCTCAAGGGCGAATCCGTTGATCACAAGCACAAAGAAGAATTTGACGTGCTGGCCTGGAGCTGGGGCATGAGTAATTCCGGCAATGCGCAGATGGGCGGCGGTCAGGGCGCGGGCAAGGTCAATGTGCAGGATCTGTCCTTCACCAAGTATATCGACAAGGGTTCCTGCGACCTGATACTGGCCGCTTGCAATGGCAAGCATTTCCCGAAAGCGGTGCTGACGGTGCGCAAGGCCGGCGAGAAACCGCTGGAGTATCTGATCATCACCATGGAAGATTTGATCATCACCTCGGTTTCGACCGGTGGTTCGGGTGGCGAGGATCGGCTGACTGAAAACGTCACCCTGAACTTTGCCCGGGTCAAGGTGGATTACACCGAGCAGACTCCGACGGGCGGCGAAGGCGCCAAGCCCAAGATGGGTTGGAATATCGCCGAAAACGTCAAGATCTAGCCGCTTGGGCAGGTTGCCAAGCGCCGGGATGGAAAGCCCGTGCGGGTTTTCCTCCCTCAGCAACGCCGGGAGCCTGCGGATTCCCGGCCTTCCTGGTTTCTAATCCTTTCGCCCGGAGGACCGCACCCCATGCAGGCACTCGATTTATTGCGCGAAGGCCGCCCACAAGAGGCGCTGCAAGCGCTCCAGGCCGAGGTTCG
>DEHY01000101.1:16625-24753 GCA_002352185.1 Competibacteraceae bacterium UBA2788
GCCGACGCCGATGCGCGGCTGGGGCCGATGCTGGAAGCGATTGTCAATGGCCGCTATTACTGGATTCCGTTCCAGCGGATTCAAGCCATCAGTCTGGAACCGCCAACCGATCTGCGTGATTACGTCTGGATGCCGGCGCAATTCACCTGGAGCAATGGCGGCGAAACCGTGGGTCTGATTCCGGCGCGCTATCCCGGTTCACAGAGCAGCGCCGATCCGCTGGTGCAACTGGGGCGCAAGACCGACTGGCTGGAATGCGCAGCGGAAACCTGGCTGGGGCTGGGCCAGCGGGTGCTGGCGACCGATCAGGGGGATTATCCGCTGCTGGACATTCGGCGGATTGAGTTGCAGACGGATGCGACGGTTACGGTCGAGGCCGAAGATGGCTGATCTGACGCCCAAAGATCGGTTGCAACCCTCGCTGCTGGATCGGTTGACCGACGATGAGCCGGACAAGTCGCAGGAATCCCGTGAAAAACGGGTGTTGTCCATGAACCGGCTGCGGGAGTGCGTGTTGCGCGATCTGGCCTGGCTGTTGAACGCCGTGCGCATGCCAAGCAGCGAGAATATTGAGCGTTACCCGTTTGCGGCCCATTCCGTGATCAATTATGGAATGCCGCCGTTGTCGGGAAACGTTGTAACGGGTCTGGATATAAAAGAATTGGAAGACACCCTGCGGCGGGTGATCCGCGATTTTGAACCGCGCATTCTCCGCAACTCGGTCAAGGTGCGGGCGATTCTGGCGCATGATTTGATGGCTCATAACACCTTGTCCTTTGAAATAACTGGCGATTTGTGGGCGCAACCGCTTCCCTTGCAACTCTATTTGAAGACGGAAATTGATTTGGAAAACGGCCAGGTCAGAATCGAAGAAGCCGGTCATTCGAGCGTACATTAAATGGATGCCCGCCTGCTCCAGTATTACAACCGGGAATTGCAACACCTGCGTGAAATGGGCGGGGAGTTCGCCCGCGAGTTCCCGAAAATCGCCGGGCGGGTTGGTCTGGATGAGTTTGAATGCGCCGATCCCTATGTCGAGCGGCTGCTGGAAGGTTTCAGCTTTCTGGCGGCGCGGGTGCAGCTCAAGATTGACGCGGAGTTTCCGCGTTTTACTCAGCATCTGCTGGAAATCATCTATCCGCATTATCTGGCGCCCACCCCATCAATGGCTGTGGTCCGATTCGAGCCGGATCCCACCGAAAGTACGCTGGAACAGGGATTTGTATTGCCTCGGGGCCATGCGCTGTTCAGCGTGCTGGGCAAAGGCGAGCGCACGCCCTGTGAATACCGCACCGCGCATCCGGTGACGCTGTGGCCGCTGGAAATTACCGAGGCGCACTACTTCGCCGGCAAGGAGCCGGTGGCGCTGCTCGATCTGCCCGATTTGCAGAAAGTCCGGGCGGGCATCCGCCTGCGGCTGCGAATCACCCTTCCCGGCGTGCCGTTCAGTAAATTGCCGCTGGATCGGTTGCATCTGTATTTGCATGGCAGCGATGCGTTGCCTATGCATTTGTACGAACAGATGCTGGGGAATGCGGTCCTGGTGGTGGCGCGACCGGGACAGCGTCCGGCTCCGTGGCATGAAGTGATCGCCGCCCACCAGCTTCAGCGGCTGGGCTTCGAGGAGGATCAGGCACTGTTGCCGGACGTGCCGCCGTCATTTCAGGGGTACCGGCTGCTGCACGAGTATTTCTCCCTGCCGCAGCGGTATCTGTTCGTGGAACTGGGCGGATTGGGGCCGGCGGCGCGCCGCTGCGCCGGCAATGAACTGGAAATCCTGATTCTGTTGAACCGGGCCGATCCCGTGTTGGAAAACACCGTGACCGCCGCCAATTTCGCCCTGTTCTGCGCCCCGGCGATCAATCTGTTTCCCAAACGCGCCGACCGCATTCACTTGAGCGATCAGGTTTCTGAACATCATGTGCTGCCGGATCGCGCCCGGCCCATGGATTTCGAGGTTTATCAGGTCACCAGCGTCACCGGCATCGGCGCTCAGAACGAGGAGCAGGAATTCCTGCCGTTCTATGCCCGCCACGACCGGCTGGACCGGCGCGGGCAACGGGCCTTCTACACCGGGCATCGGCTGCCGCGTCTACTGTCCAGCCAGCAACGCCGCGTCGGCCCGCGTTCCAGCTATATCGGCAGCGAAACCTTCCTGGCGCTGGTGGACGCCGACGAAGCGCCCTATCGCGGCGATCTGCAGCAATTGGCGGTGACGACGGTATGCACCAACCGCGATCTGCCGTTGCATATGCCGGTTGGGCGCGGCGACACCGATTTTACGCTGGCTTCCGGCGCGCCGGTGCGTGCGGCGCGCTGTCTGGCCGGCCCAACCAAGCCGCGCCCTTCCCATGCTCACGGCGATACCGCCTGGCGCCTGATCAGCCATCTGGCGCTGAATTATTTGTCGCTGGCGGACAGCGACGCCCGGCAGGGCGCTGTGGCGTTCCGGGATCTGCTGGCGCTGTACGGCGAACTGGCCGAGGCGTCGATCCGCAAGCAGATCGATGGGGTGCATTCGATCCAGGCGGTCCCTGTCACCCGCCGTGCGCCGATTCCAGGGCCGATTGCCTTTGCCCGGGGTCTGGAAGTGACGGTGACGCTGGACGAGGCCGCATTCGAAGGCGAGGGCATTTTTCTGATGGGGGCGGTGCTGGAACGGTTTTTCACCAAATACGCCTCGATCAACTCCTTTACTGAAACGGTCGTCAGATCGACCGAACGCGGCGAGATCATGCGATGGCCAGTCCGGATCGGGCGGCGACACACGCTGTAGACCTGTTTGAGGCGCTGCGGCGTGCGCCGCATGCGTTTCATGTGTTCCAGGCATTGCGACGGCTGGAATGCCGCTATCGGGATCGGCCCCGGTTTGGGCAGGCGATTCGGCGAGTCGACGATCCAGTTCGGCTGGCGCAACAGCCGACGATGGCGTTCGCGCCGGCCACGCTGGCGGCGTTTGAGCCGGGCGACGATGACTGTCCGCCGCGCCTGTACCAATACTTTCTGGGCCTGTTCGGACCCAATGGGCCATTGCCGCTGCATCTGACCGAATACGCCCGCGACCGCAGCCGCAATGCCGGTGATAACACACTGGCCCGTTTCGCTGATCTGTTTCATCACCGGATGTTGTGCCTGTTTTACCGGGCCTGGGCCGACGCCCAGCCGACCGTCAGCTACGACCGTCCGGAGACCGACCGCTTCAAGACCTACGTCGGCGCTCCGTTCGGAATGGGGACGCCGGCGCTGTGGGAGCGGGATGCAGTCCCGGATTTGGCCAAATTTCATTACGCGGGTCGGCTGGTGTGCCAGACCCGCAATCCCGAAGGACTGCGGGCGATTCTGGCGGATTTTTTCAGACTGCCGGTGGAGATCGAAACCTTTGTCGGCCACTGGCTGCCGCTGGACGAGAACAGTCGCTGTCGTTTGGGCGAAACTCCGGCTACCGGCCTGCTCGGCATGACGGCGGTGATCGGCGAGCGGGTGTGGGACTGTCAGTTCAAGTTCCGCATCGTCATCGGGCCGATGGGGCTGGCGGAATTTCAGCGCTTCCTGCCCGGCAGCGACAGTCTGCGACGGTTGGTCGCCTGGGCGCGCAATTACGTCGGCGATGAACTGCTATGGGATTTCAACCCGATCATCAGGAAAGAAGAGGTTCCGCCGCTGGTGCTGGGCGAGGGAACGCGGCTTGGCTGGACCACTTGGCTCGCCAGCCAGCCGCTGGAACAGGATGCCGACGATCTGAAACTGGATGCTGTCACCTACTGTACCTGAGGAGCGAGGAATGCGGCGTGGCCGGATTCACCGTAGCGCACACGCCGCATCTCTCACGCCTTGCCGCTCATGGAGTTCAAGTTTATGACCGAAATCAGNNAATCCCTATGTTGAGCCGGTGCATTGGCTGCATCAGATTCTGCAATTACCGGATTCGGATCTGCACCGGGCCATCCAGCATTTCAACCTGAATCCATCCCGCATTGCCAAGGATTTCACTGAAGCGCTGGATCGACTGCCACGCGGCGCGACTTCAATTTCTGATCTGTCCGCCCATGTGGACGCAGCGGTTAGAGAAGGCTGGGTTTACGCTACATTGCTGTTCAACGATTCGCAGGTGCGCACCGGTTATCTGCTGGTGGGTATGTTGAAAACCCCGGATTTGCGCAACGCGCTGCTTGCGATTTCGCGCGAGTTCGAGAAGGTGAAACTGGATACGCTGACCGAACAGTTCGGCGCGATTGTCGGCGGCTCGCCGGAAAGCGGCTTGCGCGCCAGCGACGGGTCGCAGGTGGGCGGCGGCGCGGTGCCAGGCGAGGCCAGCGAAGCCATGACCCCGGCGCCAATGGGCAAGCAGGAGGCGTTGCAGCGGTTTTCCGTGGATCTGACCGAGCGGGCGCGCAAGGGCGAACTCGATCCGATCGTTGGGCGCGACGAGGAAATCCGCCAAATCGTGGACATTCTGATGCGCCGCCGCCAGAACAATCCGATTCTGACCGGCGAGGCCGGCGTCGGCAAAACGGCGGTAGTGGAAGGTTTCGCCCAGCGCATCGCCTCCGGCGACGTGCCGCCGCCGCTGAAAGAGGTCACGCTGCGGGTGCTGGATGTGGGCCTGTTGCAGGCCGGGGCCAGCATGAAGGGCGAGTTCGAGAACCGGCTGCGTCAGGTGATTGACGAGGTGCAGTCGTCGCCCAAGCCGATCATTCTGTTCATTGACGAGGCGCATACCCTGGTCGGCGCAGGCGGTGCAGCCGGCACCGGCGACGCCGCCAATCTGCTCAAACCGGCGTTGGCCCGTGGCAAGTTGCGCACCATCGCCGCGACCACCTGGGCCGAGTACAAAAAGCACATCGAGAAAGATCCAGCCCTGACCCGCCGGTTCCAGGTGGTGCAGGTTGGTGAACCCAGCGAAGAGAAAACGGTGCTGATGATGCGCGGCATGGCCTCGACCATGGAAAAGCATCATCGGGTGCAAGTTCTCGATGAGGCGCTGGAAGCGGCGGTCAAGCTGTCGCACCGCTATATCCCGGCCCGCCAGTTGCCGGATAAGGCGGTCAGCCTGCTGGATACCGCCAGCGCCCGTGTCGCCATCAGTCTGCACGCAGTTCCCGCCGAAGTGGACGATAGTCGTCGCCGCATCGAGGGCTTGAACGTCGAGTTGGAAATTATCGGGCGCGAAACGGCGGTCGGGATGGAGACCGCACAGCGTCAGGCCGACGCCACCGAAAAATTACACGCTGAGC
This sequence comes from Competibacteraceae bacterium UBA2788, assembly GCA_002352185.1. Lineage (GTDB taxonomy): Bacteria > Pseudomonadota > Gammaproteobacteria > Competibacterales > Competibacteraceae > Contendibacter. The sequence goes on from DEHY01000101.1 coordinate 21,860, forward strand.
AGGCACGGCTGGTGGAACTGGAAGAGCGTTGGCAGAAGGAGAAAACGCTGGTTGATCAGGTGCTGGAACTGCGCGCCAAGCTGCGCAGCGATGGCGGCAAGGTTGACGCAACTGTAGCGGCTGAACCCGATCCACAGCGGCAAAGCTGGCTGACGGAATTAAAGGCGCTGCAAACGCAATTGCACGAGTTGCAGGGCGAGAAGCCGCTGATTCTGCCCGACGTAGATGCCCAAGCGGTTGCATCGGTCGTGGCCGACTGGACCGGAATTCCGGTCGGGCGCATGGTCAAAAATGAAATCGAGACGGTGCTGAAGCTGGCCGACAACCTGGAACAGCGCATCATTGGTCAGCGGCACGCGCTGGAGATGATTGCCAAGCGCATTCAGACCTCCCGCGCCGGGCTGGATAATCCGAACAAGCCGATTGGCGTCTTCATGCTGGCCGGCACTTCCGGCGTCGGCAAGACTGAAACCGCGCTGGCGCTGGCGGAAACCCTCTATGGCGGCGAACAGAACGTCATCACCATCAATATGAGTGAATACCAGGAAGCGCACACGGTTTCGACGCTGAAAGGTGCGCCGCCCGGTTATGTCGGCTACGGCGAGGGCGGGGTGCTGACCGAAGCGGTGCGCCGTCGTCCCTACAGCGTGGTGTTGCTGGACGAAGTGGAGAAGGCCCACCCGGACGTGCATGAAATTTTTTTCCAGGTATTCGATAAGGGCTGGATGGAGGACGGTGAAGGCCGGGTGATTGATTTCAAAAATACTTTAATCCTGTTGACCACTAATGCGGGTACCGATCTGATTATGGGTCTGTGCAAGGATCCGGATTTGATGCCTGATCCCGATGGTATCGCTAAAGCCCTGCGTGAGCCGTTGCTGAAAGTTTTTCCGCCGGCGTTATTGGGCCGCTTGGTGGTGATTCCCTACTACCCGCTCAGCGATGACATGATTGGCGCGATTGCCCGCCTGCAACTGGGCCGTATTGCCAAGCGGATTAAGGAAACCCGCAAGATTCCGTTCAGCTACGACGATGAAGTGATTAAGCTGATTACCAGTCGCTGCACCGAATTGGAGAGTGGCGGACGAATGATTGACGCGATTCTGACCAATACCGTGCTGCCCAAGATCAGTGAAGAATTTTTGAAACGGATGGTGGAAGGAAAAACCATCGAGTGGGTGCATGTGAGCGTGCAGGATGGTGAATTTGGGTATGGATTTGAGTAGTAGCAATCGTGGATCAGGCGATGGTATGAAGGCTGCCCAGTTAATCAGTATGCAAAGTCGGCTCCTTCGCTTTTTCCTGTGACGGTCGCCAGGAAGCGTTTTGGCTGTAAATCCACCCCATTGGATTAGCAAAATTCCAAATTGTGAGAGGTAGCTTTATGATCGACTGGGATAAAAAGTTCAAGACTGAGTACGATGCAGCAAGGGCCGCCATCGTCAAAAACAGTGACTATGAACGCGGCTGGCAGCCGTTGGTTCGGAAGCTCGAAACCCTGATGGGCGCCAGTGGATTCGATGCTGCTCAGGAGCCGGCATTGGGCGAACTCCGCAAAAAAGTCACGGAAGGTCCCAGTAAAACCCAGATCACCGAGGACAAAGGCATTTTGCAGGCTGCAGGTGGATGGACTGACGCTAATACCGGCACTGTCAGTGCTGCTGTAAAAAAGCGGGCGGCGAGTTTAAAGCTCCTTCGTCACATTTACCTGCAAAATAAATCTGGCAATCGGAAAGTATGGGTGTTATCCCTGCCGACTGATTTCACCGACTGGCCCACTCGATATCTGGACGCCAACGCCAATACGGTCACCCGCGTCAAGCAATTGTTGGCCAGCAACAATGAGCATTTCAGTGACCAGCAGCGACGCTATCTCGGTAACTCAACACAACAGGCCCTTGCCTGGTGCCAGAAGGCGGGTATCGTTTTGGCCGATGCCGCAGCGGGTGGAACTGGAGCAAACCCCGGACGTGACAATGCGCGTGCGCTGGTCAAACGCTGGTTTGCCGAAGCCGGTTTGGATGATGCGACCGTCAATACCTATATCACAACGTTGACCCAGGGCTTCAAAAAAATCATCGCGATGCTTAACAAAGGTCACTTCGTCGTGACTGATTGGGTGCCCTTTCGCGGCACTACAGATGCCGATGAAGCCGGTTTTCTCGCATCAGAAGCTTTTACGTTCAGCTCCAATGGCGAAGGCATGGATGTCGTCTACATTGAGAGCAGCTTTTTTACCGACGATCCCGGCGGAGTGGTGCATGGGCAGGCCAATTGGACCCGCATCATCGTTCACGAACTGACTCATTTGGTATGTGGCACTGATGATGTCAATAACGGACAGGATCGATATGCCTGGTACGGGATTGGACCACACGCCGGTTATCCAGGCTCCGATTGCATTCGTAATGCCGACAATTGGGCCTTCTTCGCCGCCGATTGCGGCGGCGCTCTGAGTGATAGCGCCCGTAGTATGGCGCTGAAAGAAATATGAACAGCCGGGGTTTTGGCAGTGTCTTGGTGATAGCTGCCTTGTTGCCTGCTGTTTGTTTGGCCAAAGTATGGCTAGCGAATGTTTCTCGTGCCGCCGACTCGCCGACAATTCCAGCACCAGTCGGTGCGGCAACCTTAAAGGAGAATTTGATCGTGAGTGATAATACGCCCCGCCCTAGCCGTCCGTCTCCACCCAAAGTGGCTCCAATCCTGCACAACGGCATAAGCTACGAGCAGGATATGCAGAGCTATCGTTATGGTGGCACTCAGTCAGGAGGTTATCTGGTCGCCATTAACCCGGCGACTGGTGAGCGATTATGGATGCTCAAGGTATATGAGGTGCCGGATCACACCGCCTCCGGCGTCAGTTTGGCGCCTGGACGCTACTTCCGCACCATGCG
>DEHY01000047.1:0-3303 GCA_002352185.1 Competibacteraceae bacterium UBA2788
CTACTTTTTACAGGACTACCCAAGAATTTTGATTTGTGGAAAATGATCGCCCCCGCCTTTCTCCCGCCCGTGGGATACCGCCTTCAAGGTCGGGCCGCTGAATCTTCCGGCCCGAAGCAGAGCGCGTAATCGCAGCAGACCGCACAGGAAGGGGCGCGGCAGAGATAGACGCCTTCCTGCTCGCAAAGCTGCTTGTAGAGAAACTTCTTCCATTTCATGTCGCGGTCGTTTCTGGCCGCCAGCGCCGGAAAATTCCGCGCCATCAGCTCGCTCAAATCCCGGCGCGACCACAAGCCCATATCTTCCCAGAGATGATCGTTGGCCATGCAGCCGGTGGCGACGATCACGCTCATCCAGCATTCCGAAACGTCCCGTCCCGCCCGGTGCAGATCGAGCAGTGTGATCAGTTCGTCCTTTTCCTCCAGCAGACGCGGGTCCCAAACCGGAAGTGACCGGTGGGGCACGGTTGGCAACGTCGCTCCAGGAAAGTGCCGCGCCAGCAGTGCGATAAACTCGGCGGACGCCAGCCCCAATCCAATGGGTAACGACCCGCCGCCGCCCGCCTGGGTCGCCAGCATCCGCGCCAGGGCGTCGTCGTTGGGCAAGTTCCGGCTGTGGCTCATCAGCGAGCCATAGGTTTGCCCGAACGCGTTGAAACCGGGAGACGCCGGAGAGCCCAGGCACGGGGTTGGCGACATGGGCGAAAACCCTTTCAGTATTCCACCAGGATGTCTTCGTCGCGCACGATCATCTGGCACGCCAGCCGCCAGGGCGGCGGGATGTCGTCCACCAGAATGCGGCTGATGTCCTCATCGGTCAGCTTGCCCAGTTGTTTGAGCAGGTTGCGTTCCTTCTCGGTCGGTGGACCGCCCATCCGGGCCTTTTTGTCCAGGCTCGACACTTTCACCAAGCAGGTGCCGCATTCCCCGTCCTGGCAATCGAAGTTGATCGGAATCTTGTTGGCCTTGGCGATTTTTAGAACCGTCTCGATGTGGCTACCGGCGGTGGCGTAGACGGTTCTGGCTTTGTGATCGGGGTGCGAAAACGTGACTAAGGGCATGGAACGATCTCTCAAGTGGGCGGAAGTAGAATGGCGGTCAAGCGGGGCGCACGGTCACGTCGCCCGACAACACCTGCGCCTGGCAGGCCAAACGCATGTCTCGGGCGGCGAGATGTTCCTTGAGGACTCGGGCTTCCAGCACCGAGGGTTGGCTCAGGTTTTCCAGGCCGTCGACCACCTTCATCAGGCAGGTGCCGCAATCGCCTTCGCGGCAGCCGTACACGATGCCGGAATGGATTCTGTCCGAAATTTCGATCACCCGGGTGCCCGCCGGAACGGTGACGGTGAGGTTGACATCCGCGAAGGTAAGCTGCGATCTCGCCATGGGAGCGCTCTTTAAGGTTAGGGAGTGGATGAAACAGTGCGGCGTTCGGGCGGCAAGCCGGTCAGCGAACCGGGAGGATTCAGGGATTGGCCGACGGCATCGATGATGGCGCCTTCCACCGGACAAATGCTGGCGCACTGCGGATCGGCGTAATCGCCAACGCATTCGGTGCAGCGGGCCGCGTCGATCTGGAAATGCGGCGCGGCGGCGCGAATGGCCTCGTGCGGGCAGAGCGGCAGGCACGCCCAACAGCGGGTGCAACTGGCGACGATGCGAAACGCCACGGCGATGCGGCCTCAGGCAGAGGAGCGGGCCGAGGCTGGCGCGCCATCGAGCCGTCCACGGTCCCGCCATTCGGCGTAGACCTCCAGCAGGGCGTCACTGATCGGCTCCATGGCGTGTTCGCTGTTGGGTTGAATGCCGGCCTCTTCCAGGGGGCGCCAAGGCTCGAAACCGATGCGGGCGCAGAGCAGCACCGCACAGTCACGCAGCGCCTGAACCGCCTCGGCGAGCGCGGGCGTGGCGTCACCGCAGGTGGTCGGGCCGCTGCAATAGCGGTCGCCGATGCCGCGCCGCGCCACCAGGCGCACTCCGGTGGGGGAGACATCGAAGATCAGGAAGGCGCGGGCGTGGCCGAAATGCGCGTCCACGGTACGACCGTCGTTGCTGCCCACCGCCACGCGCAAGGTTTCCGGCACGATGACCGGCGGGCGTCGGATCGGTAACGGAGTCGGGCCTCTTGCCTTGAGAAACTGGGCTTGCATCGCCAGACGGCGCTCGATGGCGGCGCGCACCACCGCCCGTTTCGCCAGCGCCGCCTGCCAATCCACCTCCATGGCCGCGACCTTTTCCAGAGTGAATTCCGCGCCGCGATCCTGGCCCAGCATCCCCACCGCATCGGCGCGGCATTGCTGGCAATGGTTCATCATCCCGCTCTCGCCGTTGTCGCTGGCGCAGGCATCTTGCAGCGCCCGCACCTGCTCGGCGGTCGGTTCGGCCTGCCCGACGAGACCGTAATACGTGCCGTGTTCGGGACGGGCGATCAGCGGCATGATGTTGTGCAGAAACGCGCCCTTGGCCGTGACGACCCGGTGGACTTCATGGAGATGCTCGTCGTTGACTCCCGGAATCAGCACCGAGTTGACTTTCACCAGCACCCCGCGCTCGACCAGCATTTCCAGACCCTTCTGTTGCTGGGCGATGAGGATTTCCGCCGCCTTGCGGCCCCGAACGCGGCGATGATTCCAGAAGATCCAGGGATAGATCCGTGCGCCGATGTCGGGATCGACGCAGTTGATGGTAATGGTGACGTGGCCGATGCGGTATTTGACCAATTGCTCCACCTGTTCCGGCAGCGCCAGCCCGTTGGTGGATACGCACAGGGTCAGGTCGGGCGCTTTTTCGGCCAGTTCGTGAAAGGCGGCGAACATCCGTTCGGGGTTGGCCAAGGGATCGCCGGGTCCGGCTACGCCCACCACCGCCAGATGTGGAATCGCCGCGCCCACCGCCAGCGCCTTTTGCGCCGCCTGTTCGGGCGTCAACAGTTCCGAGACCACGCCGGGGCGGGATTCGTTGGAGCAGTCGTACTTGCGGTTGCAGTAGTGGCACTGGATATTGCAGGCCGGCGCGACCGCGAGATGCAGGCGAGCGAAATGACGGTGGGCCTGTTCGGAATAGCAGGGATGAAGCGCTGGCGAGGCGCCGACGGCGGTCGGCTGGCGGGTCGGTTCCATGTGCGTTCCCCGAAAAAGGGTCAAGGTGGATTGCAACCGGCCATGGCCGGGCGCGGATGTCGGTGAAGTTCTTAGCAACCGGCGTACCGAATGAAAAATAAAAATAACTATTTATATTTGTTTATTTTTTATTGAGGAGATTGGGGCCTCGTGGCGTTTGTCACAACCCGGAAGCGGCGATTGTC
>DEHY01000047.1:3308-3868 GCA_002352185.1 Competibacteraceae bacterium UBA2788
CCGAAGATGCCGACCTTGTTCTTTTTCAAATCCAGTTCCGGGCAACGCGCCAGAATGCCGGAGCGTTCGATGGCCTGGAGTACCGTACTGCTCTCGGGCATGTCCAGCGACAGCCAGATTTGTTGTGATGGCTCGGTATAAGCAACGCTGACTTGCACGATCTTCTCCTTGATTTTGAAACGGAATCAGGCCGTGGATGGCGACTGTTCCGCCCCCGTCCCGACCACCTTGCCCCGACCTGCCGCCCGCCGCTCCCAGCGCCGTTCCGCCGCCCGCTTGCCGGCCAGCAGGAACCCCAGCGCCAGAAAACCGCCGGGCGGCAGCAGCATCAGCAGGAAACCCTTGTACTTCGGGATGAGCGTGGTTTCGAGAAAGGCGAAGCCGTCGCCCAGCAATAGCGAGGCATGAGCGAACAAGGTGGCGCTGCCCAGGATTTCCCGACAACCGCCGAGCAGCATCAACGCTGCGGTGTAGCCCAACCCCATCGCCAAACCATCCACCGCCGAGGCCAACACCGGCTGTTTGGAAGCGAACATCTCGGCGCGGCCCAGCACCGAGCA
>DEHY01000095.1 GCA_002352185.1 Competibacteraceae bacterium UBA2788
TACTGGTCGCTGGTGCTGCCGCTGTGCCGACCGATTCTGGTCACGCTGGCGATATTCACTTTCCTCGGTGCGTGGAATGATTTCATGTGGCCGCTGATTGTGCTGACCGACAGCGCCAAGCACACCTTGCCGGTGGCGTTGTCTAATCTGCTGGGTGAGCATGTGCAGGACACGGAATTGATGATGGCCGGATCGGTGCTGACCGTGCTGCCGGTGATGCTGCTGTTCGTGGCGCTGCAAAAATACTACATCGCCGGGATCATGCTGGGCAGCGTCAAAAGCTGATGGTGTATTGTGGGGCTGATACAAATCGTTACAAAAATCCCGTTTCGGCAAAACGCCGGTTACACGCCCGGTGTTTAATGGCTCCCGAAGCAACCGGATCACCACGAGGAATTGAAGATGAAAACGCTACACAAACGCATATTGATTGCCGCTGCGGTCATGGGTCTCGGATTGACCACCGTCGGGTTCGCCAGCCCCTGGGGCGGCCATGGCCCGATGGGCGGCGGAGACTGTCCGATGATGGGCGGTGGCCGAATGGGCGGCGGCTGGGAGCAGCGCCAGGGGATGATGCAACAGCATCATGCCGAGCGGATGGAGCTGCTGGAGGCGCGGCTCAAGCTGAAGCCGGAACAGCAGGCCGCCTGGAAGGCGTTTACGACGGCTCAGGACGCACATCACAGCACTATGATGAAGATGCGGGCGGAAATGCGCGACCAGGAAACCACCGCAATGGCCCACTTCGAGGAGAGAGCGCAGGCCATGGAGCAGAACCTGTCCAGCATGAAAGCCATGATCAAGGCGGCTGGCGATCTGTATGCAGCGCTCGACCCACAGCAGAAGCAGGTGATGGACAAGTTCTTCACTGACCGTCCCATGCATCGCATGATGCGTGGAGGGGATGCCCCGTCGGCCCCGCCGGTCCCGCCCGCTAAATCATAAATCTACCGGTCGGTTCATTCGCTCAGGGGCGTTGCCCCTGATTGTTTTTGCAGAATCCCGAAACGCCCCTTCGCCCCTTGCAGGCGAGGGGGCGTTTCTGTGCAAGCGCATCATCTGTTCTCAGCAAACCCGCAAGTTTGTTATGTTAATCTCGACTATGGGAAAACTAAACGAAGGTAAGGGCGATGCTGGAAGAACAGATTCGGAAAATCGTCGAATTGCGTCATGACGCACCTTACGCGATTCTGGGGCCTCACTTTAGCGAGCGGGAACGGGCGCTGACTATCCGCGCCTTCCTGCCACAGGCCAAACGGGCTTATGTGTTGCCGGACGATGGTTCCGGCCAGCGGGAAATGCAGAAACTCCATCCAGACGGTCTGTTTGCCGCCCGCCTGCCGGGAATCACGACGCTGAAATATCGGCTGATCGCGGTGGACGCCAACGGTCAAACCACGACCTTCCACGATCCCTACGCCATTCACGAACCGTCTTTCACCCGTGCGGACGGGCAGGCGTTCCAGCAAGGCGCGCTGGAACACCTGTTTACCCGGCTGGGCGCGCATCCATGGGTGAAAGCGGGCGTCAAAGGCGTCAATTTTATGCTCTGGGCGCCTCATGCCAGCCGGGTCAGCGTCGTTGGGACCTTCAATCAGTGGGATGGACGCCGACATCCGCTGGAGCGACACGAGTCCGGGGTGTGGGAACTGTTTATTCCCGGCCTTGGCGTGGGCGATTTGTACAAATACGAAATCCGTAATGCTGAAGGCGCGGTGTTTCTCAAGACCGATCCGCTGGCGTTTCAGACCGAGGCTTACCCCAAGACCGCCGCGCTGATCTGCGACCTCCCGCACAGCCGCGAGTGGGGCGATGATTCCTGGATGACGCAGGCGGCAGCCGCGCCCGCCTGGCGATGGCCGGTCACGATTCACCACGTTACGCTGGACGATCAGGCAAACGGCGGGCCGGATCGGGTCGCCGACTATGGTCAATTGCAGGACATTGTGCTGCCGTATCTGCTGGAGCGGGGCTGCAATCATGTCGAGTTGTCATTCTGGGCGCACGGCGAGACGGTCGCCAGCTACTACGCGCCGAACCCGCGTTATGGCCGCCCCGAAGCGTTGATGGCGTTCATTGACGCCTGCCACCAGCGCGATATCGGAGTCATTCTCGACTGGATTCCGCCGCTGATCCCGCGTGAAGGGCAGGAACTGACCTGGTTTGACGGCACGCGGATTTACGACGCCGACGTTCCTGAACGACCGGATCTACTGGCCTTCGAGTTGGGACGGCTGGAAGTGCGGAATTTTCTGGCCGCCAACGCGCTGTTCTGGCGGCAGGTCTACCATGTGGACGCGCTGCGCACCGACGCCCGCACCTTTGCGGCCCGGCTGCAAGGACAACAGGCAGCAACCCCATTGCGCTTCCTGCTGCGGGAAACCGCCATTGCGCCCACGCTGACTGCAACGGACAGCGCCACGCTGAAGCAGGGACGCCATTCCGATCCTCATGCCCTGCTGGGGCCGCACCCGCTGGCCGGCGAACCGGGGTTAAGCGTAGTACGCGCCCTGCTGCCGGAAGCGGAATCGCCCTGCCTGCTGCCTACCGACCAGCCGCACCTGCTCTATCCGCTGCAATGGGTGCAGGATGACGAGCTATTTGAGGCCATCGTCGTGGCTGAAGCCACTGCGTTGCGCTACCAGTTGGGCGTGACCGAACAGGGACGGGCGCGGGTTTTTGCTGATCCCTATGCGTTCAAGTTCTCGAACCTCGGCGATCAGGACTGCTATCTGTTTGCCGAAGGCAATCATTACCGGATTTTTGAAAAGCTGGGCGCACATGCCTGTGTGGTGGCCGGGGTCGCCGGGGTTAATTTCGCCGTGTGGGCGCCCAATGCCCAGCGGATTAGCATGGTCGGCGAGTTTAACGGCTGGGATGGTCGTCGCCACCCGATGCGGTTGCGACCGGGTTCGGGCATCTGGGAATTGTTCATACCCGGCTTGGGCGAGGGCGATTTATATAAGTTTGAGATTTTGCCCCGCACCGGATC
>DEHY01000098.1:0-6953 GCA_002352185.1 Competibacteraceae bacterium UBA2788
GCCGCGATAGATCAGCCCTTCCTCATACAGGCGGACGAAGACCTCGCGCACCGCCGCCGACAGGCCGTCATCCATGGTGAAGCGCTCCCGCGTCCAGTCCACTGATGCGCCCATCCGCCGCAACTGGCGGGTGATGGTGCCGCCGGATTCCGCCTTCCACGCCCATACCCGGTTGATGAACGCATCGCGGCCCAGATCGTGGCGGGTCTTGCCTTCGCCGGCCAGTTGTCGTTCCACTACCATCTGAGTGGCGATCCCGGCGTGATCGGTGCCTGGCTGCCACAGCGTATTGCAACCCTTCATCCGGTAGTAACGGGTCAGCGCGTCCATGATGGTGTCCTGGAAGGCATGGCCCATATGCAGGGTGCCGGTGACGTTTGGCGGCGGGATCATGATGCAGTAGGGCGCGCCCTGGCCGCCGGGAGCGAAATAGCCCTGCTCCTCCCAGAAAGCGTACCAGCGGGATTCAATCGCCTGAGGTTCGTAGGTCTTGTCCATGAGGGTCATCGGATAATAAAGGGGGTGTCGGCGCGGCGCGGGGATGCCGAATCGCAAGATATAGCAATCCTATCTGAGCTGTGGAAACGTGGCACGGGCTTCCAGCCCGTGAACTCAATACGGGCTGGAAGCCCGTGCCACAACTCATTTAGGAGCGCTATACAGGCTGAAGTATACCGGCTGAAAAAGTATAACCCAGCTGGGCTGCATAAGGCGTCAGCCCGCGCAAGGCGCGCCGCCGACCACGAAAAAACCCGCCAGAGGGCGGGTTTTACGGGTTCAAGCCACCCGGCTTGCGGCAGTCTTAATTGCTGATCTTGTTCTTGAAGCCCGGCCCGCGCTTGGCCGGCGCCGGTTCTACGGTGATGGCCAGTTCCTCAACATAGGTCAGTTTCACCTGATCGCCGACGTCAAGCTTGCTCAGATCCTTGTCGGCAGGCGCTTTCACGACCAAGGTGCGTTCCGGTCCCTGGAAGGTGATCTTGCGGGTTTTGCGGTCAATCGCCAGGACGTTGGCGAGAATCTCCACGGTATTACGCACGCTGCCTGCCGGTTTTTGCCCCAGTTCGGAGCGGCTGCCGCTGAGCGTTTCTTTCTTCGAGGTGATGCCGCCGGTGGTATCGGTGCTGATCCGCAACGCCACGGCTTCGTGATACTTCACCGTCACCCGGTCGCCCACCTTGACTTGCGGCAGGTTGCGGGCCTCTTCACCGACATGGATCGTCGTGGATTTGCCCTGCTTGTCCTTCAGCGTAACCAGCCGCTGCTTGAGGTCCACCGCCTGAACCGTGAAGGTGGCGGTCAGGACTTCGCCAATCTGCATTTCGGGAGCAGCCGGTTGCGCCGTCGCCGGCTTTTGAGCCGCCTCCGGCGCTTTATCGGTCGTGGCGCAACCCGTTGTCAGCAGCAGACCCAACACGCCCAGCGCGGTCACAATTCGATTTTTCATGCGTCATTTTTCCTTGGTAAAACGTGAGAAGAGGTCAAAGTAAAAAATCCGGCATGGAATTGGCCGGTATTTGCAAGTTCCTGCTGAGCCGGCGTCACGCCTTGCGGCGTAACCACACCCGCCAACGGCGCGGATCATAGCCGCAACCGGGCAACTATTCGATAGTCTGGCGTTTTAGTCTGGAGGCCTGGCGATCTCAACGCATCCCGATCAACCGACCGGCAACAATTCAGAAAAATCGTGAATCGCCGCAAACTCACCCGGCGCCTGGGGCGGTTGGGTGGAATCCGACCGCAATACCGAAACCAGGTGCGCGATCCCGTAGCTGTGCGCCGTGCGTAAAATCGAAAAGTTATCGTCCACCAGCAGCGTCGTCGCGGGTTCAAACGGCTCCCGCTCACGTAAGCGCGGCCAGAATTCCGGCTGTTCCTTGACCAGACCCAGTTCGTGGGCGCAAACGACAGCGTCAAAATGGCCGGACAGCCGGGTTTTCTCCATCTTCAGCGCCAGGCTCTGCGGATGCGCATTCGTCACCAGCACCACCCGCCGCCGGGCGGCGCGCAACGCATCCAGAAAATCCGGTACATGAGGATGCACGGCGATCAGATGCTCGATCTCGCGCTTGAGAGCCACAATATCCAGCGCCAGTTCCCGGGTCCAGTAATCCAGACAATACCAATTCAGTGTCCCCTCGATGGATCGGGTGCGGCTCGCCACCTCGGCGCGAGCCTGATCGAGCCGCAGGCCATGACGTTCGGCGTAGCGTACCGGAACCAGCTCCCGCCAGAAGTGGTTGTCGAACCGCAAATCCAGCAGGGTGCCGTCCATGTCGAGCAGGACGGTGCGAATCAACGGCCAGGGCAAAGGCGTGGTCATGGGCTGGAACTCCACCGGCAAGCGGCTCAGGCTGCAAATTGTGTAGAATTGACTATAAATCGTGTCGCATTCCGCGCGCGACCCGCTTGATGAGGTTCCCTGCGTCATGCTTGACGCCCCCAACATTGATTTAGCCGCCCTGGTGGAGCCGGTTCAGGCCATCGCCGGGGAAGCGGGGCGTCGTATTCTGGAAGTCTACGCCGGCAGCTTCAGCGTCACCGAAAAAGCCGATCAAAGCCCCGTTACTGAAGCCGACCTCGCCGCCCATGGCTGCATCCTGCGCGGGCTGGCCGAACTGACCCCGGATATTCCGATCCTGTCCGAGGAAGCGCCCGATGTCAGCTTCGCCGAACGCAGTCGCTGGGAATGGCTATGGCTGGTGGATCCCCTCGACGGCACCCGCGAGTTTATCAAGCGCAGCGATCAGTTCTCGGTCAACATCGCCTTGATCCATCGCCATGAAGTCGTATTCGGACTGATTCTGCTGCCGGTGGTCGGCATCTGCTATCACGCCTTCCGGGGCGGCGGCGCGCATAAGCAACTGGTCGGGTCGCGCGCCCGGCGCATTCAGGCGGCGCGGGTTTGCCACTATCCGGTGCGCGTAGTGAGCAGCCAGGGTTCCTACAGCACGCGCCGCTTGCAGGATTATCTGAGCCTGCTCGGCCCGCACCGGCACTTTTGTCTGGGCGGCGTCCTGAAATCCTGCCTGGTNNCCAGTTCCGACCGCTGCGCTATAACGCCCGACCGGTGCTGATCAACCCGGATTTCTTTGCCTTCGGCGACGCGACCCACGACTGGTCGCGGTATTTGCCGCAACACTCTCCGCGCGGGCGGCCACTGTCCCTCATTAGCCATTAGCCCGATACGATTTCGAGTCCCGCCATGCCTTACGAACGCTACCGACTTGATTTGCAACAGGAAGGCTTCCAGCACGATCCGGCCCAGGAACGCGCCGTCTTGCATTTGCAACGGGTTTACGACCAGCTTCTGACCCAGCCGGAGCCGGTTGCCNNCGCATTCATTTCCACAGCTTCATGCGGGCGGTTCACGCCGAGTTGAAAGACCTGCAAAGCCAGCAGGAACCGCTGCGCATCGTGGCCCGCCGCTTCGCGGAAAAGGCGCGCGTGATCTGCCTGGACGAATTTTTCGTGTCCGACATCACCGACGCCATGCTTTTGTACGGATTGCTGAAAGAGTTGTTCGCTTGCGGCGTCACCCTGATCACCACCTCCAATATCGAGCCGGATGGGCTGTATAAGGATGGCCTGCAACGCGCCCGGTTTTTGCCGGCGATTGCATTGCTCAAGCAGCATGTTGACGTATTGAACGTAGACGGCGGCGTGGATTACCGGCTGCGCTACCTGGAGAAGGCGGAGATTTATCACTACCCGCTGGATGACAATGCCGAACGTATTCTGAATGATGTGTTTAATCATATCGCGCCGGAACCCGGTCATCGCGGCGGCAATGTGGAAATCGAGGGCCGGTTTATTCCCACCTTGCGCGAGGCGGATGGCGTCGTCTGGTTTAACTTCCGGGCCATCTGCGACGGGCCGCGCGGCACTGCCGACTATATCGAAATCGCCCGCTGCTACCACACCGTGCTGATTTCCAATCTGCCGGTCATGGACTGGCAACTGGAAAACCAGGCGCGACGCTTTGTCAATCTGGTGGACGAATTTTATGATCGCGGGGTCAAACTGATCCTGTCCGCCGCCGCGTCGCCGTTTGATCTGTATCAGGGCGAGAAGTTGAAATTCGAGTTCCAGCGCACCGTCAGCCGCTTGCAGGAAATGCAGTCGCATGATTACCTGGAACGGCCACATCTGCCGTAGCCTCCCGTTTTTCTGACCGGGNNCCCGCCGCCGTGCGCCGCTATCTGGCCGAATTTCTCTGGGATGCGCGGGTCGTGGAAATTCCCCGGCTGTTATGGTGGCTGATCCTGCACGGCGTCATCTTGCGCGTCCGGCCTGCTCAATCGGCGCGTAAATATCAACTGATCTGGACTGCGGACGGTTCGCCGCTGCTGGCGATCAGTCGCCGCCAGTCGGCAGCCGTTGCGGCCCAATTGGCGGAACGCTATCCCGGCCCGGTGCGGGTGGCGCTGGGAATGCGCTACGGCAACCCTTCCATCGCGTCTGCGCTGGCCGACTTGCAGGCTGCCGGCGTGCGCCGGTTGCTGGTGCTGCCGTTGTACCCGCAATACTCTGCGGCTACGGTCGCCTCGACCTTTGACGCCGTCGCCGCCGAATTGCGCACCTGGCGCTGGCTGCCGGAATTGCGGCTGATCACCCATTACCACGACCATCCGGGCTATCTGGATGCGCTGGCGGACAGCATCCGCGCCGCCCGCGCCGGACACGCCGGCGAACGGCTGCTGTTCTCCTTCCACGGTCTGCCGCAGCGCAATCTATTCGCCGGCGATCCGTATTTTTGCCAGTGCCATAAAACCGCACGCCTGATCGCGGNNGGGGTTAAAAGCGTGGCGGTCGTCTGCCCCGGCTTTGCCGCCGATTGTCTGGAGACGCTGGAAGAAATCGCCCTTGAAAACCGGCAGGTGTTCTTGGACGCCGGCGGCGAGCAGTACCGCTACCTCCCGGCCCTGAACGATGCGCCGGCTTATATCGAGATGCTGGCCGGGCTGATCGGTCAACACGCTGCCGACTGGCCGGAATTCAGCGCGGATGACGCCGCCGGGGCCGTTACCGCCGAAGGCGCCGAACGCCGCCGGCGGGCGCTGGCGATGGGCGCGGCGGCCTGAAGTCCGTCGCCGGGACAATTTCAGTTGCATTGCCAAGCGCCTTCTATACTCATTGAACTGACGGCTGCCGGCTTGCAGCGGGCGGCGTGAGCGGCCCGCGCAGCAGCACTGCGCCGAATTCGATTCAATGGGAACAGCATGATCAACGGTGTCTTGATCGATTTGGAAGGCGTGTTGTACATCGGCGGCTATCCTCTGCCCGGCGCCCGCGAGGCATTGCTCAGCCTGCGTGCGGCGGGCATTCCGATGCGATTTGTGACCAACACCACCCGGCTTACCCGCGCCGCCATCGTCAACCGGCTGGCGCGCATGGGTCTGGAAGTGTCCGCCCAGCATCTGCTGACGCCGGTAGTGGTGGCTCGCCAGTACCTGATCGACCGCCAGTTGACCCCGCATCTGCTGGTCCATCCCGATATTCTCGGTGAATTCGCCGACCTGATCGGTTCTCCCCCCGGCGCGGTGCTGCTCGGCGACGCCGGCCCGGCCTTCAACTACGAGACCCTCAATCGGTGCTTTCGGCTGCTGCTGGACGGGTTGCCGCTGCTGGCGATGGGTTCCAACCGCTATTTCCGCGACGGCAGCGCTCTGAGCCTGGACATTGGGCCGTTTATGGCGGCGCTGGAATACGCCGCCGAGATGGAAGCCGTGGTGCTGGGCAAACCCTCCGCCACGTTTTTTCATGCGGCGGTCAATAGCCTTGATCTGCCTTCACAGGACGTGGCGATGGTCGGGGATGACGCCGAAATGGATGTGCATGGCGCTCTGGCGGCGGGATTGCGCGGGATCCTGGTGCGCACCGGCAAATACCGCCACGGCGACGAGGCCAAGGTCGAACCGCACGGTGGCCGGGTGTTCGATGATTTGGACGCGGTGGTGGATTACATCCTCTAACCGGCGCATGGATTGCGGGTAGAATTGCCCGCAGTCAGATAGCCCGGAAGCTCCCGGCTCCCGCATTGAATTTGGAGTGCCCATGCGCGTTCTCTTTCCCGACATCAAACCCTATGCCAGCCAGCGCCTCGCGGTGGATGACCTGCACACGCTGCACGTCGAGGAATGCGGCGATCCGGAGGGTCTGCCGGTTCTATTTCTGCACGGCGGCCCCGGCGCCGGGTGCGAGCCGATGCACCGGCGCTTCTTCGATCCGCAGCGCTACCGCATCGTGCTGTTTGATCAGCGCGGCTGCGGCCAGTCCGCTCCTCATGCTGAGTTGCGCGATAACACCACCTGGCATCTGGTGGCGGATATTGAAAAACTGCGTGAGCAGTTGAAGATTGACCGATGGATCGTATTTGGCGGCTCCTGGGGTTCGACCCTGGCGCTGGCCTACGCCCAAACTCATCCGAATCGGGTGCGCGGCTTAATTCTGCGCGGCATTTTTTTGTGCCGGGATCGGGATCTCGCCTGGTTCTATCAGGAAGGCGCCAGCCGCCTGTTTCCCGATTTGTGGGAACACTTCCTCGCCCCGATTCCGGCGGCGGAGCGGAATAATCTGGTTCAGGCTTATTATCGGCGGCTGACCAGCGCCAACGAACTGGAACGGCTGCGGGCCGCGAAAGCGTGGTCGGTGTGGGAAGGCGCCACCCTGACGCTGGAAAGCAATGCGGCGCTGATCGATCATTTTGGCGAAGCCCGCCGGGCGCTGGGACTGGCGCGCATCGAGTGCCATTACTTCGTGCATCACTGCTTTATGGAGCCGGATCAACTGCTGCGTAACGCCAGTCGGCTGCGGGATATTCCCGGCATCATCGTCCACGGGCGCTACGACGTGATCTGTCCGCTTGATAACGCCTGGGCCTTGCATCGGGCCTGGCCTGAAGCGGAGTTGCGCATCATCGGCGCCGCCGGTCACGCCGCCAGCGAGCCGGG
>DEHY01000098.1:6994-7282 GCA_002352185.1 Competibacteraceae bacterium UBA2788
CAAGATGAATCTGAGCCTGCGCGACACCGGCGGCGGTCTGTTGCTGGTTCCGCAATTCACTTTGGCGGCGGATACCGGCAAGGGCATGCGGCCCAGCTTTACTCCGGCTGCGCCACCCGCCGAGGGTGAGCGCCTGTTTGCGTATTTGCGGGAACAGGCCGACCAGCGCCATCACCCGGTAGCGGCGGGCCAGTTCGGCGCCCACATGCAGGTCAGCCTGAGCAACGACGGGCCAGTCACCTTCTGGCTCAGAGTCGCTCCGGGTTCCGGTGCATGAATCCGCCCCCT
>DEHY01000098.1:7304-7578 GCA_002352185.1 Competibacteraceae bacterium UBA2788
TGCCGAACATGCTGATGATGGATCGCATCACTCACATCGCCGCCGAAGGCGGCCAGTACGGCAAGGGCGAGATTATCGCGGAACTGGACATCCATCCTGACCTGTGGTTTTTCGGCTGCCATTTCATCGGTGATCCGGTAATGCCGGGTTGCCTGGGGCTGGACGCAATGTGGCAACTGGTCGGATTCTTTCTGGGCTGGGCGGGAGGGCTGGGGCGGGGGCGGGCGCTGGGTTGCGGTGAGGTAAAATTCACCGGTCAGGTGCGCCCCGAAGC
>DEHY01000121.1 GCA_002352185.1 Competibacteraceae bacterium UBA2788
CAATTTTGTGAACACGGCCTAAGCAAAGATACATCTGAAAGCCTCGGCGCGGGCGGCGTAGTTTTCGGGGATGTCGAGGTGATGGTGAAGGCGCAACGTCAGATCGACCATTTTTTCGGACTTTGAGACGACTTTGGTGCGGCGGCGGAACCGCGCCGTGTAGTGGCGGGTGTCGCTGTTGTCCTGCTCGATGGGGAAAGTCAGGTCTTTGCCCGTGAAGAGTTGGTTTTCGGGAATGAGCCGATAAAGCCCTCCCAATCGTCGGTCAAAAACGTCCGTCCCTTCAGGCCGATTTTGTCGAGAAGTTTTTGGAGGGTTGCATCATTACGATTCCCGAGTACCCAGGGAAGAACTCGCCGCTTAACAGGATCAAACGCTCGGAGGAGCCAAAGTGTTTGGCTCTTTTTTTGAGAAAATGCCACATTTCATCGACGTTCACCCGCTCGACATCGGCGGGCCTTTCCGGTTCGGGCAGCTTCTCGGCCTCCGCCCTGATCCGCTCATAAACGCTGACGTGCGAGGTTCCCAAAAGGCGCGCAAGCATCCGGTAGCTCATATTGCCCATCCCATAAAGAAGGACGGTCAACGCCTTCATCGCCGGATGCTTGCCGTGCGGCGGCGTTGTTGTGAAATGGCAACCGCAGGCCTTGCAGCGGTATCTTTGGTGGCCTCGAACGATTCCACTTTTCGTGTAGCAATTCGCTTGGCACTTCTTGCAAGAAATCTCGGTCATGACCTCCTCCTCGGGAGGGTTGGCCTGACACGCCCTGCTGCAAGCCGCACACGAGCGAGGATTTAGCCCGGAATGCGTGGTTTTCGACAGTTGGTACGGTAGTCTGGAGAACCTGAAATTGATTCGGGGGGTGAGCTGGGTTTGGTTGACGCAGATGAAAGGCAACCGCCTGGTCAATCCCGACCGGAGCGGCTTGCGCCCGGTGGCGCGGGTCGAAACCGATGCCGGCGGTACCCTCGTCCATCTGAAAGGCTATGGCCCGATCCGCTTGTTCAAGATCGTCGCCCCAGACGGCGACAGTGAGTGGTGGGTGAGCAATGACTTGCGGATGTCGCCGCTGACGTTTCTCATCTGGATTTTCCGCGAGAGACTCCAGCGTGAACGCCGGGGTCTCTCGCGGAAAATCCAGATGAACAGCATGAGGTTGCCGCCGTCAAAATTCTGCACGGCGTGATCTTGCTGGAGGCGTTGGCGGCGCTGGTGGAATTTTTCAAGGTATCTGGAGCGGCTCACCCGGCGGGCGCTGGACCGAACGCCGAGCGCCTGTCAGGGATCAGGTTGGGACCCAGCCACGGCGCAACGGCTGCCGGCAATGGCGTGATGCTCGCACACCGCCTGCACCGTTTGCGAATGACCCCGTTCAAAACAAGAATTCACTTGATACCTCTCATTTCAATAGTTTGGAGACTGGCCGCTGAGCCAGTTGATGGATCGGGTGGCCGTTCACATAAATCGCCCGGTAGGGTCGGGTGGGACAGGCATTTTCGCAAGCGCCGCAACCGACGCACAGCGCTTCCCGCACTTCCGGGATACTCAGGCCATCGTGGTATGGAACTCTGTGAACAGCCTGGGTGGGACAGGATTCTTCGCAGAGGCCGCAAGCGATGTGGTCGGTATGGACAATGCAATTGGCGCGAATGAAGTGGGCCACGCCGAGCTGAACGCCTTGTTTGACGGCTAAATCCAGCGGACGGATCGCGCCGGTCGGACACATCTGGCCGCACCGATTGCATTCGTAGCTACAATAACCGACGGCAAAATCCAGACGGGGCTGCAACAGCCCGGACAGGCCGTATTCCAGCAGCGCCGGCTGCAATACGCCATAGGGACAGGCGCTCACGCACAGATGACAGGCGGTGCAAAGATCGTTGAAGCGGGCGATGTTGTAAGCGCCGGGCGGCGCGACGGGCCAAATTTTACGATTGACCTGCACGGTCGGAATGCGGTTGTGCGGCGTAGCCTCACTGCCGCCGGATCGGGACAGCCCCGCCAGTCCAGCCAGCGCGGTCGCGCCCGCCCGCAGCAACGCTCGCCGGGAAATACCCCTCTCCCCTTGAGAGAGCGGGCCTGTTGGAGACGGCACCGGCGTCGAACGGGCATAGCCGATGCCGTGCGCCTCGCACACCGTAATGCAGTTGAAACAGGCCACGCAGCGGCTGAAATCCACCTTCTTAGTTTTCAAGTGAATGCAACCGGCCTTGCAGTGGATCGAGCATTGGGCGCACAGGATGCAGGCGTCTTCGGGAATGCGGATTTTGAACACTGCGAAGCGCGATACCAGACCCAGCAGCGTACCCACTGGGCAGAGCGTGTTGCAGAACAGCCGACCCTTGACCGCGCTCAGCCAGACCAGCCCGATCAGGAACAGCGCCGGAAACGCCAGCGTCATCAGTGGCGGCGCTTTCCAATGCAACGGAAACGGTCCGTGCAGCCCCACGTTTTCCAGCAGCGATCCCACGCCGTTGTGCGCGGAAATATAGAGCGGTCGCAGCAGATCACCGGCGATCCGGCCAAAATTGCTGAATGGATCCAGCAGGATTACCGCCACAATGCTGCCGCTCAGGAACAGGCTCACCGTCAGCGCCAGCGTCGCATAGCGCAGCGCGTCATGCGGTTTCTGATATTTGAACTTGATCCTGCGCGGCTTGCGGAGTTTGTCGGCAATGCGGATCACGATGTCCTGAAGCGTGCCGAGCGGACAGAGGGTTGAGCAATACACGCGGCCAAACAGCAGGGTGAGCGCCAGCACCGCCAGAAAACCGGTTCCCGCCCACGCCAGGATCTGGCTGAATTTCAGCAGCGACGGCACGAATTGCGGATACAGCGCTACGGTAGCGACCGGCGTTTCTCCGATTCGCTCGAAATCCACAAACAGCAGCGTGGCGAGCGCCAGGACCGTCAGCGCCACGATGACCCGGATTTTCTTCAAACCCGCCTGTTTCAATGTTCGCCTATCCTGCCGCAAGGCCAGTATTTGCGGGATGTAGACCCGGCGGAAACGGGTATTGGCAACCCGTTCCGGTGGCGCGTTCCAGCCGATGCCTGGCCTGGCGAGGTTTTAGAACCGGAACCGGCGGAGAATCGTCAGCGAAGACAGCGCGCCGACCAGTTTGCGATCCGGTCCAACCACCGGCAGGCGCAAATAACCTTTCGCCAGCAGCTTCAGCGCCTCGGCCAGCGGTTCTTCCGGCCCAATTGAAGGGTGATCGCGATCAATGAAATCGCCCACCTTGCGATGCAAATACGGCATCAGACGGTTATCCACGTCCTCGGCGGTCTCCCGCTCGGTATCCTCCGGCGTCTGCGGCTCCGGCGGCAGCAGCATTTTGGAAAACATGAATGAAGTCACCGTGCCGACAAATTCACCCTTGTCGTTGATGACCATGAGATCCTGCATGTGCTTGCGGACCATGACCGACACCGCTTCGGACAACGGCGCGGTGTCCAGCACATACGTGGGAGCGGACAACATGTAATGTTTGCACTTCATCGGTGGGTTACTCCTGGGTTGTGGAACCTGATCAAAGTGCGCCTCCAGTCCCGTTCAACCGCATGGGACGAAGGGGACGCCGCTGCTGTTAACCGCTGGCTTCTCAGACCCGATAATTGCCGGATTCGCG
Organism: Competibacteraceae bacterium UBA2788; assembly: GCA_002352185.1. Classification (GTDB taxonomy): domain Bacteria; phylum Pseudomonadota; class Gammaproteobacteria; order Competibacterales; family Competibacteraceae; genus Contendibacter. Next base: position 3,634 of record DEHY01000121.1, read on the forward strand.
TTAATCCAGTAGGGTATTATTATTCAATTGGGCACATCCTGCTCATGTCTCGGCGCCCCGGAAAATTTTCCTGTTCGCCTTCGACTCATCCGGTCCGTCCGCCCGCCCGGCAAGGCCGGATTCAGACTACTCATGGAGAAATTTAATGACTGTGGCAATCCTATCGCTGGCAGCCGGCCTGCTCGGTCTAGTCGCCGCCGCGATGCTGTACCGGTGGATCATCCAGCAACCCAGCGGCGATCCGCTCATGATCGCAATCGCCGACGAAATTCACCTGGGCGCCATGACCTATTTGCGGGCGCAATACACCAAGATCGGCATCTTCGCACTGGTGGTTACGATGCTGCTCTCCATGCAGCACGGCTTTGGCACCAGCATAGCGTTCCTGATGGGCGCGCTGACCTCCGCGCTGGCCGGCCTGGTCGGGATGCAGGCGGCCACCAAAGCCAATGTCCGCACGACCGCAGCAGCGCGGAATCACGGCGCCGGAGAAGCCCTGCTGATGACCTTCAACGGCGGCGCAGTCATGGGACTGGCCGTCGCCAGTTTCGGACTGCTGGGCCTGGGGCTGATCTTTTTCGCTCTGTCCACCCAATTTTCGGTCGATCCCAACTCGGTGTCGGTGATCTGGGGTTTTTCGATGGGCGCTTCATCCATCGCGCTGTTCGCCCGGGTCGGCGGCGGCATTTTCACCAAGGCGGCTGATGTCGGCTCCGATCTGGTCGGNNATGGGCGCCGATATCTACGAATCCTACGTTGGAGCGATGGTCGCGGCGATCACCCTGGCGGCCACCGTCGCCGCCACGGACCTGACCCATTATTTCGGCGATGGCGTCAGCCGCCCGATGCTGCTGGCGCTGCCGCTGGCCCTGTCGGTGGTCGGGCTGCTGTCGTCGCTGGTCGGCATCTACAGCATGACCGCCTTCAAGAAGCAGGGACCGGAGCGGGCGCTGGCGATTTCCGAGTTCAGCGCCGCTGGACTGTTTCTGCTGCTGACCCTGCTGCTGATCTTCGTGTTCGGTTATGGCTGGCCGGTGTTCTTCGCGATTCTGGCCGGCAATCTGGCCGGCATCGCCATTGGCCGGGCGGCGTGGTACTACACCTCATCCAAGCCGGTAACGAAAATCATCAATGCCTCCAAGACCGGGGCGGCGACCAACATCATCACCGGCCTAGCGGTGGGAATGGAGAGTTGCGCGGTGCCGATCCTGGTGATCGTCGCGGCGATTTTCGTCGCTTATGAAACCGCCGGCCAGTACGGCGTCGCCGTCTCGGCTGTCGGCATGTTGGCGACTGCGGGCGTGACCATGACCATTGACGCTTCCGGCCCGATTTCCGACAACGCCGGCGGCATTGCCGAAATGTCGCATCAGCCGCCCGAAGTCCGCGCCATTACCGATCATCTCGACGCGATTGGCAACACCACCGCCGCCACCGGCAAGGGGTTCGCCATTGGCTCGGCGGCGCTGACGGCCCTGGCGCTGTTCGTCGCCTACAAGGAGGCGATTGAATTGGCCCTAGGTCATTCGGTGGCGATGGAGATCACCGATCCAAAAGTCGTGATCGGCGTGTTCCTGGGGGGTATGGTGATCCTGCTCGCCGCCGCCATGACCATGAGTTCGGTGGGCAAGGCGGCGATGGAGATGGTCACGGAAATCCGCCGCCAGTTCCGCGAAATCCCCGGTCTGCTGCAAGGCACCGCCAAGCCCGACACCGCCCGCTGTGTGGCGATCTCGACCGACGCGGCGCTGCGCGAAATGGTCCCGCCGGGGATGCTGGCGGTGCTGGCGCCGGTGATCGTCGGCTTCTTCCTCGGACCGATCGCGCTGGGTGGCATGTTGCTGGGATCGCTGCTGACCGGCGTGGTCATGGCCCTGCTGATGGCCAATGCCGGCGGCGCCTGGGATAACGCTAAAAAATCTATCGAAGGCGGCGCGCTCCAAGGTGAGCGCAAGGGCGGCGACGCCCACGCAGCGGCGGTCATCGGCGACACCGTGGGCGATCCGTTCAAGGACACCAGCGGCCCGGCCATGAATATTCTAGTCAAGCTGCTGTCCATCGTCTCGCTGGTCCTGGTGCCATTCATTACCTGATCCAGGAAGGGACGCCACGCAATGATTGGAACAGCCGACGCGAAGCCGCGCCGGCTGTTTCGTTTCCGGGAGCCTCCATGTCCACCCGCGCCAAACCACATTCCGAAGCCTGTGAGCAGAACAAGGAGCCGATACTTGCGGTGCTGCGGGAAGTCTTCACCCATGCGGGGCTGATTCTGGAAATCGGCGCGGGCACCGGCCAACATGCCGTTCATTTCGCCCGTCACTTGCCGCATCTCATCTGGCAACCCACTGATCTGGCCGAAAATCTGCCGGGTATCCGGCTTTGGCGCGCCGAGGCGAAGCTGCCGAACCTGCGCCCGCCGCTGGAACTGGAGGTTTGCCGCCAACCTTGGCCGGTGGCGCAGGCTGTCGGCGTATTTTCGGCCAACACCGCGCACATCATGGCCTGGCCGGCGGTGGAGTGTCTGTTTCGCGGGATCGGTCAGGTGCTGGAATCCGGCGGCGCTTTCGGTTTATACGGACCGTTTAACTACGGCGGTCGCTACACCAGCGCCAGCAACGCCGAGTTTGATCTGTGGCTGCGATCATGGAGTCCAGACAGCGGCATCCGCGATTTTGACGATCTCGACCGGCTGGCGGCGGATAACGGCTTGCGCTTGCTGCGCGATTATCCGATGCCGGTTAATAATCGGACCCTGATCTGGGTCCGGGACTGAGTCAGCCGGACCGCTGAGCAAACCAGGTCGGCAACTCATCCAGACCGTTCACCACGATATCCGGCTCGACATCCCAGGGATCGAACACTGCGTCCGGCTGGCGCTTGACCCAGGCAGCGCGAAGACCGGCGGCCTTGGCGCCGATCACGTCCCAGGCATTACTGGACACCAGCCAGGTCTCACTGGGCAAATGTTCGGTGCGCCGCGCCAGATGGGCGTAAACCGCCGGATCGGGCTTAAAGGTGCGCAGATCGTCCACGCTAACGACATCTTCCAGTTGGCACAGCACATCGGCGTTGGTCAACAGGGCGCGGATACTGGCTTCGACCCCATTGGTAAACGCGACCAGCTGATGGCCTTGCGCCTTGAGCGCAGTCAAACTGGCGGCGACTTCCGGGAACAGCGGCAGGTATAGATAGGCTTCCAGCAGCCGATCCTGATCGGATTCCGGCAACGCGCAGCGCAGCGCCTGCTGGGTATAGCGCAGCGCCTGCCGGGTACACACGTCGAAATCGGCGTAGCGCCGCATCAGGCCGCGCCGAAACGAATACTCCAGTTGCTTGCTCCGCCACAGTTCGGCGAACCGGATGGCCTGTTCGCCGACCAGGGCCTGTAACGGCTCGGCCAGCGCCAGCGGGTCCACCAGTGTGCCGTAGACATCGAATCCCAAAGCACAAGTCTTTTCCATATTCTCCTCTCAATTCCAGGCTAATTTTCCATGTGGCGTTCGGCTCAATCGGCCCGGACGACCGCGACGGCCAGCAGCAGCCAGGCTGCCAGAAAGGCGACTCCGCCCAAGGGAGTAATGGCTCCCAGCCCACGGATACCGCTCAGACTCAGGGCGTACAGGCTACCGGAGAACAGCAGCACGCCGACCGTCAGCAGGATTCCAGCCCAGCGCAACGCTGTTGATTCGGGGACATGCAGCGCCAGCAGTCCGACCGCCAGCAGTCCCAGGGCATGATAGACATGATAGTTCACCGCAGTTTCGTAGACCGCCATCAGATCGGGGGCCAGCGTCTTTTTCAGCGCGTGCGCCCCGAATGCGCCCAGCGCCACCGCCAGCAGCATTCCGACGCTGCCCAGAAACAGGAAGGTTTTCGCCGGTATCGGCATCAGGATTCTCCGGTGGATAATTCTGTAATACCGTCGGGTGGCTGCTGCGACGGCAGTTCGCCAATGTGCTACTCCGACGGCGATGTGCAATTGGGCGAGATCGGCGATTTTATCCACCGATAAACGACGGCGGTAATTCGCCCACCGCAGAACAGCGTGCGCGCAGCCATTCGTGAATCCGTCGCGCCAGGAGCGGAGCCTGGCGGTTGTTCGGGGTGTGGGCGAAGAAATACGGTTCCCGGCCCTCATTCAGCCACAGTTCCAGTTTATCCAGCCACGGCTCCAGAAATGGACGGTTTGCTTGCGGATCGGGATGGCCGATATAGCGGATGAACGGACGTGGCCCCAGACTGATGGCGTGAACCGGCAGGCGCGGTTTCTTGCCTTGGGCCGTTCGCGTATCAGGATCCGCAGGATCGGCGCTGAACAAGGCGCGGCTGTCCAGCATCACCCGGTCGATGCCCAAATCGAGCAGCAGCCGGTTCAGTTGCCGTTCCTCCTCGCCCTTGGCGAAGAACGCACGATGCCGGATTTCGACTGCGTACTGGAATTCCGTGGGCAACGTCATCAGATAATGACGCAGCGCCGGCAGATCAGCCGGGCCGAAACTGGGCGGCAATTGCAGAAAGCACGGCCCTAAATAACCGGCTTGCGCCAGCGGGGACAGCCGCTTCAAAAACTCCGTCGTTTCTGCCGCGACTGTACGCAACCGTCGTTCATGGCTAATGATGCGCGGAAATTTGAAGCAGAACCGGAATCCCGGCGCGACCTCATCCCGCCAGCGCAATACCGTTTCCAGCCTGGGCAAGCCGTAGAAGCAGTTATTGCCTTCAACTGTGTTGAACACCGCCGAATACTGGCGCAGGAATTCGCCGGGTTTGGCGGTGGCGGTAAACAGATCGCCAATCCAGTCGCGATTGCTCCAGATCGGACAGCCAAGGTGATAGCGGGCAAGAGTCATCAAGGATTAGCCTCGGATGCAGTTGCGAACTGCGGTCACCGGGTTTTCAGCGCCCGGCCTCGTCAATCCTATTTCTGATTCGGCAGCCGCCCTAGCAGGTAGAACTCATCATTGGGGCGCATGGCGATCATGTTCGCCATCCGGTTGGACAACGCGAAGAACGCGGCGATGGCGCCGATATCCCAGATATCCTCATCCGAAAAGCCTTGGGTATGCAGAATCTCGAAATCGGCGTCACCGACCGCATAAGCTTCAAACCCGACTTTCATCGCAAAGTCGAGCATGGCTTTCTGGCGCGGCGTGATATCGGCCTTGCGATAATTAATGGCGACCTGATCCGCGATCAGCGGATTCCTGGCGCGAACACGCAGGATCGCGCCGTGCGCCACCACGCAATATTGGCATTGATTGGCATTCGAGGTTGCCACCACGATCATTTCCCGTTCCGCTTTGGTCAGCCCCCCTTCTTTCTCCATCAGAGCATCGTGATAGGCAAAAAAGGCCCGGAATTCGTTGGGCCGGTGAGTCAGCGCGAGGAACACGTTGGGAATAAAGCCGGATTTTTCCTGCACCTTAAGAATGCGGGCGCGGATGTCCTCGGGCAAGTCATCAAGTGCGGGGATGGGGTAGCGGCTGATGGGGCGGGTCATGGCGAATTCCTCATTAAGTTTAGCGATGCCTAGCGTAGTGCAACTCACCCGCTCAGGAGAAGAATGGCGTACCGTTCAGCTTCGCGCCGCCCCAGCAACCAAAATTTCTCCACACCTTTGATTGCGACGCGCCATTGAGTAAAGCAGGGCTGTTCAGTTCAACTTCGTCATTCCGGCATGGAGCGCTGGTTTCCACAAAGCAAAAACCTTGGGGGATGGAGTCGCTGCGCCGCCACTACCCGAACCCGATTGAGACGTTGTATACTATATTGCAATGCAACATTTTTCGCCCACGAGGTGAACGGCCATGACTACCGCAATTCTTGTCGTTCCCACCGAACAACGGGTCGGATTGACCACCGTTGCCCTGGGGCTGGTTCATGCGCTCGACCGCGAAGGCATTCCGGTCGGCTTCTGTAAACCCATCAGCCAACCACATGCCACCGATACCGGGCCGGAACGCTCGACCCGGCTGGCGCGAATCGTCACCAGCCTGAACCCGCCGGAACCGATCTCGGTTACTCAGGCCGAGAACTGGCTGGGGCATGACCACGAGAACGTGCTGCTGGAGGAGGTCATCGCCCGCTACGAGCAAGCCGCCCAGAACGCCAGCGTTGTGGTGGTTGAAGGGCTGATGGATACTGAAGAGCAATCCTACGGCACCCGTCTCAACGCCAGGATGGCGCAGAGCCTGGATGCCAAAGTCATCATTGTCGCTGCCCCCGGCCGTGATACCCCGCGCCAGATCGCCGATACGGTGGAAGTCGTCGCCCGGGCCTACGGCGGCATCCGCCATGAACGGATGATCGGCTGCATCCTCAATCTGCTGGATGCGCCGGTGGATCCGACCGGTCATATCCGCTTCGATTTCAGCCGCGCCGAGAACGGCTATGATCCCGGCCACGAGGCCGAATTCCGCGCCGAATGCGCTCGCCACTGGCCGGAAACCTTCAAGCTGCTCGGCTGCGTTCCCTGGCAACGCGACCTGATCGCGCCGCGAGTGCGGGACATCATGCACATGATCGATGCGCAGGCCCTGCACGAAGGCCATCTGGATCGGCGCGTCACCCATGTGGTTCTGGGCGCGCGCACTCTGGTCAATAGCTGTCAGGAGTTGCGCCCTGGGGCGCTGGTCATCATCCCGGGCGACCGTGACGATCTGCTGCTGGCCGCCTGCATGGCGGCGATGAGCGGCACCCATGTTGCGGCGGTGCTGCTGACCAGCGGCGTTAAACCCGACCCGCGCCTGTGGAAACTGTGCGGGCCGGCGCTCGACACCGGCTTGCCCGTTCTGACCATTTCCTATGGCGCCATGCAGTCGGTGCTGTATCTGCCCTACATCAATCTGGAAATCCCGCTCGACGACCGCGACCGGATGCAGCGGGCGGTGGCCGCAGTCGCCTCGCACATCAGTTTGGACTGGAAGGAACCCCTGTTGACCAGCATCGAAGAACGGCGGCTTAGCCCGCCCGCATTCCAGCACATGCTGGTGGATCGCGCCCGGCGGGCCAGCAAACGGATCGTCCTGCCCGAAGGCAATGAGCCACGCACCATCGAGGCGGCCATCATCTGTCATCAGCGCGGCCTGGCTCGCTGTGTGCTGCTGGGCGACGCTCCCCGCATGCATCGGCTGGCCGCACGGCGCGGCATGTCCATTCCGCCGGACATCGAGATCATCGATCCCACCCAGATCGCGCAACGCTACATTGACACGCTGGTCGATTTGCGCCAGCACAAGGGACTGACGGAGGGGCTGGCCGAGGAACAGTTGCACGATCCGGTGGTGCTGGGCACGGTGATGTTGCAACTCGGCGAGATGGACGGGCTGGTGTCCGGCGCGGTTCACACCACCGCCAACACCATTCGACCGGCTTTGCAACTGATCAAGACTGCACCCGGCGTCAAGCTGGTTTCGTCGATCTTCTTCATGTGCCTGCCGGAACAAGTGCTGATTTATGGCGACTGCGCCATCAACATCAACCCGAATGCCGAAGAACTGGCCGACATTGCGATCCAGAGCGCCGAATCGGCCAAGGCATTCGGGATTACGCCACGGGTGGCAATGTTGAGCTATAGCACCGGCGCTTCCGGCAGCGGCAGCGATGTGGAAAAAGTCAAGGAAGCGACGCGCATCGCACGCACGCGGCGTCCGGATCTGCTGATCGACGGTCCCTTGCAGTACGACGCGGCGGCCATCAAGGATGTGGCGCAGAGCAAAGCGCCGGACAGTCAGGTGGCGGGGCGGGCCACCGTGTTCATCTTCCCCGATCTCAACACCGGCAACACCACTTACAAGGCGGTGCAGCGCAGCGCCGACGTGATCAGCATCGGCCCGATGCTACAGGGCTTGCGCAAGCCGGTGAACGATCTGTCGCGGGGAGCGCTGGTGGAAGACATTGTGTTTACCATCGCCCTGACCGCAATCCAGGCGGAACAGGCGGCGGAACTGGAGCGCGCCGCCCGGAAGTAGGCGTCGGGGCGTTTATTCCCGCTCGAACACTTCCACTCGCGCCGGCGGCAGATTGCTCCAGACGATCTTGCTCGACACCCGCCGGAAACAGGGCAACAGCCGGGCGCGGGTGCCGCGCAAGTCATAGGTAAATTGAATCAGCAGGCCGCCGGATTTGATCAGCATCTCGAACTGATGGCTGATCGCACGGGTGGTAGCGGGATGCAGTGAGCGCAAGGGCAAGCTGGACACGATGCTGCTAATGCCATGCGTACGGTCATGACCCAGTAATTGCGTCAGTTGCGCGGCGTCGCCCTGGATGACGCGCAATTGCGGAAATCGCTGGCGCAGGTGGCTGGCCAGCGTCGGCGAGCGCTCCACGACCACCAGTTTCCACGGGGGCACTCCATGCTTGAGCAGCGCGGTTGTGACCGCTCCGGTTCCTCCCCCCAGTTCCACTACCCATCCCTCCTGATCCAGCGGCACCCACGACGCCATACCGCTTGCCAGCGAGGGCGTGCTGGGGCAGGCGGCGCCCATGGCCCGCGGATTCGCCCAGATTTCCCGGGTAAATAACGCCAGCGAAGCGGCGCCGGGATTTTGCAGCAGAACCTTGACGAAACGTTTCATAAGGGGGTGCGCAATTGTTCCTGTTCGGCTTCGAACAATACTGAGGCGATCTGATGCAAGCCTTCTTCCTCCGCCAGCTCGGAGATTTCCTCCCAGGAAGCGCCGCGATCAATCGCCGCCGCCGTTCGGCTGCCTTCGGGCAAATCCTTGCGCGCCTCATGCAGGAACGTCTCAGTAGCCTCCATTGCGTCCTCAACGGTCTCTGATCCGTCCCGCAAGGCTTCCTGCTCAGCTTCAAACAGCACCGAGGCCAGCTTGTGCAGGCCTTCCTCCTCGGCCAGCCCGGAAATTTCCTCCAGGCTGGCGCTCCGATCAATCGCAGCGGCTGTCCTGCTGTTACTGGGCAAATCATCCCGGAATGACCGGAGCATTTGGCCGATGTTTTTCATCTCCACGGAATCGGACTCCCTTGTAGTTACGGTTCGCGCAAGTGCGCGGCACAGTCTAAAGCGGCGCTTCGGAAATGCCAACCTTACGGACGCGCCCAACCCAGTCCGGTTTTCCTATTGGCGAACCAGCCCTGTTCGCCGCGCTTCCGCTTCGATGAGCGGGTCGATGAGATCGAACAATTGGCGCAGCATCGGACGGCGCTCCTTGTCAGTCAGCGCCTGGTCCAGCGTGTAGTGGAAAGCCGCACGCGCGCCGTGATAATCGGTGACATCGCCAATCTGGCGAAACGAAAAGCCCATGAGCTGTAGATGCCGCGCCAACCACGGTTCCATCATGGCAAGGCTGTCGCGGCGCCGAGTAATAACGGACATGGAGAGTACAGCCAGAAAGAGGGTGAAACTCAGCAGGGGAAAAATGCGGTATTCGACTTCGTCATCCACCTGTATGCCTTCGCTGGCGCCCAGCGGTGATCCGGATTCGCCGCGACGTTTGCGAAAGCGTCCAGAGACGGCCAGGCGCGAGATTTCGCACAGGCCGCTCCGCGACATCCGGCTGGGATGTCCCTCCCCTGGAGCCAGGCTGGCTGCACAGTAGCGTTCAATGGGCAACAGCGCGTCTGGATCGGCGGGGCGGGTCTGGATCAGGCGGACGCAACCCGCCGGCAGGGCGCTGCTCCGGTGCATGATCAGGAAGTGAATCGCCTGGTCGTCATACTCATCCCGCTCTAGGCCGCCCGGACAATTCTCCTCCTGCTCAAAGTGAAATTCCTGGCAAAAAACCTCATAACGAACTCGATGGACCTGTTCCATTAATTCTGGCGTATCCGCGATCAGAATCTGGAAGTAGTTCTGGAAAGGGGCGATCAATTCTCCGAAGTTTTTCATAAATCCCCGCTTTTCATTGGCGCAATGGTTGCCATTATCCACAGTTGGATGGATATGGCGATCCTGTTTGTCGCTGTTTGCTGTCCAAAGTTGATGGCGTGCAGTTCAGTTTTTTTGCAATGACGCTGAATATATCGCAATCCTAAATGGGTTGTGGATATAGCACGGACATCCTGCCCGTGATGAGTTGAC
>DEHY01000007.1:0-139 GCA_002352185.1 Competibacteraceae bacterium UBA2788
TGATGTTGGTGGCATGACCGGTGGTGCAGGCTTCCGCCAGCTTCTGCACCGGACTGAACTCGGTGGCGGTATAGTATTCGGTGAAGACCACCATGGCGGCGGTCAGAGCCAGTCCCACCAGCGCCGAACCCCAGAGACC
>DEHY01000007.1:259-4127 GCA_002352185.1 Competibacteraceae bacterium UBA2788
TGTCGCCGACGTTGTCGGCGATCACCGCCGGATTGCGCGGATCGTCTTCGGGAATGCCGGCTTCGACCTTGCCGACCAGATCAGCGCCGACGTCTGCGCCCTTGGTGAAGATGCCGCCGCCCAGCCGGGCGAAAATCGAGATCAGCGAGCTGCCGAAGCCCAATCCGACCAGCGGGCCGAGATCGGGAGCAGCGCCGGTGAACAGGTACAGCAGCACGTAGTAGCCGGCTACGCCGAGCAAGCCGAGGCCGACCACCAGCATCCCGGTGATGGCGCCGCCGCGAAAGGCGACTTCCAGCGCCGCGTTCAGACCGTCATGTGCGGCCTGGGCGGTGCGGACGTTGGCGCGCACCGAAACGTACATGCCAATGTAACCGGCAGCGCCCGAGCAGATGGCGCCAATCGCAAAACCAATCGCAGATAGCGCGCCCAAGGTGAAAAAGATCACCGCGCCAATGATGATGCCCACCACGGCAATGGTGGTGTACTGCCGGTTCAGGTAAGCGCGGGCGCCTTCCTGGACGGCAGCAGCGATTTCCTGCATCCGGGCGTTGCCCGCATCCTTGGACAACACCCACTGGATCGACTGGACACCGTAAATCAGGGCGCCCACAGCGCAAAGCAACGCGACGATCAAGCTGATCGTTACCATGGCGTGAACCCTCCCGGGAGTAGATCAATGGACTGCATAGTTCCTCCTCGTTCTGCTCGTTGTCGTTGATTAAAAAAGATTTTCTCGGCGGACATGGCGCACGCTGATGGGCGGTGACGCGCCATGCCGGAGATCCTGCGGGAAAGATCCGTACCTGGCGCGCCGCACGTTCCTAAAGAATAGGCCATGCTGAAGCCAAGACAATCTCGGTTGTTAAATCGAATGCGTGGGAGCATCGGCAAAGCCTGAAAACGACCGCTTGACTCATGGGTGGCTGTTATTGTGGCGTTCCACGCTCAGCAAGATCTCGGTCTTGGCTTCCTCCACACCGCCCCAGCCGTCAAGCTGGACCCATGTGCCGGAATCCAGATCCTTGTAATGCTGGAAAAAATGGGCGATCTGGTTCAGTTGCGCCTGAGGCATCTGCTCAACCGATTCGATGAGATCATACAGAGCGCATTCCTTCTTGATCGGCACCGCCAGCACCTTGGCGTCACCGCCCTGCTCGTCGGTCATCCTCAGCACACCCAAAGGCCGACAGCGCACCACGCAACCGCTGATGACCGGCAGCGGAGCCACCACCATCACATCCAGCGGATCGCCGTCCTCGCCCAGGGTGTGCGGAATATAACCGTAGTTGCAAGGATAGTGCATCGCAGCAATCATAAAACGATCCACAAACAGTGCGCCAGTCTCTTTATCCACCTCGTACTTGACTGGATCCGAATGCGCCGGTATTTCGATGATGACATTAAATTCATCGGGGAGATTATGACCGGCGGCCACTCTGTCCAGAATCATGGCGTTGTCCTTTCGTACAGCGGTTGATGGAAGAAAGAGTGCCTATACTACAACAAGGCCGAATGCTTGACAGCCACAGTCGCGAACCGCGAGCGGGCATCCTTCCACCGGGATCGTTCCCTCACGCCGACCCAGTGAATGCGCAAGAGAGATTCGACCCTTACCGGATTTCCAGCCGGACTCCCTATATTGTTCCTGCCAAAATTATGAGAGTGAAATCACTATGAGAATCGTTCTGCTAGGCGCCCCCGGCTCCGGCAAGGGAACCCAAACCGACGCCATCATCGCCCGTTACGGGGTCGCCACGGTCGCTACGGGCGATCTATTGCGCGCCGAGGTGGCCGCCGGCACTGAGTTGGGCTTGCGAGCCAAACCGCACATGGACGCCGGCAATCTGGTGCCGTTCGACATCGTGCTGGGCATGATCGAGCGCGGGCTGCAAACCCTCGCCAGGACTAACCCCAAGGGCTTCATGATGGACGGATTCCCGCGTGATCTGGCGCAGGCTCAGGCCCTGGACGAAATCCTGGACCGGATCAGCCAGCCGCTCGATCTGGTGTTGTTTTTCGAGGTGGATTACGAGGAGATCGTTAAACGTCTGCTGGGGCGCGGTCGCGCCGATGACAATGAAGCGACCATTCGCAACCGGTTGCGGGTGTTTGAGGAGAAAACCGCACCGCTGATTGAGTATTACACCCGCAAGGGCCTGCTGCGCGTCGTGAAAGGCACCGGAACGATTGATGAGATCGGGCAGCGGGTGCAGGCCGTACTCGACGAAATCGCCTGATCCTGGCGCGACCTTCTCCCGCCCCGGTCCTTTTCCATAACCGGGGCGGCGTGGTTTAACCTCCCAGATACGCCTTCCGCACCTGGTCATTCGCCAGCAGATTGGCGCCGCTGTCGGCCAGCACGATGCGGCCATTTTCCAGCACATAACCCCGGTCGGCCAGTTGCAGGGCGCGGTGGGCATTCTGCTCCACCAGGAAAATGGTTACGCCTTCTGCGCGGATTTCTTTCAAAATCTGAAAGATCTGGGCGATGATGATCGGCGCCAGTCCCAGCGATGGTTCATCCAGCAGCAGCAGATTGGGCCGGCTCATCAGCGCCCGGCCAATCGCCAGCATCTGCTGCTCGCCGCCGGACAGGGTGCCGCCGCGTTGCCCGCGTCGTTCCTTCAGGCGCGGAAACAGCGCAAACACCCGCTCCAGATCCGTTTCCAGCCGCGCCTTGTCGGCGAAAAAGCCGCCCATCTGCAAATTTTCCTGCACGGTCAGGCCGGGGAAGATGCGCCGCCCCTCCGGCACCAGCGCCAGCCCGCATTGCATGATGACGTGCGTCGGCTTGTGGGTGATATCCTGCCCTTCAAAGCTGACGCTGCCGTTGGTCGCGTGTGGCGAACCGCAAATCGTCAGCAACAGGGTGCTTTTGCCCGCGCCGTTGGCCCCGATCAGGGTCACGATCTCGCCGGGATGAACCTCCAGCGACACGCCTTTAAGCGCCTCGATCTGGCCGTAGAAGGTGTGGACGCAGTCCAGTTTGAGCATCATCACTCTTCTCCCAGATAGGCTTTGATGACGCGCGGATCGCGGCGAATTTCGGCAGGCGCGCCGGTGGCGATGGGCCGACCGTACTCCATCACCAGAATCTCGTCGGAAATGCCCATCACCAGGCTCATGTCGTGTTCGATCAGCAGCACCGCCACATCATGTTCAGCGCGCAGCTCGTTGATCAGCCGGTCCAGATCGCGGGTCTCCTGCGGATTCAGACCCGCCGCCGGCTCATCCAGCATCAGCACCTTGGGATGGGTGATCATGCAGCGGGCGATTTCCAGCCGTCGTTGCTGGCCGTAGGCCAGATTGCCGGCTTCGCGGTTGGCGACCGCCAGCAGACCCACTTTTTCCAGCCAGAACGCCGCCCGCTCCAGCGCCTCGGCTTCGGCGCGGCGGTATTTCGGGGTTTTGAACAGACCGGACAGCAGCCGGGTTTCCAACTGGACATGCTGCGAGATGAGCAGGTTTTCGACCACGGTCATGGTCTTGAACAGCCGCACATTCTGGAAGGTGCGCACCAGCCCGATTCGGGCGATGCGGTGACTGGGCAAGTGATGGAGCGGCTGACCGTCCAGCGCCACCGTACCGGTGGTGGGCCGGTAGAAACCGCCGACGCAATTGAACACCGTGGTTTTACCCGCGCCATTAGGACCGATAATGGCGAAAATCTGGTCGCGGCGCACCTCGAAATTGACGTTATCCACCGCCAGCAGCCCGCCGAACCGCATACTGAGGTTGCGAACTTCCAGCAGCGGGCGATGCCCCGGTTCGGCAACGGGACTCCTGCTTAATTCGAGACTCATCGCGACGCCTCCGAGTGTTCCGGCAATTCCAGTCGGGGCCGCGAGGCGGGCAACAGGCCCTG
>DEHY01000007.1:4232-6767 GCA_002352185.1 Competibacteraceae bacterium UBA2788
GGATTCAAACCCAGCGAGCGGCAGGCGATCTCATCCTCGCGCAACGCTTCCCAGGCCCGGCCCAGCGGCATTCGCAGCAGGCGGTTGATCACGAACAGGATCAGCAGCACCAGCGCCAGCCCCAGCAGATACAGGAAGATCACAGCGTGATCGCCGCTGTAGTCGATGCCGAAAAACTCATGGAAGGCGGCGCTACCTTCGCTGGGCCGGCGACTGAATTCCAGCCCGAACAAAGTCGGGCGCGGAATGTTGCCNNCACCGGCAGACCCAGCAGAAATCCGGTCAGCGCCGCCAGCGCCCCGGCAATGGGCAGGCCCAGCCAGAACGACAGGCCAAAATGTTGCGCCAGCAGGGCGTAGGCGTAGGCGCCGACGGCGTAGAACGCGGCGTAGCCCAGCACCAGCAGACCGGCGAAGCCGACCACGATGTTCAGGCCCAGCCCCAGCATCACGTAAATCAGGGCCAGGGTCATCACGTCCACCGCGCCGCGTGAGGCGGTGAACGGCCAGATGACGGCGGCGATTAGGCACAGCGCCCAGAATGCGGTTTGATAGCGCGGCTGCTGCCTGGTCCGGCGCAGTGCAGCGGTGATGGCGTTGTCCCGCCAAGGCGTCGGGATCCGCAATTTGGTCCACGCCTGCCGCAGCGGTTCGCGGAACAGCCGCAGCAGAAAGACGATCACGACGGCGAGGATGACGGGGGTCGGGTTGCGGTTCAGTGAGACGTTGACTCCATCCACATGGATGCGCAGACCGAAAATAGGGGTGACTAACAGGGCGGTCAATACCGCCGCCAGCAAGGCTTCCGGCAGGACGCGGCGCATGGCTTACACCTTCTCGATGTCCGGGCGCCCCAGCAGGCCGGTAGGCCGCACCAGCAGCACCCCGATCAGCAGGGCGAAGGCTACGACATCCTTGTATTCGCTTTGCAGGTAGGCCGAAGCGAAGCTCTCCGCCAGCCCCAGCACAATGCCCCCCAGCATCGCCCCCGGAATGCTGCCGATGCCGCCCAGCACCGCTGCCGTGAAGGCTTTCAGCCCGGCGATGAAGCCGATGAAGGGATTGACCAGGCCGTAGTACAGGCTGACCAGCACTCCGGCCACCGCCGCCAGCGCCGCGCCCAGCACGAAGGTGAGGGCGATCACCCGGTCGGTGTCAATGCCGAGCAGGTTGGCCATGGCCCGATCTTCGGAACAGGCGCGGCAGGCGCGGCCCATCCGCGAGCGGGCGATAAACAGGGTCAGGCCGGTCATGAACACCACCGTGACTGCCGCGATCAGCACTTGCATGTAGGACAGATAGACCTGAAAACCGCCGTCCGGGCCGAAGCGCCAACCGCCGATCAGCACCGGCTGCATCGATACATCACGTGCGCCCTGACCGAGTTGAACGTAGTTTTGCAGAAAGATCGAAACGCCGATGGCGGAAATCAGCGGCACCAGTCGCGGACTGCCGCGCAAGGGCCGATACGCCAGCCGCTCCACGGTCCAGCCGTAGGAGGCGGTGACTAAAATGCTGATCGCCAGCGTCGCCAGCAGCACCAGCGAGATGCTGTCCACGCCGAACAACCCCAGCGCAGTGATGACCAGCAGGCCGACGTAAGCGCCGATCATGTAAATCTCGCCGTGGGCGAAATTGATCATGCCGATGATGCCATACACCATGGTGTAGCCGATGGCGATCAGGGCGTAGATGCTGCCCAGGGTCAGGCCGTTAATGATCTGCTGGATGAATTCAAGGAGGGAGAAACCGGACATAGGCGCCGCGTCTGAAGTGGTGGGAAACCAGGCACACCCGTGGGGCGCCGTGAAAATCAAAGGGCAAGGATTAAAGTTGACCCTTGCCCGGCGATTCGCCTCTATTTGACCGGCGTCTTGGTGGCGTCGGCGTGCCAGGTGAAGATGACGAACTCGAAGGCCTTCAGGTCGCCGTTCTCCTTGAACGCCACTTTGCCAATGGGCGTCTGGAAGCTGTTCTTGCGGATATAGTCGGCCAGCTTGACCGCATCCTCGGTTTTGGCGCCCTTGATGGCGTCAGTGATGATCTGCACCGCCGCGTAGGCGGGCATTACGAACGGGCCGCTGGGATCCTGTTTCTTGTCCTTGAAAGCCTTCACCAGCGCAGCGTTGGCCGGGTCGGTGCTGAAATCGGCGGGCAACGTCACCAGCAAGCCTTCCGAGGCCGGGCCGGCGATGGCGCTGATGTCCTTGTTACCCACGCCTTCCGGTCCCATGTACTTGGCGGTGAAGCCCTGCTCCTTGGATTGCCGCAGCAGCAGGCCCAGTTCCGGGTGATAGCCACCGTAGTAGACGAAATCCACTCCCTCCTTCTTCATCTTGGTGATCAGCGCCGAGAAGTCGGTCTGGCCCTTGCTGATGCCCTCGAACAACACGGGCGTGATACCGGCGGCCTTGACGGTCTTGTCCACTTCCTTGGCGATGCCCTCGCCGTACTGCTGCTTGTCGTGGATGATCGCCAGCTTCTTGGGCTTGACCTTGTCGGCGATGTACTTGCCGGCGGTCGGGCCTTGCTGGTC
>DEHY01000158.1 GCA_002352185.1 Competibacteraceae bacterium UBA2788
CCTTAACAGCAACTGCGTAACTCTTAATAACCAGTGGTGCTAGTTCTATTCAGCAAGCCATTGATTTTGTTAGAGAGGCACCCTGCGGCGCCGGTAACCTTATTATGCGCCCGGTTGTATGGGCGACGGGCGGTGGAACATCGGGTGAAACGGGCGCTGGAGGCGTTGGCGTGCGAACCAGTCCTGACCCATCGCATCGAACTCAAACCCAACAAGATTCAGGAAGCGCTGTTCCGGCAGTGGGTGCGTCGGCGCGTCCTGCTTCGCCTCTAACTGGGCGCTGGCCGAATGGCAACGGCAATTGGAGGCGAACGAAAAGCCGAATGAAGCGGCCTTGCGTCGCCAGTTCAACGCCATCAAGCCGATGGGTACGGTTCAGAACATCTCGATATCATCGTCATCAGCAGCGCCACCGCCACCGCTGGCAACCGCTTTCTGCTTTTTCTCCTCGATGGCCTGCATATAGATCGCCAGCGCCTGCTTGACGGTCTTGCCCTGCATCACCGCCTCGAACATCAGGCGTTCTTCTTCCATAGTGTAGCGGGACCTGATTTTTTCCTGCATGCCCATCCATTCATACGGGTTGTACAGTCGCCGCGAATCGGAGACCAAATCCGCCAGCGTCCCCAGGCTGGAGCTGACGTGGCTCAGGCGCTGAGTCAGCTTGTCATAGAACTGAAAAGCGACAATGGCGGCGCGCATCATTTCACCGATGGTGTCGCAGCTACCGACCATGGATATTTTGGCATCCGCAATTTCCGCCGTATCCGGCAGGCCGGCGGCGATCCTTTCGATCATCTTGACTTGCCCAATCATGGAGGTGAACGAATTGCTCAGCACCTCCACCGATCCATCGCTGTCGCGCATTGACATCTCGATCTGGGCCACGCCCAGTGCCAGCATGAGAATAGTCTCCCGGATCTGGCTCCAGTCCAGATCGGGATGACGTGCGCTTGAACCCGGCAAACTATCAACATTCATGATCATCTCCAGTCAGAGAAGGACGAACCGCCATGGTGACGGTTGTAGCAAGATTCCCGGTAATCTTATGCCGATTAGAGCGATTCGTCGCTAGAAGTCCTGTGGTCGACGCACCCTCTTGCTCTAAAAACCAGGATTAGAGCCGCAGTACGCTCCAGTTTCGTGCAAATAAAAGCATTATAATTCAATAGATAATCATTATCTTCAGTTTACCCGCGCCCTGCTTTCAGCGTTATGCTCAAGGTGGTCCTGCACATATAGTGATAAATAACCAATTGATTTTATTTGGCTTTACTTTGTAAGCGGTGAGGAAGTATCCGAAGCAAAATCTTCTTCAAGTGCTTGATTGATCATAACGCGGACTACCAGAAGCTCTATTTTTCATCGGATACTTCGTGCTTCATTCTACGCAACTACATGATTTTTATATTATTACATGTGAAGAACTGCCGATGCTGGAACCCAGCGCCGCCCTGTGGCCAACCGCTGACCGGCGTCATCGCATTTGGTTCCGATCATGGCTTGTGTGGCCGGTTCAATGAAGTGCTGGCCGTGCTGCTGCGGGAGTGGTTTTTCGTGGAGCTGTTTCGGGTCTGCGCCGAGCCGCCGGCCAGCGAACACGCCAGCCGACTGCCGGCGATGCAGGCCGCCGAACGCAACATCACGGATCGGCTGGCGGATCTGAACACCGTTTATCGCCAGCAACGTCAGGAGGCGGTTGGCGTCAAACCCCTGAATGCGCCATGCCCACTTGCGCGGGTATGGCGGGAAACGGGCATCCTGCAGGTTAGCCGGTTCGGTTGCGGGTGAACGACTCCATGATCCGGTTCTCCGCCGCCAGCCAGAAATCCATCGCTGAATGGTGCTGATCCTCCGCCGTCTCCCAAAGGTGGTAGGCCATCTTGCGAATCTGCTCCAGGTAATCCGCCGGCGAGAACGTCTCGAAGATCCTGGCCAGCGCCTCCTCTCTGCCCAGGTGGGCGCCGCCGACGCCCGCCGCCGACTCGGTGAGCAGGCGCAGATGCTTTTCAGCCGCCAGCCAGTAATCCATCGAGCGCTCGCGCTGTTCGGTGCTGGCGGACCACATGCAGCGGGCGAGTTCGCGGATGCGATACCAATAAAGAGCGCGCAGGGCCGAGGGCCAAGTTGTCGCGTTCTCCAGGGCTGAGGCGGCAGCAGCGCTTGTCCGACGGGCCGAATCCGCCGTCAGTTCAATCACCATCCGCTCCGCCATCGCCCAGAAGTCGAGCGCCGTCTGCCCGAAGTCACGTCCGGCTGTTTGCCAGATGTGATAGGCCAGATTACGGATATCGTGTTCCAGATCGTTTTCCATAAATGGGGTTATCCGGTTGTTGTGCCTTCATGGGATCAGCGCATCTCACTGGCCGTGGAAGTGTTTCACTTCCATTTCTGCGGCGGCGGGGTCGGATACATAAAAGTATGTCTTGCCTTCATAGACGAACTGGGTATTGCCTTCGGAGGTGTTGAATGTGGTCTGCTGAACTTTCATGCCCTCAAACGTCACGCCCACGCGCTTCCCGCCGCGCCAGTTCAGGATTATCTTCTGGTCGGGGTAATGGACGATGGTCTTGCCGCGACTACCGGGCGCTGCGCCCTCGACCATGCACTTGTAGCGGTAGGGTTTGCCATCGACCGTGACTCCGCACACGGTCGCGAAACGACTGCCGTGTTCGTCGAATCCCTGTGCTGGAGCCGCCGCATGGGCTGAGCCGCCCTTGCAATCGAAGTCCGGCGCTTTGACCAGGGACTGGTAGCGGCCCCCGGCGGTGCGCACGGTGATGCACTGCCCGGTGCGCGCCTCACGCCAGTAGGTGTAGCTGTCGTTGCCGGATTTTTCCGTTCTGATGAAGGTATACCCGCGCTGCTCCAGAACCTGCTCGCCGCTGCTGCCGCGTGCGCCGACGAGGTCTTGCAGTCGGGGGGCGGGATCCTGAGCCTGTGCGGCTGGCACCAGGAGAAGGATGACGGCGAGCGTTCCAGCGGAATATCCAATGACACGATGCTTCATGAAGGTACGAACTCCTTATCAATGGAGGTTGGGGGATTCAAGAGAGCAATTCGAGAGGTTCAGTCCCCATAACCTGCCGACCCGGCGATGAATCCGGGAATCGTATCAGCAAGGTTTAACGACCAGGTTCAACGACTCCTGCGCCATTTCAGCGGCAACGCGGGTGGAGCGGCATGTTCAGATCACAGGCTGCTACAAAAACGCCTGATTCGGCTGGATAAAATTTCAGGCTTTCTTGACCAGGCCGATCAAAAACAGCAGCACCACAGCGCCCACTGTCGCGGTCACAATCGAGCCAATCAGGCCGACGGCAGCCAATCCCAGCAGCCCGAACAGGAAGCCGCCGATCAGCGCGCCGATGATTCCAACGATCATGTTTCCCAGCAGGCCGAAACCGCCTCCTTTGGTAAGGATTCCCGCCAGCCAACCGGCCAGCGCGCCTATTGCAAGAAAAATCAACAAACCTGTGATGCTCATATTGCCGCCTCTCGTTCAGTATTAAAAACAGACTGATGCGCCATGTTGAACAGCCGGCCTCCAACTGGGGTCGCAAGCTTGAGCGATTTAAAAGTATTACACATCATGTTTTCAGTATCCTTTGGAGAATTCCCGTCGCTGCTTCACCTTGGCGCGGGCCTGAATTTTTCCGGCGCATGCATTGGTCCGAAGGTTTGGCGGCAACCCTTTCCATGTCAACATGGTTCCAATGTCCCGCCCGCATGTGACGGACGCCGCACAGGGTTGATTGATTAAGTGAAGCACAGTACGACTCTTTTTCCAGCAGCAGGAACCGGGTTTTTAGCGCGGGCTTGATTCGGGACTACAATTGAGGCTAAGCAACATCACTCATTCATTCAGCATCATGCACCCTCGTCACGAACACGATCATCAGCACCACGGTCACCCCGAAGAGACGGGCCGTATTCTGTGGCTGGCCACCGGCTTGACCCTGGCTTATGCCGGCGTAGAGGCAGGCGTGGGGTGGTGGGCGGGATCGCTGGCGCTGATGGCCGACGCCGGTCACATGATCAACGACGCCGCCGCGCTGACGCTGGCGGCAATGGCGGCCTGGCTGGCCCGCCGACCGGCTTCGTCCCGGCATAGCTACGGCTTCGGTCGCGCTGAATTCCTGGCGGCGCTGGTCAACAGCCTGGGCCTGCTCATCCTGGTGGCCTGGCTGGCCGTCTCCGCCATTCAGCGCCTGCGCGACCCGCAACCGGTAATCGGCGAAGCGGTGTCGCTGGCCGCCGCCGTCGGGCTGGCGATCAACATCGGGGTGGCGTGGCTGCTCAGCCGGGGCGAACGGAACCTGAACACCCGCGCCGCACTGCTGCACGTACTCGGCGACCTGCTCGGCTCGGTGGCCGCCCTGCTTTCCGGCGTCGTGATCGCCTTCACCGGCTGGACGCCCATCGATCCGCTGCTGTCGCTGGGCATCGGCGTCTTGATCGTGGCATCCAGCTTCCGTCTGCTGCGCGAGGCCCTGCATGGGCTGATGGAAGGGACGCCGTTCGGTCTCGCGTCCGAAGAGGTCGGGCGGGCGCTGGCGACCGTGCCCGGNNCGTTTCGCCATTCGCCACGCAACCCTGCAACCGGAACCCATGACCCGGACGGTGCGCTGGCTGAAGGCGCGCCACGAGGAATCACCCCATGCTCACGGGAACCTGCACTGAATGCGTATCGTGATCGCGCCNNTCGCCGCGACCAGCGGCACGTTTTGTCAAACCGCCGTCACCGGGCCACTGGGCGAAACCGTCATCGCGCAATGGGGCCTTCTGGGCGATGGCGCGACCGCCGTGATCGAAATGGCGGCAGCCTCCGGTTTGCCGCTGGTTGCGCCCGACCGGCGCGATCCGCGTATAACCACCAGCCGTGGCGTCGGCGAACTGATCCGGGCAGCGCTGGACCGTGGCTTGCGCCGCCTGATCATCGGCATCGGCGGCAGCGCCACCAATGACGGCGGCGCGGGCATGGCCGAGGCGCTGGGCGCACGATTTCTGGACGCGGCAGGCGCATCGCTGCCGCCGGGCGGGGCGGCGCTGAATCGTCTGGCGGCCATCGATCTGAGCGGCCTGGACCCACGGTTGCGGGAAACCCAGGTGCAAGTCGCTTGTGATGTGGATAATCCGCTGTGCGGGCCTCGCGGCGCTTCGGCGGTGTACGGCCCGCAAAAGGGGGCGACATCGGCGATGGTGGCTGAACTGGACGCCGCCTTGCGGCGCTATGGCCGCATCGCCGCCCGGACGTTCGGGCACGATGTGACGGAGCAGCCCGGCGCCGGTGCGGCAGGCGGCCTGGGCGCGGCCCTGCTCTGGTTCGCCAACGCCCGTCTGCAATCCGGCATCGGGATCGTCATCGAAGCCGCCGGTCTGCGGGATCGGATCCGCCGGGCGGATTGGGTGATCACCGGCGAAGGCGCTACTGACGATCAAACCGCGTTCGGCAAGGCGCCGGTGGGCATCGCCAAAGTCGCTCAGGAATTCGGCGTGCCGGTCGTGTGCCTGTCGGGCGGTCTGGGGCGCGATTATCAGACGATTTACGCCAGCGGGATTGACGCCGCCGCCAGCACCACTCCACGCCCGATGACGCTGGAGGATTGTCTGGCGGCGGGGCCGGCGCTCATTGAAGATGCGGCGGAGCGGTTGGCGCGGCTGATCGCGGTAGGCATCCGCATTGCGCCGCGCCCAGGCGTGATCTGATCCGCCCATTCAGCGCAGACGGTGCAGCGCATACCCTCCCGCGCCCAGAAACAGCAGGGTTGGCAAACCCGCGCCGACCAGCGGCGGCAGGCCGTAGAGCAACACGACGTTGCCAAGCAGGTAGTTGAATAGGAAGAACAGCAGCCCCAGCAGCAATCCGATCAACAGACGCTGACCGGCGCCGGACGAGCGGCCTGGGCCGAACACGAACGGCATGGCGATCACCAGCATCGCCATATACGCCAGCGGCGCCAGCAGCTTGCGCCAGAGCGCCAGACGGTAGCTTTGCGCGTCCAGTCCGTTGCTTTCCAGATAATCCACATAGATCCACAAATCACGGATGGACAATTCATCGGGATCGGCTGCCAGCACATCCAGAATTTGCGGGCTGATGGCCGAAGCGATTGACAATTGCGCCAGATGTTCGGTTTGAACCGCATCGCCGTTCAGGATGCTGCGATTGACCTCCTCCAGCAGCCAGCGTCCTTCGACGTAACGCGCGCCCTGCGCTTCAGTGATGGTTTCAAGCCGGGCATCGTCGGGATTGATCTTGAAGATGTGAATGTCCACCAGGCGCACTCCCGGCAGCACGGCCCGCACATGGAGAAAAAAATCACCGTCCCGCGCCCAGAATCCACGCCCCCCGCGAATCGCCATATTCTGGGTTTTGGCCACAGCCCGCTGTTCACGGGCGACCTGTTCCAGCGGCGGAGCGACGAACTCGCCAATAACCAGCACCGCCAGACTCAGCAACAAGCCCGCTTGCAAGGCGGAACCCGTCAAGCGGATCAGGGATAACCCGGCAGCGCGCATCACGATCAATTCGCTGCCGCTGGCCAGCGCGCCCATGCCGAGCAAACCACCCACCAGCAGCGCCATTGGAAACATCTCATACAAGCGCTGCGGCTGGATCAGCAGCAAATAGCGCACTGCCGCCACGAAGTCATAGTAGCCCTTGCCGACATCTTCCAGCTCCACCAGCAGGCTCAGAAACAATTCCAGCAGCAGCAGCACCAGCAGAGCGACCGCCGTTGTAGTCGCGACGGTTCGGAAGATGTAGCGATCAAGAATTTTCATGCGGCGCATGTCCGGGCGGTGGCGCGCCGGAAGATCAGCCGGATGCTCCGGCCATTGAAGTAGTCATGCAACAGCAGGCCAAGGCCGAACAGCAGGAACAGCCCATGCACCCACCACAGGCCGAGCGCCGCGCCGACTACGCCGTGACTCAGCCAGGATTCACCCACCCCCACCAGATTGAAATTAACCGCGTAGATCAGCACTGCCGCAACCACCCGGCCATAGCGGCCCTCACGCGGCTGGGCGCGGGCCAGCAGCGGCGCCCATAGCGCGATCACCAGAATCTGAATCGGGCTGTTGATCCGCATCTGTAATTCCGCAATATGGCCCGGATCGCTCGAATTCAGCAATTGGCGGGTCGGCAGCGTTTCCCGGTGCAGCCAGGCCTGGGGCGGCGGCGCGGTGTCAACCCGCACCGTGGCCCGCTCGAAACGCAGCATGTCGTAATTGCCTTGGCCGGGGGCGCCCCGGTAGCGGTAACCGCGATCAAGGACGATGTTGCGGATACCCTCCTCGCTGGTTTCCTGCCGACCCTGCGCGCCGGTGGTGATGCTGAGGGAACCGTCCGGCTCGCGGCTCTGGATGAAGACATGGCGCAATTCGCGCTCATCCAGGGCGCCGATGTAGACCACATGCCGACCGTTCAGCACTTCCCGGAATGTGCCCGGCGCGAACATCGACACCTCAGCTTCCTTGCGCGCCTTGGCCAGCACGTCGAACTGCAACTCCATGATCGCCGGGATCAGCAGGAACGACAGCCCGGCGGTCAGCAGGGACAGCGGGGCCGCCAGCAGGAACACCGCACGATATAACGACAGGGGACCATAGCCGCAGGCCGCCAGCACGATCATCTCGTGATCACGGTACAGACGTCCCAAAGTCAGCATGATGCTCAACAAAAACGCCAGCGGCGTCAGCACGACCAGGAAGTAAACCGCCTGCAAGCCCAGCAGTAGAAAGATGGCATCGCGGGCCAGCAGGCCACTGGCGGCCTTGCTCAGGTAACTCGCAAGGCGATGGCTGAGTACGATGGCCAGCAGAACCAGTACCGTCGCCAGCACGGTCAAGCCGATTTCGCGGATCAGATAACGATCAATGATGGAAGGCATGCCCGATGGCACTCCTCGGCGCAAACTGTGAGGTGGTGCAATTTCCGGCTACACTCATCGGAATTTCCGTTCCCAGGCTCCGGCCTGGGAGCCAGAAACCCCTATCGAAACCGGGAGTAGCCCACTGATGGAATTCGTGGTCAAGAGCGGCAATCCAGAAAAACAGCGCACCGCCTGCTTGGTGCTGGGTGTTTACGAATCCCGGCGGCTGGCGCCGGCCGCCGAGCAGTTCGACGCGGTCTACAACGGCGTTCTCAGCACGTTACTGCGCCGGGGCGACCTGGAAGGCAAGGCCGGTCAATCGCTGCTGCTGTTCAACCTGGCCGATGCGCTCTGCGAGCGGGTATTGCTCATCGGTTGCGGCAAGGAACGCGACCTCGATGATCGCCGCTTCCGCCAGATTGCGAGTCATGCCGCGACTGCGCTGAATGAGACGGGCGCGACTGAAGCGGTGGTCTATCTGACCGATCTCGCCGTCAAGGGTCGCGAAACCGACTGGAAAATCCGCCAGATGGTTGAAGCGGTCGAGACGGCGCGGTATCGGTGCGACGCGCTCAAGAGCAGGAAGGATACGCCGCGTCGGCCATTGCGCAAAATTATACTCAGCGTGCCCCGGCGGCGGGAACTGCCGGAGGGTGAACAGGCGGTGCGCCAGGGGATCGCCATTGCCGCCGGGGTCAGGCTGGCCAAGGATCTGGGCAANNGCTGCGGGTCGAGGTGCTGGAAGAGGCGGACATGGAGCGCCTGGGCATGGGCGCATTGCTGGCGGTGAGCCGGGGCAGCGCGCAACCGGCCAAGCTGATCCGGCTGGACTACCGCCACGGAGCAGCGCGCAAGCCTTATATGCTGGTTGGCAAAGGCGTGACTTTTGACACCGGCGGCATCTCGCTCAAGCCCGGCGAGGGCATGGATGAGATGAAGTACGACATGTGCGGGGCGGCCAGCGTGCTGGGGACATTGCGGGCTTGCGCCGAATTGCGACTGCCGCTGAATGTGATCGGGCTGATTCCGGCGGTGGAAAATATGCCCGGTGGGCGCGCCAGCCGACCGGGCGATATCGTGACCAGCCTGTCCGGCCAGACCATTGAAATTCTCAACACCGACGCCGAGGGTCGGCTGATCCTGTGCGACGCCCTGACCTATGCCGAGCGCGACGAACCGGCGGCGGTGGTGGATATTGCCACCTTGACCGGGGCCTGCATCATCGCCCTGGGCCGTCATCCCCATGGCCTGTTCAGCAACCATCCGCCGCTGGCGCACGCGCTGCAAGCCGCCGGTCATGCCACCTGCGACCGGGTGTGGGAACTGCCGCTGTGGGAGGATTATCAAGAGGCGCTGGACAGCAATTTCGCCGACATGGCCAATGTCGCCGGCAATCGGGACGGGGGCGCCATTATCGCCGCCTGTTTCCTGTCGCGCTTTGCCAGGAAATTCCACTGGGCGCATCTGGATATCGCTGGCACCGCCTGGAAAACCGGTAAGGCCAAAGGCGCGACCGGGCGACCGGTGCCGTTGCTGACGCAATATCTGCTGGATCGGGTGGCCGAAACCGAGCGGGAGGACGGGCGTGCCGCGCATTGATTTCTACGTGCTGCCCGATCATCAGGAGAAAGGTCGATCCTTGCTGGCCTGTCGGCTGGCCGACAAGGCGTACCGCCTCGGCCATACCGTCTATCTGTTCGCGTCGTCCGAGGCGCGGGCGGCCATGCTGGACGATCTGCTGTGGACTTTTCGCCAGGACAGTTTTGTCCCGCATGAGCGCTATCCACTGACAGGAACGGAAGGTTCGCCGGTGTTGATCGGAACCGCCCCGCCGGCGGAAGTGGCCGCGCAAGTGCTGATCAATTGCACCGATGCCTTGCCCGAAGGCTTTGAGCGCTTCGAGCGAGTAGTGGAACTGGTGGATCAGCGCCCGGAGGTGCTGGCGCAGTCGCGCGCGCGGTTCAAGCAATATCGGGAGCGGGGCTGCGCGCCGGAGACGCATAAGCTGTAGGGGTCGGTGATGCGCCAAAAACACTCAACGGAGCCGCAGGGTCAGCGCGACGCGCTGCCGCTTCAGGTCCACTTCCAGCACCTTCACTTTCACCACCTGGCCGACTTTTACCACCTCGCGCGGGTCTTTCACGAAGCGATCCGCCAGCGCCGAAATATGCACCAGTCCATCCTGATGCACGCCGATGTCCACGAACGCGCCGAAATTGGCGACGTTGGTCACGATCCCTTCCAGCACCATCCCCGTCTGTAAATCCGCCAGCTTTTCCACGCCTTCCTTGAATGCGGCGGTCTTGAATTCCGGGCGGGGATCACGGCCCGGCTTCTCCAGTTCCGCCAGAATGTCGCGCACCGTCGGCAGGCCGAAGCGCTCATCGGTGAAGCGGGCGGGTTCGAGCGTCTTCAGAAATGCGGCGTTGCCCAGCACTTCGTGCAAGCCACGCCCGCTGGCAGTGAGAATGCGTTCGATCAGTGGATAGGCTTCGGGATGGACCGCAGAGCGATCCAGCGGATGGTCGCCATTGACAATGCGCAGGAACCCGGCGGCCTGCTCGAAGGTCTTGTCGCCCAGCCGCGTTACTTTCAACAAGTGTTCGCGCCGCCGAAACGGGCCGTTCACGTCCCGATAGTCGACGATGTTGCGGGCCAATGTTGCATTCAGGCCGGCGACTCGCGCCAGGAGCGGCGCCGAGGCGGTATTCACATCCACCCCGACCGCGTTCACGCAATCCTCGACCACCGCATCCAGCATCCGCGCCAGCCGGGTCTGGCTGACATCGTGCTGATACTGACCGACGCCGATGGCCTTGGGTTCGATCTTGACCAGTTCCGCCAGCGGATCTTGCAGCCGACGGGCGATGGACACCGCCCCGCGCAGCGAGACGTCCACTTCGGGGAATTCCCGCGCCGCCAGCTCGGAGGCGGAATACACCGAAGCGCCCGCTTCCGACACCACCAGCTTGTGCAAGCGCAGTTCGGGATGGCGCTGCATCAACTCCGTCGCCAGTCGGTCGGTTTCACGCGAAGCGGTGCCGTTGCCAATGCTGATCAACTCCACTCGATGCCGACGGCATAATTCAGCCAGCGCATACAGGCTCTCGTTCCATTGATTACGCGGGACGTGCGGATAAATCGTAGCGGTTTCGACCAGTTTTCCGGTCGCATCCACCACGGCGACCTTGACCCCGGTGCGCAGACCGGGATCGAGGCCCAAGGTCGGGCGGGCGCCAGCGGGCGCGGCCAGCAGCAGATCGCGCAGATTGTGGGCGAACACCCGGATCGCTTCTTCCTCGGCGGCTTCGCGCAACCGCTGCTTGATCTCGGTATCCAGATGCGGCAGCAGCTTGACCTTCCAGGCCCAGCGGGCGGTTTCCCGCAGCCAGGCGTCGGCGGGCCGGCCCTGATCGCGGATGCCAAACTGAGCGGCAACCCGCCGTTCACCAGGGTCGGGACCGGGCGCAGCGGGATCGCCGAGTTCCAAGGTCAGTTGCAACACGCCCTCATTGCGGCCCCGGAACAGCGCCAGGGCACGATGGGAAGGAATCTGACGGAACGCTTCGCGGTAATCGAAATAATCGCGGAACTTGGCGCCTTCTTCCGCTTTGCCTTCAACCAGTTGCGCGTGCAGCACCGCGTTGTCCCAGAGATAGTCGCGCAACTGCGCCAGCAGTTCAGCGTTTTCGGCGAAGTCCTCCATCAGGATTTGCCGCGCGCCGTCCAGCGCCGCTTTCGCATCCGGCACGCCGCGCCCGGCATCCACAAAGGCGGTAGCGGCGTGTTCGGGCGTCTGCGCCGGATCGTTCAGCAGGCTATGGGCGAGCGGGACCAAACCGGCTTCGCGGGCGATCTGCGCCTTGGTGCGGCGCTTGGGTTTGTAGGGCAGGTACAAATCCTCCAGCCGGGTTTTGGCATCGGCGGCGAGAATCGCGGTTTCCAGTTCGGCGGTCAGCAGATTCTGCTCGCGGATGCTGGCGAGAATCACGCCGCGCCGCTCCTCCAGTTCGCGCAGATAGCCGAGCCGCTCTTCCAGCAGACGCAATTGCGTGTCATCCAGCCCGCCGGTGACTTCCTTGCGGTAGCGGGCGATGAACGGCACCGTCGCGCCGCCATCCAGCAGGGCGACGGCAGCTTCGATCTGGCGTTCCTGAACGGCGAGTTCGCGGGCAAGAGTGCGAATCAGAGTCATGCTCAACCCCCAGCTACGACTTGGGCTTGAACGAGGGCATCGCGCCCATCGGCAGCTTGCCCTGCAAGCCGCGCAGCATCTTCATCATGCCGCCACCTTTCATCTTCTTCATCATTTTCTGGGCCTGATCGAACTGCTTGAGCAGGCGGTTCACATCCTGAATCTGGGTGCCGGAACCGGCGGCGATGCGCCGTTTGCGCGAACCCTTGATGAGGTCGGGAACCCGCCGCTCCTGCGGCGTCATGGAATTGATGATGGCGATCAGGCGCTTGACTTCCTTGTCCGCTGCCTGATCCTTGATCGCTCCCGCCGCCGCGTTAAACCCCGGCATCTTGTCCAGCAGGCTGGCGATCCCGCCCATATTCATCATCTGTTCCATCTGCTCGCGGAAATCCTCCAGAGTGAAGCCTTTGCCCTTCTGAACCTTCTGGGCCAGCTTGAGCGCCTTTTCCTTGTCAACCTTATGCTCCATCTCCTCGACCAGGCCCAACACATCGCCCATACCGAGGATGCGGGACGCCACCCGGTCGGGGAAAAACGGCTCCAGCGCCGCAGTTTTCTCGCCGACGCCGAGGAATTTGATCGGCTTGCCGGTGATCCGGCGAATGGACAGCGCCGCGCCGCCACGCGCATCGCCGTCGGTCTTGGTCAGCACCACGCCGGTCAGCGGCAGGGCGGCGTTAAACGCCTGCGCGGTGTTGGCGGCGTCCTGGCCGGTCATGCTGTCCACCACGAACAGGGTTTCGATGGGATCGAGCGCGGCGTGCAAGCGCTGGATTTCCGCCATCATCTCCTGATCCACATGCAGGCGACCGGCAGTATCCACAATCAACACCTCTATGCCGTGGCGGCGGGCGTGTTCCAGCGCCTGGCGGGCAATCTCTTCGGGAGCCTGGTCGGACGCGCTGGGGAAGAACTCGGCGCCAACCTCGTCGGCCAATTTACGCAACTGCTCAATCGCGGCGGGTCGGTACACGTCGCAGCTCACCACCAGCGTTTTCTTATGCTGACGCTCCTTCAGCCAGCGGGCCAGCTTGGCGACGCTGGTGGTTTTGCCGGAGCCTTGCAGGCCGGCCATCAGCACCACCGCCGGCGGCTGGGTCCGCAGGTTCAGTTCGGCATTGGCCTCGCCCATCACCCGGATCAGTTCTTCGTGAACGATCTTGATCAGCACCTGGCCGGGGGTCAGGCTGAGCAGCACCTCCTGGCCGACGGCCCGTTCGCGCACCCGGGCGATCAAATCCCGCGTCACCGGCAGCGCCACATCCGCTTCCAGCAGCGCCATCCGCACCTCGCGCAGGGCATCCTTGATGTTGTCTTCGGTCAGGCGACCCTGGCCGCGCAGATTTTTGATGGTGCGCAACAAGCGCTCGCTGAGATTTTCAAACATGCGGGTTCCACTCTCGATGCGGTCGGAATAAGCCGGATTATAGGGGAATCAGCGCGCTTCAAGCCGCCTTCGTTCCATGCCATGATTGCTGCAAGAGGAAATCACCGTGCGGAATCCACCATGAACGCGATCATCGGCAGCCTGTCCGCCCTGCTCTATCTGCTCTCTGGCGGTCTGCTGGCATTGCGACTGGCTCGCGCCGGCCGCAGCATCACCCTGTCCAAGGGCGGCGCGCTGATGCCGGGCTGGGGCGCGGCGCTGCTGCACGCCCTGATCCTGGCTCAAACCGTGTTCCAGCCCATCGGCCTGAATCTTGGTTTCTTCAACGCGCTGTCTTGCACCGGCTGGCTGATCGGGGCAGTACTGCTGGCGGCGGCCATATTCCGTCCGGTCGAGAATCTCGGCATTCCCGTATTGCCGTTCGCCGCCCTGACGCTGGTTCTCGGCCTGCTGTTTCCCGCCGAACGGATTGTGGCCGACATTGACCGGTGGCCATTGGAACTGCACATTCTCATTGCCATTCTCGCCTATTCACTGCTGACATTGGCCGCAGTGCAAGCGGTATTGCTGGCGATTCAGGATCACCGCTTGCGGCGCCGTTTGCCCGGCGGTTTTCTGCGCGGCATCCCGCCGCTGACCACCATGGAGAGCCTGCTGTTCCAGATGATCGGCGCGGGTTTCATCCTGTTAAGCATCACCCTGATCAGTGGTCTGTTTTTTCTGGAAGACCTCTTCGCCCAGCATCTGGCGCACAAGGCGGTGTTATCGTTTATCGCCTGGAGCGTATTCGGCGTGCTGCTGTGGGGGCGCTGGCGCTTCGGCTGGCGCGGTCGCACCGCCATCCGCTGGACGTTGAGCGGCTTCTCCTTTCTGGTGCTGGCCTATTTTGGCAGCAAACTGGTGCTGGAGCTGATCCTGCGGCGCTATTGACCCGGATGCGATTCCGCCTGCCGGCCTGCCCGCCACACCCAGTCCTCAATGCCATTCTCCGGCTGATACTCCACCACCGCCTCCTGCAGGATCGTGCGCACTGCCGGGTAGTCAAACGCATGTGAGGCGGCGCTCAGCCGCTCCAAATAGGTGTGAATCACCGGCCAGGCGAGCGATTGCTCGCAGGCGCGGCGAATCATCGGATGTTCGGTCGGCGCGTCGGTAGCGCCGATCAGCAGTTCCTCGCGCAATTTCTCGCCGCTGCGCAGACCGGCAAACTGGATTTCGATATCGCCATCGGGATGATCCGCGTCCCGCACCTCCAGGCCCGACAGCCGGATCATCCGCCGCGCCAGATCGAGAATCCGCACCGGCTCGCCCATATCGAGCAGGAACACATCGCCGCCCTGAGCCAGGGCGCTGGCCTGAATCACCAACTGCGCCGCTTCCGGTATCGTCATGAAATAACGCTCCACATCGGGATGCGTCACCGTCACCGGCCCGCCCTGGCGGATTTGCTCGCGGAACAAGGGCGCCACCGAACCCGATGAATCCAGCACATTGCCAAAGCGCACCATGCACAGCCGGGTCGCGCTGCCTGCTTCCGCCAGTCCTTGCAGAATCAGTTCCGCCAGCCGCTTGGTGGCGCCCATCACGTTGGTGGGCCGCACCGCCTTGTCGGTGGAAATCAGCACGAAGGTTTCAACCCTGGCGGCGATAGCGGCTTCGGCGGCGCGCCAGGTGCCGAATACGTTGTTCTGTACGCCCTCGATGGGGTTGCATTCGACAATAGGCACGTGTTTATAGGCGGCGGCGTGATAGACGGTCTGAACTCCAAAGCGCTCCATTGCCATCTGCAAGCGCCGCTGATGCAGGACCGATCCCAGCAGCGGAATCAGTTCAACCGGCGGCTGGCCCATATTCGCCAGCATCGCGCTCAGTTCCTGCTCGATCACGTACAAGGCGTACTCGGAGCGCTCGAACAGCACCAGCCGGCATGGCCGCAGCGCCAGAATCTGTCGGCACAGCTCCGCGCCAATCGAGCCGCCGGCGCCGGTAATCATCACGACTTTGGCGCTGACCCGCGCTTGCAACAGGCTCAGGTCAGGCTGGATTGAATCGCGGCCCAGAATATCCGCGACCTCGATTTCGCGGAATTCGTCAATGCGCCGGGCGCCGCTGGTCAGTTCCGCCAGGGTGGGCAGATCCATCACCCGCACCGGCAATCCGGCCAGCGCTTCCAGGATATTCCGGCGCTGACGGTGCGGCGCCGAGGGCAGCGCCAGCAGAATCATTTTGGCTTCGTGTCTGGCGATCAGGCGCGGCAGTTTGGACGACGCCCGGACCTTGAGACCCCGCACTACGCTGCCCCACAGTTGCGGATTGTCATCCACGAACACGGCGGGTTCAAACTCGGTGCTGTAGCGCAGGGCGTTGACCAGTTGAGCGCCCGCTTCACCCGCGCCGTAGATGATCACCGGGGTGCGCGGCGCGGCAACCCGGCGAAACCGTCGGCGCAAAGTGCGGCGCAGCAGCAAGCGGCCACCGCCCACCAGCGCGATTAATACCAGCCAGCAAATCAGCCAGGACGAGCGCGGCACCAGCCCTTCGCGCAGGAACACCCAGACCGCCATCATCAGCAACACGCCGATGCTGACGCCCAGCACAATGGTGTACAGCAGGCTTTCGTCGGCGTAGCGCAGGATCGGGCGATAGAGACCGACCGCAGCGAAGGTCGGGATCAGGATCGCTGCCGCCAGCGGAAACAGCCAGATCACGTCCTGCAGCAGATCCGGCCAGACCTCGCCAAGGCGGATGGCGAACGAGGCCCAGACTGCGATCAAAATGGCGAGGGTGTCGCCGATGATAAGCAGGGCGCGGCGGGCTGTTGTGGGGAGATTGAGGATTTGTTCGGGGATCACGGGGCCGGTACTGTAGCACGCCGCTGTTCCAGCCGCCCCACGCCCCACAGCAACAGGCCGTAGATGAACGCCCAACCGAGCGCCAGCGCTGCCTGACCAGCGGGCGGTAAATGGACCGCCCACAACGCCGATCCGGCGCAGGCCAGCATCAGCGCATATTCGACCAGCACCGTGCGGCGGTGCCCCCAGCCCAGCAGCACCAGCCGCTGATAGTAATGGGAGCGGTGCGCTTCCCATACCTTCTCGCCACGCAGCAGGCGGCGCAGCAGGGTCACGGTGGCGTCTACGATGAACGGCGAAAATACGAGCAGCGCGATCCAGAGCGGAAACAGGCCGGTCTTGCTGCCCCACAGGCTGCATCCTGCGGCTAAAAAACCCAGCGCGGTGGAACCGGAATCGCCGAGAAAGATGCGGGCCGGCGGGAAATTGCGGACCAGAAACCCGGCGCTGGCTGCCGCCACGATCAGGCAGATGGCGGCGAATCCGGCGTCGGCTCGCCCCAGCCAGGCCAGCGTGGCGAAGCCGATCACCGCCATGCCGCCGGCGAAACCGTCCATTCCGTCCATGAAGTTGTACAGATTGATCATCCAGACCGTAAACAGCAGCGCGCAGGGGATCGTGGCCCAGCCGGGAAGAGGGAAGGCGAGACCGGGCAGATGAAGACTATCGGGAACAAGGCCCGCCGCCAACAGGCTGACAGCGGCCCAGAGATGAACCAGGATGCGCCACTGGGCGGCAATATCCCGGTAATCGTCCAGCAGGGAAATGATCGCTAACGGCGCCAGGCCCATGCCTAAAAAAAGTCCGGCCCGGCTGGAAAAATCCCTCCCCGCCATCCAATAGACCAGGACACCGACCAGCATCCCGGCCAATACCGCCAAACCGCCGGTGCGCGGTACCGATTTCAGATGCAGGGATCGGGAATTGGGATGATCCAGAATGCGCAGCAGGTGGGTCAGGCTGGACAGAACGCGACTGAAAACCAGAGCGACGCCGAAAGCAGACAGGCCGGCTGAAACTACACCCCAAAAATTACTGGGCACGCCAAACATTACGGACCTCTTGACCGTTGGCGCGAACAATTCCCCGGCCTTCCGGGCCGATGGCTTCCAATAGTCCGCCGGATGCCTGGAGCGCTCATTTCTCCCGGAAGGAGCGGGCCGCAGCGTCCAGAAAGGGTTGCAACAGGTATTGCAGCGCGGTGCGCTCGCCGGTCTTGATGAACACCTCAGCCGGCATGCCCGGCACCAGGATTTGACCTTGCAACTTGGTCATCTCCGCCTCCGGCACGCGAATGCGCGCCAGGTAATAGGGCAGATTGGTCGCACGATCCACCAGTCGATCCGCCGACACCGTCATGACGCGGCCTTCCAGCACCGGGGTGGTGCGGGATTTGAACGACGAGAAGCGCACATCGGCCAGCAGCCCTGGATGCACCTTGTCGATATCGGTCACTTGCACATGCGCTTCCACAACCAGTTGTTCACCCTGCGGCACGATATCCAGAATCGGTGTGCCGGGCGAGAGTACGCCACCCACAGTATGCACTCCCATGCCAACGACTGTGCCGCTGGCCGGAGCCCGAACGGTGGTGCGCGCGACGGTATCCTGCAAGGCGCGCATCCGTTCCCGCAGATCGAACAGTTTGGCCTGCACCTCGCGCAATTGCTCGGCCACCTCGGACTGGAACCGCTTTTGCAGTTGCAGGATTTGCAGTTCCGCCTGGCCTATTTGCAATTTGGCGCGGGATACATCCGACAGATGCTGGGCGCGCTCTCCTTCCAGTTCAGCGGCGGCGCGTTCCAGTTCGCGCTGGCGCAGCTTGTCACTGAAGCCCTGTTTGGCCAGTTGCCCGAAATCGCTGGCCTCGTTGGTGTAGGACGTAATGCGCTGCTGCTTGCTTTTGGCCAGCGCGTCCAGGCCACGGGTCTGTTCCTGCAACTGTTCGATCTGCTGGCGCAGCAGGGCAATCTCGCCCTTGAGCGTGGCGCGCCGGGCGGCAAAGGTCTGGAGTTCGGTATGGATCGCCTCGCGGACCCGGGGATCGCTCTCCTCCGCCTTCAATTCATCGGGGATCGCAATGGTCTCAGCCTGATTGCGCTCAGCCAGCAGCCGCGATTCCAGCGCCTGCGCCGAGAAATACTGGACGCGAGCGATTTCAAGCTGGGCGCGGGCCTGGGTGCCATCCATCCGCAGCAATACGTCTCCTTCCTTCACGGTGTCGCCGTCATTCACCAGGATTTCCCTGACGATGCCGCCTTCCAGATGCTGGACCGTCTTGCGGTAGGACTCCACCATGACCGTGCCGGCGGCCACGGCGGCGCTGTCGATCTGGGCGGTGGCGGCCCAACCACCCAAACCGCCGAAGGCCGCCAGTAAAATCAGAAAACCCAGCCAGCGGATCGGGCGGTCGTCAGTGGGGGCCGGTGGTATGGACGCCTTCCCGGCGAGATAGGGGTTCGGAGAAGCCGTAGCTTGAGTCATGGGGCGCTCGCTCAGGAGGGTCGCGTCTGGCTGATGGGCTGAAGCGGGGTCATCGCACGCGGCTGCCCCTGGCTGTTGGCGAATTGGGCCTGGCTGGTTGCAGGTTGTGGCGTCGGCACCGCAGTCGGCCGGGTGAATTGCGCCAGCACCTGATCGCGCGGCCCGAACTGTTGCGCCTGGCCTTCGCGCAACACCAACACCTTGTCCACCACCTGCAAGATGCTGATCCGGTGACTGATGATCAGTACAGTGCTGCCGAGCCGTTTCATTTCAAGCAGTGCTTGCGCCAGCGCCGCCTCCCCCTGGTCGTCCAGATTGGAGTTGGGTTCATCCAGCACCACCAGCATCGGATCGCCATACAGGGCACGGGCCAATCCGATGCGCTGGCGTTGCCCCCCGGACAATGCTGCGCCGCCTTCGCCAATGCGCGTGTCATAAGCCTGGGGCAATTGCAGGATCATTTCGTGAACCGCCGCTTTGCGAGCGGCGGCGACCACCTGATCAGGATCCAGCGCGCCGAAGCGGGCGATATTTTCAGCGACCGTGCCGTCGAACAACTCGATATCCTGCGGTAGATAGCCGAGATACGGCCCCAGTTCGTCGCGGTTGCAATTCTGGATGTCAGCGCCGTCCAGGCGAACCTTGCCGGCGTATAACGGCCAGATTCCGAGAACGGCGCGCGCCAGCGTGGATTTGCCGGCGGCGCTGGGGCCGATGATGCCCACCGACTCGCCGGCGGCAATGCTCAGGCTCACTCCGCGCACTGCGGGCGTCTGCGATCCCGGCGGCACCACCACGATGTTTTCCAGGCTCAGCGCGCCGGTGGGCGGCGGCAGGGACAGGTAGCGTGGGCGTTCCGGCACCGTGTGCAGCAGTTCATTGAGGCGATGGTAGGCGGAGCGGGCCGACACGAAGCCTTTCCAGGTGCCAATCAGCATATCAATCGGGGCCAGGGCGCGGCCCATCAAAATCGAGGCGGCGATCATGATGCCGGGCGTGACGATGTGTTCCACCGCCAGCAACGCGCCCAGGCCAAGAATGAGCGATTGCAGCAACAGCCGCAGCATCTTGCTGGTGGCGGCCAGGGCGCCGGCCCGGTCGCTGGCTATCGCCTGTAAACCCATGACCCGCTGGTGACGCTCGATCCAGCGCTGGCGGATGCGGGGCAACATGCCCATCGCTTCCAGCACTTCGCAGTTGCGCAGATTGCTGCTGGCGTAATTGGCCGCCGCCATGGCCTCGGCATTCGCCGCCGCCAGCGGTTTGCTGGTGGACAGTTCGGTCGCCACGGTCAGCCCGGCCAGAATCAGGGCGGAGATGATGGCAAACCAGCCAAACCACGGGTGCATCAGAAACAGCACGATGAGGTAGATCGGCACCCACGGCGCGTCGAAGAACGCAAACAGGCCGCTGCCGGTGAGGAACTGGCGCAGGTTATTGAGATCGTGCAGCGGCTGGGCTGAACTGCTGCCTGGTCGGCGCAGCGACCAGTCAAACACCGCCGAGAACAGGCGGGCGTCCAGCAGGGCGTCCAGCCGTGCGCCCACTCGAACCAGAATTTGCGAGCGCACCCACTCCAGCGCGCCCATGACCACCAGCAAACCGGCAATGAGCAGGGTCAGCATCAACAGGGTGAATTCGCTGCGGCTGGCCAGCACCCGGTCGTAAACCTGGAGCATGTACAGCGAGGGTGCCAGCATCAGCAGGTTGATAAACAAGCTGAAAAAACCGGCAACTGCGAAGGATTGCCAGCAAAGATGGAGGACTTTCTGCAAGTCCGAGAGTTCAGATTTTGGTCTTGTCATGAAATTGGAGCGCATGAGGTCGGAAATGAATGAACCTATCTTATCACTTACCTTTCGCCCGCATTGGGTTGCAACAAAGCCGCAATCCACGGATATGATTGCGTAGCTAACCCGTTACTCCCAATGCTTTCAACATCGGCAGCCGTTTCTCGGCAAACTCCTGCGCCTGCCCGGTCAGTTCGGCCAGGTTGTCCTCTGCCGATTCAATAACCTTTCCTTCCTTGGTCAGGCGCTGGTTTTGTGCGGCGAGGATCTGCCAGACAAACTGGGCGTATTCTTCCGGGGTCTTTTTGCCCTGGGTCCTGGCCAGCAGGAAAAGCTGCTGGAATCGGTTGACGGTAATGCCTCCGCCCGTCGCCGGGCTGGCCAGATAAGCCAGGTCGTTGCTGCCTCGCGCCTTGTTCATCAAATATGCATTGAGCTTGTCGGTATGAGGTTTGGCCTTGGCGATCGCTTTGTCATCCTGCGCCGCCGCCAGGTCGCCCTTGCCGACCAGCACCATGACCGCCTGTAGCACCTGGGCAAAGACCAGGCCCTTGTCTTTCACTGCCTGTTCGATCTGATGCAGGGTGCGCGGTTTATAGTCGGCCAGCACGTCGAGGATGGGCGGATACACGCTTTCATTAAGGGTTGCTTCGCCGATGGATCCGGTCGCCTTCAGTTCTACGCCGTTGCGGGGCGCAGCGAGGACGACGCGATGGGCGCGGATCTGCTCAGCCCTGTCAACGAGGTTGAGCGGGCGTGCGCCCTTCACCCAGTAATCGCGGCGGAACTGCTGGTTCACCATGAAGTCGCGCACGGTCTGGCGGAACATGGGATCAGGGAGGGTTTGCAAAAACTGCTGCTGCTCAGCGCTGAGGTTCACCGCGTCGATGTGATCGAGGAGGTGAGCCGAGCAGGCATAGGTCACTTTTGCCGGCTCTATCCATTTGGCGAATTCCGCAAAGTGCATTGGATCCCAGTTACGGTTGAAATATTCGTGAGCCAGATAGTTGCGGTTCTGCTCCGTGAGCTTCTGCAGGCGTGCGCTGATGGATGGATTAGCCTGAGTGTATAAAGGATTGGTGGCGAAAAATCGCTTGGCGAAGTCGAGAGCCGCATCAAGACGGTTAAGTGTGCCTGCGCCAGCAGCACCCATGGAATCGGTGTGGCGGGCAAGCAAGTGTTGTAGAGGCAGCATCGGCGCCCACCCAGGATAGGTGTTGTAGCTCATGTAAAGCACGCCGCCGACTTTGAGCTTGCGGCGCACAAAATCCACGATCACGGCCCGGTTTTCGTCGGAGATCCAGCTCCAGATGCCGTGCAGGCCGATGTAGTCGAAATCGGGCAGGTCAGCGCAGTGGCAAAACTCGGCGAAAGCCTGATCAAACAGCCGTGCGCCCGCGCCGGAGGCCGAAGCCAATTCCTGGGCAAAGCCGGCCTGGGCCGGGTTGAAGTCTGTCCCCCACCACTGCACCGCCGAGGCGGCTGCATGAATGTTGGCGCTCATGCCCTGACCAAAACCCAGCTCGCAGGCCGCGCTGATTT
The DNA here is from genome assembly GCA_002352185.1 of Competibacteraceae bacterium UBA2788. Lineage (GTDB taxonomy): Bacteria > Pseudomonadota > Gammaproteobacteria > Competibacterales > Competibacteraceae > Contendibacter. The sequence continues at coordinate 22,131 of DEHY01000158.1, forward strand.
CGGGGAACGCGATGCCTGCGTTCAAAAAGGGCAATTTCACCCGGAGCGGGTTGAGTTCAGTGTAGTAACCATAGGTGTAGCCAATATCGGCTACGTAACCGGCGGTCCAATCGGACATGGAGTTATTCCTTGAACGGTTTGAGCGATTTTAACGGTAGATATGGCGCTCCTGTTTGAGTTATGGCAGCGGCGCCGGTTGAGCCAACTCCCCCCGCTCGCTTCACTCGCGCCCCCCTTTGGCAAAGGGGGATAGGGGGATTTCGCCGCCGGATACAGCCACAACTCATTTGGGATTGCTATATTTTTGATGCTTGAAGGCGGTGCGGGAATCCGCCGCCTCCAGACCAGCCGGGCGCGGATCAGGATGCGGGGGCGGTTCAATGCCCGGCGGCAGCCGTTTCGGTGCGGCGATGCGCAGCCGCTTGTCGCGGCCCGTTTCGCCTGCCAGCAGCGCCACCTGGCTTTTCGCCACCCCGAACAGCCCGGCCAGAAATTCGCGTAAATGGGCATTAGCCTGGCCGTCCACCGGCGGCGCGGTGATGCGGATGCGGAACCGGCCCTCCAGGGATTCCGCCCACTGATCGCGGCTGGCGCGGGGCTGGATCCGGGTGTGCAGAATCAGATCCGCGCCCTCCCACCGGTAGCCGCCGGCATCCACGGCTTCAGCGCAGCCCCGTCAACATCCCCAGAAAATCCTGGAGCAATAAACTGAGAAAGATCAGGGTGACGACGACGAGCATCGGCGATAAATCCACGCCAGAGATGGGCGGTAGCAGACGCTGGGCCGGACGCAGCACGGGCGCGGTCAACTGAGTCAGCACCCGCGCTGCTGGATGACGAGGATCAGGGTTGAACCAGCTCAGTAGCGCCTGGATGATGACGCCCCACAGGAAAATGTTAATCAGCAGCTTGAGTAGCTCGGCTACGGCCAACAGCAGCACACCGCCGATGCTGATGGGCCGATCCAGCAGGATCGTCACCAGCAATACCTCGACCGCTTGCAGGACCAGCGCCAGCAGCACCGACGCCAAATCCAGGCCCCGATATCCCGGCACGATCCGGCGCAAGGGCAACAGCGGCGGATTGGTGATGTGAACCAGGAATTGCACCAGCGGGTTGTAAAAATCGGCGCGCACCCATTGCAGCAGAAAGCGCAGCACTACGGCCAGGATGTAAAAACCGAACACGGTCTGAATGAGGAAAACGGTCGCGGTCACGGTTGTCCTCCCAACAGATCGCCCAGTTCCCCGGCGCGGCAGCGGGCAGCCTCCAGCGCCTTGGTCACCAGCAGTTCCATTCCACCTTCGCACAACACCGTCAGCGCCCGCTCGGTCGTGCCGCCCGGCGATGTGACCCGGACGCGCAAGGTTGCGGGACTCTCCGCGCTCTCCAGCGCCATCTTGGCCGCGCCGAACGCCGTTTGCAGCGTCAGCAACCGGGCGGTATCCGCATCCAGTCCCAGGGTTGCGCCCGCCTGTTCCAGCGCTTCCATCAGCAGAAAGAAATAGGCCGGGCCACTGCCGGATAACGCAGTGACCACATCCAGCAGGCGTTCATCATTCACCCAGACCGTCACGCCGACCGCCCGCAACAGTGATTCGGCCAGTTGTCGGCGATCCTCGGATACGAATTCATTGGCGAACAGGGCGCTGGCGCCGCTGCTGACCAGAGCCGGAGTATTGGGCATGGTTCGCACCAGGGCCAGCGATCCACCGCCCAGCCAGCGCCGCAAATCCGGTTCGCGCACCCCGGCAGCGATGGAAATAATCAGCGGTGGACACGCCTGGATCGCTGCGGCCAACTGCTGGGCGACGCCTTGCAGAATCTGCGGCTTGACGGCCAGCACAATCACCGGAGCCTTGGCGGCGATGTCCGGGTTATCGGCGCTGGTATGCACCCCGAAGCGACTGCGCAGGAATTCACGCTGGTTGGCATCGGGTTCGGCGACCCAGATGCAGTCCGGATCGTAACCGTCGGCAACCAGGCCGCCGATCAGGCTGCGGGCCATATTGCCGCCACCGATAAAGGCGATGGGAATGTCTTTCATTTCGACCTCATCATTACGGCGCTCATTCTCCGGAGTTCGTTCTTTTTCAAGGTGTGCCGCCCAGCAAGCGCGTGATTTGCCCACTGATGTTCGCGAGACGATTATCGTCGCGGTAGAATTCATGCGCCTGTTGCTTGCCAGCGGGGCTGAGTTGCTGATAAAGCGTATAAGTTCCCGGCAGGCTCTTGCGCAGAGCCTGTTCGAAAGCCGCCAGGTCCAATCCAGGCGTCAGCCGGTCAACCGTGGTGTCTGCCGCTGCGGCGGTCGGCGCCGACCCGGATTGCGGCAGGTCGGTAGTCAGGGTTGTGGCCTGACGCTTGACTTCATCCTCGATCTCGCGCAGGTAGCTGTCGTCCGCGCCAAGCAGGAGCGGAACCACCAACAGCAGGCCAGCCAGCCGAATAAGGGCGGCGAGATGGCGCGGTAGCCAGGGCAGCGATAAAGGCATAACGATCTCCCGGAACGGCGGGACAGGTTCTGGGCCAGCGAGAAGTTGAGAGGATGACCGTTTCAGCGGTAAGCATACCGCAAAAGCCATGTTTCAGCCGCGTGGCCCGAACAGGGCGGCGCCGACTCGAACCAGGGTCGCGCCTTCAGCGATAGCGGCTTCCAGATCGTCCGACATGCCCATGGACAGCGTGTCCAGCGCCAGCCCCTCGGCGTTCAGCCGCTCCCACCCTTCCCGCAATCGGGCCAAGGGCCGCCGTTGCGCGGCGAAATCCAGCGTCGGCGCGGGAATCGCCATCAGGCCACGCAGCCGCAGTCGCGGCAAGGCTGCGACCGCTTCCGCCACCGTGGCGAGATCCGCTTCATCCAGACCGTGCTTGGTGGCCTCCCGGTCAATATTGACTTGCAGGCAGACATTCAGCGGCGGCAGGGCGGCGGGTCGCTGCGCGCTCAGCCGTTCGGCGATTTTCAGCCGATCCACGCTGTGCACCCAGGCGAAGCGCTCGGCGATGCTGCGGGTCTTGTTCGCCTGAACCGGGCCGATAAAGTGCCATTCCAAGCCCAGCGCCGCCAGTTCGATTATTTTATCCAGCGCTTCCTGCGGGTAATTCTCGCCAAAACAGCGCTGACCGGCGGCAGCCATGGCCGCAATGGCGGCGGCGGGCCGGGTTTTACTGACCGCCAGCAGTTTCACTGATCCGGGCAAGCGCCTAAAGCGCTGCTCGGCGGCGCGGATGCGGGCCTGCACGACGTGAAGACGGTCGGCGAAGTCGGTAGTCATGGCGGCTGGATTCCAGGAGCGGGGGCGGGCGCGGTCATGGCGATTTTGCGTTATATACTAAGCGCAAACCCGATGCAGCGGGACGGCTCGCTGCCGGGCCGCCATCCAACGTCTTTGCGGGAGCAATCGCCATGAACCTCGACGAACTTTTGAATTTTTCGGTGCAGAACAAGGCTTCCGATTTGCATTTGTCCGCCGGTCTGCCGCCGATGATCCGGGTCGACGGCGATGTCCGCCGGATCAACGTGCCGCCGCTCGACCATAAGCAGGTCCACGGCCTGATCTACGACATTATGAACGACAAGCAGCGCAAGGATTACGACGAGTTTCTGGAATGCGACTTTTCCTTTGAAGTCCCCAAACTGGCTCGCTTCCGCGTCAACGCCTTCAATCAGGATCGCGGCGCGGCGGGCGTGTTCCGCACCATTCCCACCAAAATACTAAGCCTGGAAGATTTGGGGTGTCCACCTGTATTTCGGGATTTGATTGATGTCCCACGCGGGCTGATCCTGGTCACCGGCCCAACCGGATCGGGCAAATCCACTACGCTGGCGGCGATGATTGACCACATCAACAAGAATGAGTACGGCCATATCCTGACGATTGAAGATCCCATCGAATTTGTTCACCAGAGTCAGCGCTGCCTGATCAATCAGCGCGAGGTGCATCGCGACACGCTCGGTTTTGCCGAGGCGCTGCGCTCGGCGCTGCGCGAGGATCCGGACATCATCCTGGTGGGCGAAATGCGCGACCGGGAAACCATCAGTCTGGCGCTGACCGCCGCCGAAACCGGCCATTTGGTGTTCGGCACCCTGCATACCAGTTCTGCGCCCAAAACCATTGACCGCATCATTGACGTGTTCCCCGCCGGAGAAAAGCCGATGGTGCGATCCATGCTGTCCGAGTCGCTGCGGGCGGTGATCGCGCAGGCGCTGCTCAAAAAGAAAGGGGGTGGGCGAACGGCGGCGCATGAAATCATGGTGGGCGTTCCCGCTATCCGCAACCTGATCCGCGAGGACAAGGTGGCGCAAATGTATTCGTCCATTCAGACCGGATCAGCTTTTGGCATGCAAACGCTCGATCAATGCCTGCTGGATCTGGTCAAGAAGGGGACGGTGGCGCGCGAGGAAGCCGTCAGCTATGCCCAGAACAAAGGCTCGTTCAAACCGGGGGCGTGAGAAACCCGGCCCAGCGCGCCTCAACGCCATCCCTACCCTTCTTGATTCCTTTCTGGCTGGTTTCCTTGCCGCATCAGCCACGCTGCCCCGATGGAGTGGCTGGCGCGGAACCGGAAGCTCTAATTTATAAATCCGGTTCTTCGACGTTTTCTGTGGAGACCGGGCAGGTTGGAGGAACGCTCACAGAGATAATCGGTTTTGATGCAAATTAAGTCCATAATTTTCTTATGTTGCATCAATTATAAATTACATACATAGAGATCTGACCCCCGCTTTCCTCAAGAACCCTCTAAGAACTATAAATCTCTTAGAACCCGTATTCATTGATGAGATATTTGATAATTTCTTTGTTTTGCGGAGTTATGTTAAGAAATCGTAGACCAG
>DEHY01000076.1 GCA_002352185.1 Competibacteraceae bacterium UBA2788
CGCGAACTGGTGACTCATCATGTCGGCGGCTATCTCAAGATCGCGCCGGAACACACCGAAACCGGGCCGCTGGCGAAGATGATGAAACCGGGCATGGGCGCTTATGACCAGTTCAAGACGCTGTTTGAGAAGTATTCAAAGGAAGCGGGCAAGGAACAGTATCTGATTCCCTACTTCATCGCCGCCCATCCCGGCACCACTGACGAAGACATGCTTAATCTGGCGCTGTGGCTGAAAAAGAACGGTTTTCGCGCCGATCAAGTGCAGGCGTTTCTGCCCAGCCCGATGGCAATGGCGACCGCGATGTATCACTCTGGCCGCAATCCGCTGAAAGGCATTCACCGCGACCGGGGCGAATTGGTGGCTTCGGCCAAAGGATTAAAACAGCGTCGGCTGCATAAAGCCTTTTTGCGTTATCACGATGCGGAGAACTGGCCTTTATTACGCGAGGCGCTCAAACAAATGGGCCGCAGCGATTTAATCGGCAACGGCAAACGGCATCTGATTCCAACCTGGCAGCCGACGGGCACGGGCCTCGGCGGCGAAGGCGCCCGCGCCGGACGCAAGCACGGCCCGCAGACGATTCTGACCCAACATACCGGCCTGCCGCCCCGCGCCGATGGTTCCAGAATTTCTGTCCCCCCTTTGCAAAAGGGGGGAAATAGGGGGGATTTATCCAGGTCGGCGTCAGCGGATCGTCGGCCAGCACGGGCGTTCACCCAAGGCAGTCCTTGCGGCAGTGGCCGCCGCTCGCCCCGCTCGCCGCGATAGCCGGATTACATTTCCGTTTCCGGCCACAGCGCCTAAAATAAATAGGGTAAGGAAGATGGCAGCGGCGAAGGCGGCATCACCGCCCGGTTCCCGCGATTAGCGCTTCCTTCTGGGCGTGTTCTGCTAAAGAACACCAGACCTGTCGTTCCTTCCCAAGGGATCAGTTTAATACGCCAAATCTTCGGCTTTGCAGACGCCGGTCTCCGCCGTCGCTTTGGGGTTCCTTGGGATGGGACATTTTCGGAAGCGGACTGATGAAATATCTGATTCCAGGCATCGTTCTGATTGTCTTCCTTGCGCTCTTCTTCAAGTTCGCGATTCGGCGAATCACCGTTCTCGAATACGAAAGAGGATTGATGTACGTCAAGGGCAAATTCAGCAAGATATTGGAACCGGGACAATATTGGTATTCGCCGCTCTTTGCCGTTATTCAAAGGCTTGATATTAGACCGCGCTTTGCTTCAATTACCGGGCAGGAAGTATTAAGCGCCGATAGCGTAACCCTGAAAGTCAGTCTCGCGGCCAATTACCAAATCGTTGATCCGGTTGCAGCCACTCATAAAACCCAGAATTTTCAAGATGCGCTTTATCTGGAATTGCAACTGGCGCTGCGGGAAATCATTGGCGCCGCCGATATTGACGCCATTCTGAAAAGCAGAAATGAATTATCCGGCAAGCTGCTGGAAATGGTCGCATCCAAAGCTCAGGATATTGGCCTTCAGCTGATCAGCGTCAACCTCAAGGACATTATGTTCCCGGGCAAGCTGAAAGAAGTTTTCGCGCAAGTGGTCAGCGCCCGACAGGAAGGACTGGCGATGCTCGAAAAGGCCAGAGGAGAAATGGCGGCCCTGCGCAGTCTCGCCAATGCGGCCAAAATGATCGAGTCCAATCCCGCGCTTCTCCAGTTGCGACTGGTACAAACCCTCGGTCAGTCATCGGGCAATACCCTGATGTTGGGTATGCCCGCATCATCCCTTTCCACCCTGACCAGCAATATCGCCAGCGGGAGCAAATCGCTTGGAGCATCCCCAGAACAATCCTGATCGCCCGGCCCCGATGACCGATCCCGCATCATCGCCAGTGGACGCCCTGTTGGAGGTGATGGCCCGGCTGCGCGATCCTGATAACGGTTGTCCGTGGGATCGGGAACAGACCTATGCCACCATCGTTCCTCACACCATTGAAGAAGCCTACGAAGTCGCCGATGCGATTGCCCGCGAGGACTGGCCGGAATTGCAGGCGGAACTGGGCGATTTGCTGTTTCAGGTGGTGTTCTACGCCCAAATCGCCCGCGAAGAAGGCCGCTTCGATTTTGACGACGTAGCAAACGGCATCGTCGAAAAGATGACCCGCCGTCATCCGCATGTATTCAGCGATGCCCGTTATGCCAATGCCGCCGAACAGACCGCCGCCTGGGAGCGGATCAAGGCGGCTGAAAAGCCCGAACGGCCTGTCGGAGTGCTGGATGGAATCCCGCTGACGCTACCGGCGCTGACCCGGGCGGTCAAGTTGCAGAAGAAGGCGGCGCGGGTCGGTTTCGACTGGGGCGCGGTCGAGCCGGTGCTGGCCAAGATCGAGGAGGAGATCGCCGAGATTCGCCACGAAATCGCCAGCGCCGCGCCGCCGGAACGGCTGGCCGATGAACTGGGCGACGTGCTGTTCGCCTGCGCCAATCTGGCACGCCATCTCCAGATCGACCCGGAAGCGGCGGTGCGCGGAACCAACGCCAAATTTGAGCGGCGGTTTCGGCGGATTGAGGCGTGGCTGGCGGAGGAAGGCCGCACTCCGGCGGAATCAACGCTGGCGGAAATGGATGCGCTGTGGGAGCGGGCGAAGGGCGATCAATGCTGACGCAGCGTTCAGGTTAGCGATTCGATGTTGATGAAGTCGTCCACGCCCGCTTGAGTACCCACGCCATCAATGCGAAGGCGCAGGCCCGGACCAGAAATGCGAGCGCGGTATCCTGGTTCAACAGGCCCCACCGGGTCAGAATTTCAGTCCAATCGTGGAATTCCTCCGGGTCCAGACCCCCAACCAGCGGCAATTGATGGGCGCGCGCGTCGGCCATGTACCGGGCGATATTCAACAGGTTTTCCCCAACCCAGACCAGACACACGTAATAACCATAAGGCTGCTCGTGGCGGTAGCATTCCCAAGCGCACGCCGCTGGAATCAGGAGTTGCATCAGCGTGCCGCCGTACACCATCAAACGCGAGGATAGAATGCCAAAGAGGGGGTGCCCCGCCTCGTGAAACGCCAGATTGGCGCTGTCGAGGATCGGAATCCAGCCCCAGAGCAGGTGGCAAACCAGCAGCAGCACGACAGCAGCGGTCAGCAGGAAGGGCTGGAGTTTGGGCATTGTGAGCGGCGGTGCGATTTTCAATCTGGAGCAATGAGGCTATCGCTGTCGTCAAATGCCAGCAACGACCGTTCGGTTTCACTCAGCACGACCAGTAAACCGGCGCGCTGGCGCTGCAACCAGGCCAGTCGTTCATGATGATCGGCGGCTTCGTCAGCATCGGTTTCGGCGAAGCCGCGCAGCATCCCGACCAGCGCGTCGGTGGCCTCTTCAAGTTCTTCCAGATCATCCAGCAGCGCCCGCTGCTGGGTCTGCAATTCGTGGAATGTCGCCATCATTTTCTCCCGATAAACCGGATTAGACTGGAACGAGCTACGGCATCGGCAAGCTCCGATACCCGCTCATGATTCCTGCGACCATGAATACTGCCACCGCTGCGTACAGCAATCGGGGTATCCACTCCGCCAGCGTATCCCATTGCAGTTCGAGTTGGGCGTCCCACTGGCGCAACTGATGGCGGATCACCTGGTCCAGCCGCCCCGCCGCCTCGCCGCTGGCGAATAGCGCTACTGCGCTGGCATCGTCCACCACGCCATAGCGCCCCAGGGTTTCGGCCACCGCCGACCGATCAGCGGCGAGCGCCGCTGCCGCCGCTGCGAACCGGGCGCGCAACAG
>DEHY01000002.1 GCA_002352185.1 Competibacteraceae bacterium UBA2788
TTGGCGTAATGGCGCAACAACTCGTCGGCGACGTGGCGGGCGCTGCGCAGCGCCAGCGTCGAAGCGGCGGAATCAAGGTAATGGCGGCGCGTCACCCGCCCGTCAGCCAGCGGGTAGCGAGTGTCGAGGCCGATAAAATCGGAGTGGATGCCTTTGAGCATAACCGTGTCGGTGTAGCGCGGGTTTCCGCAATGCAGCGGTTTGACTTTGAAAATAACGCCATTATCCGTCAGAGTAGATTCTGAATCAGGACTTTTGCTTGCGTGTAGCGCTGCCACAAGATAGGACTGGGTGATGACTGGTTATCGGCATCGGGAAGAGACCCTCAATACGCAACTCGCCATTCTGCTGTCCCGGTTAGGGGTTCAGGCGGATGCGGAGACGATTCAGGCCAAGGGACGGGAGCGGCCCGATGTGCTGTTCCACTGGCGCGGCTTGCGCGTGATCATCGAGGGCAAATTCGCCGATCACCCACAGGCGCGGGTGGTGGTGCTGGGCGATGCGCGGGGGCGGGTGCAACGCGGCATCGCCAATATCGCCGCTGCTGTGGTTTATCCCGGCGCGCTCCGCACCGTGGCGACCCCGCAATTGCTCGACCAGCTCGAATCGTCGGTTTTGGCCTACTGCATGATTTCCGAGAGCGAAGAAACCGCGTGGTTCGAGGGGACGCCCGCCGCGCTGATGGATGCGTTGCGCCGCACTCAGGAAGCGCTGGTCCAAAATGACCTCGTAGCCAAGACCGCCCAATCGTTGCTGGAGCAACTGACCGGCGTGGTGCTGCTATGGATCGGGCAGACCGGGGCGTGTGACCGCTTGTCCGATCTGTTGGGGATGCCCGCGCCGAAGGGCGAAACCGATGATCAGGCCGAAGGACGGCGCACCACTGCGGCCAAAGTGTCCGCCCTGGTGCTGGCGAACGCTCTCATCTTTCAAGAACAGTTAGCGATCACCGATAGCCAGGTGACGCCTTTGCGCAAGCTGGAAGACCGACAGGATCTGGTGGATGCCGCTCACGACCATTGGCAGTGGATTTGGCAGAACATTAACTATGTGCCGATCTTCCAACTGGGCGAGCGAGTGTTGGAAGAATTACCGTCCAGCCCGGCGACCTTCACCGCATTCAAGGCGCTGCTGAAGGAAGCCAAGGCTATCTGTACCCATCAATCGGCGCTGCGCCATGATCTGATGGGCCGGATTTATCACTGGTTGCTGCATCACGCCAAATATCTAGGCACCTATTACACCTCGGTCCCGGCGGCGACCCTGCTGGTCAAGCTGGCGCTGAGTCGGCCCTGGAACCGCGATTTCGGCGATCCGGCGCAATTGACCGAGTTCAAGGTCGCGGATTTGGCCTGCGGCACCGGCACGCTGCTGATGGCGACGGCGCAAGCGGTATCGGACGCCTACATTCTGGCGCGGGCCAATACCGGGCGCAGTCTGTCGCCGGTGGATTTGCAAACCCTGCACCGGGCGATCATGGAAGACATCCTGCACGGCTACGATGTGCTGCCGACCGCCGTACACCTTACCGCCTCGACGCTGGCGTTGCTGGCTCCCGAAATTGCCTTCAACCGCATGAATCTCTACGTCATGCCGCTGGGTCTGGATGGTGGTACACCGCGCCTGGGCAGTCTGGATTTCATTGGCAAAGATGTGGTGCGGACGCAAATCACCCTGGATCAGTCGCAAACCGAAATTCTCCGCACGGACGCGGGCCACATTCAGACCACCAGCGCAACCGTGCCGGAACTGGATTTGTGCGTGATGAATCCGCCGTTTGTCCGCAGCGTGAACAATAATTTGTTGTTCGGTTCGTTGCCCGACGAACGCGGCGCGATGCAAAGCGAACTGAAAAAGCGGGTCAAGCATCTTCAGGCCAATATTACGGCGGGATTAGGTGCAGTCTTTGTGGCGCTGGCCGACCGGCTGCTCAAGCCCGGTGGGCGGCTGGTCTTTGTGCTGCCGCACGCGCTGGCGTCCGGCGAGGCGTGGGGCGCAACCCGGAAACTGCTGGCCGACCGCTATCATCTGGAAATCGTGGTGTCCAGCTACGATGCTGAGCGCCCTAACTTCTCGGAAAATACCGACCTGTCCGAACTGTTGTTCATCGCCCGTAAGAAACAGACCGGACGGGAAGCCCCGGAAACCACGGCCTATATCAATCTGTGGCGCAATCCGACCACGATCCACGAGGCGCTGGATTTGGCTGAACGGCTGAAAACCCTGCCGGAAGGCATCATCCGCCCCCCCTCCGGCAGTACGGGCGAATCGTTCACCCTGCCCGCTTCGACGGGCGCGGAGAATTGGCACGGCGCGTTATTTGCCCGCAGCGATCTGGCCAAAGCATTTCTGGCGCTGCAACAAGGGCAAATCGTATTACTTGGCAAACGTCAAACCATTGCGCTGTGTTCGATTAAGGACTTAGGGCAACTCGGTTATGACGCACGCGATATTCACGACGCTTTCACCGTTTCCAATGACGCCTGGTCGCTGTATTCAGCGTTTTGGAATCATGATTCGGAAAAGGTGAGAACTGTGCAGCAGACTGAAAATGCCTGGCTGCACCCGCGCACTCAAGCCGCTCAGGGACGACCGCTCAAGGATGCCCAAAAGGTCTGGGAAACGGCTGCTGATGTCCTGTTGGCCTGGCGATTATGGCCAATCACCCAACGTGTTTTAGCAGTCAGCCTCAATCAGCCCGCCATCGGTAATACTTGGTGGGCATTCAAGGTCGATCTATCGCCGGAGCGCCGCAAGGCGCTATTGCTCTGGCTCAACGGTAGCTTATCGTTGCTGGCCTTTTTCGGGCGACGGGTTGCTACCCGTAGCGCCTGGATGCAAGTCAAGAAACCCGCGTGGGCGGCGATGCCGGTGCTGGATGTGCGGGTATTGAGCGACGCGCAGGTTGCGAATCTGGCCGCTGCGTATGACGCGCTGTGCGACCGGGAACTGCTGGCGCTTGCCCAACTGCATATTGATCCGGCGCGGCGGGCGATTGACGAGGCATTAAGCGCGGCGCTGGGTTTACCGGATTTAGCGCCATTGCGGGAGATGCTGGCGCGAGAACCGGGGTTGACGGGGAAATCGGCGCTTGCCGACAAGGAAGCTGGATAGCACCATCGTTCCGGCATTCCCTGTAGGCCAGAGGTTTGGGCCTAAATCGCCTTATCATCTCGATGCAGGGGCGAATCCTTGTAATTTCTTACAGCGCCGACTGGGAAGAATCCGATAATCTCCTGGCCTCGATAAATTTTATCGCAAGACGCTCTAACTACGCCTGAACCTCACTCTCAAGACGCCCCCTATGCCGACTCATACCCCCAGCACCACTTATCTTAATGACTACACCCCGCCCGCCTACCGCATTCCGACCGTTGAGCTGCGGTTTGAACTGGGCGATGACTTCACTACGGTCTATTCCCGGCTGAGCATCATCCGCGCCGACGCCACGCCTGCCGGTACACCGCTGGTGCTGGACGGTCAGCAGTTGGAACTGGTCTCGCTGGAACTGGACGGCGAGCCGCTGGCGACCGACCGTTATCAGGTGGATGCCGACCGGCTGACCCTGCTCTATCCGCCCGAATCCTTTGAACTGGCGGTAGTGACTCGCATCCGCCCGCAGGACAACGCCTCGCTGGAAGGGCTGTACCAGTCCAGCGGCAACTTCTGCACCCAGTGCGAAGCGGAAGGCTTTCGCAAAATCACCTATTTCCTCGACCGCCCGGATGTGATGGCGGTATTCACCACCACGCTGGCGGCGGACAAAAGCCGCTATCCGGTGCTGCTGTCCAACGGCAATCCGGTTGCTGGCGGCGACCGGGCCGACGGTCATCATTGGGCCACCTGGCACGATCCCTTTCCCAAGCCCTGCTATCTGTTCGCGCTGGTGGCCGGTCATCTGCGCTGGATTGAAGACCGGTTCATCACCCGTTCCGGGCGCACGGTGACGCTGCGCATCTACGTTGAACCGGACAATATCAGCCAGTGCGATCACGCCATGTATTCGCTGAAGCAGGCGATGGCCTGGGACGAGCGGCGCTTCGGCCTGGAATACGATCTTGATCTGTATCAGATCGTGGCGGTGGGCGATTTCAACATGGGGGCGATGGAAAACAAGGGCCTCAATGTCTTTAACACCAAATATGTGCTGGCCAAGCCCGAAACTGCGACCGACGCGGATTATCAGGGCATTCTCGGCGTGATCGGCCATGAGTATTTTCACAACTGGACCGGCAACCGCGTCACCTGTCGCGACTGGTTNNCTGCCGCGACTGGTTCCAGCTCAGCCTCAAGGAAGGGCTGACCGTATTCCGCGATCAGGAATTCTCCAGCGATCTCGGCTCACGCGGGGTCAAGCGGATTGAAGATGTGCGGATTCTGCGCAGCAGCCAGTTTCCGCAGGACGCCGGGCCGATGGCCCATCCGGTGCGCCCGGATTCCTACATCGAAATCAACAACTTTTATACCGTCACTGTTTACAACAAGGGCGCCGAAGTGATTCGGATGATCCAGACNNGCCGTGACCTGCGATGATTTCGTCGCGGCGATGGCCGATGCCAATAACGCTGATCTGACGCAGTTCAAGCGCTGGTATTGCCAGGCCGGCACCCCGGAACTGACTGTCAGCGACGCCTACGATTCGGCTGTACGCACCTACACCCTCACCGTGCGCCAATCCTGCCCGCCGACGCCCGGCCAGCCGCACAAGGAACCGTTCCATATTCCGCTGCTGCTGGGATTACTGGATCGCAACGGGGAGGATTTGCCGCTGCAACGGGCGGGAGAAGACCAGCCACAGGGAACGACCCGGCTGCTGGAGTTGCGCGAGCCGGAACAGACATTCCACTTTGTTAACGTGCCGGAGCGACCGGCGCCATCGCTGTTGCGCGGGTTTTCTGCGCCAGTGAAATTGAATATGGCGGAAAGTGACGACGATGTGCGGTTCCGGCTGGCGCATGACCGCGATGATTTCAACCGCTGGGATGCCAGTCAGACTCTGGCGATCCGCGCCATCCTCGCGCTGGTCGAAGATCGGCGGCAAGGGCGGGCATGGACCTTGCCGGAATCGTTCAGCGCCGCCTTTGGCCGGGCATTGACCTCCGCCGCTGATCCGGCCCTGCTGGCTCAGGTGCTGACCCTGCCCAGCGAAGGCTATCTCGCTGAACAGATGGAGGTCGTGGACGTTGACGGGATTCACGCCGCCCACAACTTTGTGCGGCGGACCCTGGCGGAGCGACTGCGCGATCCCTTGCTGGCGCGGTATGAGACCCTGCATAGCCGGGAACGGAACGGCTACCGGATCGATGCCGTCGCCATCGGTTCACGGGCGCTGAAAAATGTTTGCCTCGATTATTTGATGCAGATCGATGATGCCGATTTGCACGCTCGGGGTCTGCGCCAGTTCAGGGAAGCGGGCAATATGACCGATCAGATTGGAGCATTGGCGCCGCTGGTCAATGCCGTCGGCCCGGAACG
>DEHY01000006.1 GCA_002352185.1 Competibacteraceae bacterium UBA2788
AGCAAATCCTTGTCGTTGGGATGCAGCGCCAGCCCCCGGTCCAGCGTATCAAACGCCTCCTGATAGCGCTCAGCCTCGCGCAGCGCTTCGGCTTCAGCCTGATAGAGGGTGATGCTGTTCTGCGGCTGATTGCGGCGCAGCGTCTCGAAATGCTGAGTCAAGGTGGCGGTTTCGCCCGCCTTCGCCAACATCACTCCCTTGCGCAACTGGGCGATCAAATAGCGTTCTTCGCCGGACACCCGCTCATACCAGCCATTGGCCTTGGCGTAGTTGCCCCGCTGCTCCTCGATCCGCCCCAGTTCAAAATAAGCGTCCGTCAGCCGGGTCTTGCGCTTGATCAAATCCAGAAAATAGCCCTCGGCCAAATCGAACTGGCGGGTTTCAGCCGCCAACAAGCCCAGCGCGTACAGCGAGTCGGTATCCTTGGGATTCTGATTGAGCAGGGTGGCAAACTCACGGCGGGCCTTGCCCAGTTGGCTGGCGTCAATCAGCAGCCGGGCGTAGCTCATCCGCAGGTTGCGGTCGCGCGGCAGAGCGGCAACCGCCCTGGTTAATCCCGCCAAAGCCGCATCGCGGTCGCCCCGATCCATCAGGAGCCGGGTGCGCAACAGGTGCGCTGAAACCAGCTTGGGATCCTGCTCCAGCGCTTGATCCAGACTGGACAGCGCTTGGTCGCGGTCGCCAGCCGCCGCCGCCAGCATCGCCCGGTAATACTGGGCAAATGCTGAACGCGGCGGGCGGTCGCTGATCCGTTGCATCACCCGCAGCGCCATCTGTTTGTCGTCCACCTGTCCCAATAACGAGGCTACTGTGGCAAAACCTTGTTGCTTGTCCTTGTTGCTGGCTGCTTTTCGCACCGCCTCCAGATGATCGGCGGCTTCATCAATGCGACCGTTGCGCAGTAGCGCCAGCGCCAGCGCCTGCCGGGACGGGTCGCTGGCGGGAGCCAGAGCGCGCCAGCGCTGCGCCAGTTCCAGCGCAGCGGCATTGTCTTTCATCAGCAGCGCCAGCAGCGCCGCCCGTTCCGCCACTTGCGGATCATCGCTGACCGCAGACACCTTGCGGTAATGCTCCAGCGCCACATTCAATTGCTCGCGCTTGCCCGCTACTTCCGCCACCAGCACCTGATACATCAACTCGGAGCGGGGACTGGGCTGCATCACCGGCCGGATCGGGTATTCCGATTCAACCGGCGCCTGCGCAACCACGGTAACGCAGCCGCTCAACAGCAGGCCGCTGAAAATCAATGCTTTTAGAAGTTTGTTCATCGCCAACATGCGTTATCGTCCAGCGGTTGAGAAAACCGCTCGAAACAAGGTAGACATCAGGAGTGAAACACCGGCTGCCATGTTACAGCGCGGTTAGTCCTTACTCTTTGGCTGATCGATCATTCCACGACGGTCAAATGAAACTTGCCGCCCCGGGAGGCTGGCCCTTGCAGGATCGAGATGCAGTCAGCCAGTTCTTCAAGCAGGCCATCTCTCGCCTCTTCCGTCAGATCCTCAAGGACACCCGCATTGATATGGTCATGCAGCGTCGTCAATGTCGCCAAGCCGTCCGACGCACCAAACCAGCACATGTCATCAATTCCATACCCAAGTCCAGTTTCTGGATCAATATCGGATTCCTCATCATCTTCATCGTCCGCAGAGTCTTCGCCGCTGTAGTTGTACTCAAGATCAGTGAAATCAAGGAAGTCGCTCAGCTTGTGAACCCCGGCGCTTTCGCACAGCACATCCAGCTTCTCCAAGAAGCTGTGCATCAGGCTGTGATCGTCACTGTCCTTAGAGTAGTTCCGATCTTCGAGCGTATGAATCCAAAGCGTCATTCCCATCAAAACCTCCTCAACCCGGAAATGCGGCCATAATGACAGAGAGCCTAGCGTCTCATGCGAATGATGCGGTGCAAGTATGACCTTGCCATTCGCCTATTCTATCCCGCAGAATTCCATCCTTTTTCGGCCTCATCCAACCGCGCTCCATGTCTCTTCTGGCTCTTGGCCTCAACCACCGAACCGCCCCTGTCAGCGTCCGCGAACGGGTGGCGTTTGCGCCCGACCGGGTTGGCGACGCTCTGCAGGATCTACTGCACCACGGCGGCGCCTATGAAGCGGCCATTCTGTCGACCTGCAATCGTACTGAACTGTATTGTGGTCTAAAAGGCGAGGATGGTCAGTGCGTCGTGGAATGGCTGGGCGATTATCACACGCTGCGGACGGCGGATTTGCAACCCTATCTCTATCAGCACACCGAGCAACGGGCGGTGCGCCACATTCTACGGGTCGCCGCCGGGCTGGATTCGCTGGTGCTGGGTGAACCGCAAATCCTCGGTCAAGTCAAGGCGGCCTATCAGACCGCCAACAGCGCGGGCACGCTCGGATCCCGGCTGGAGCGGCTGTTTCAGCATACCTTCGCGGTCGCCAAGCAGGTGCGCACCGACACCCGCATCGGCGCCAGTCCGGTATCGGTGGCTTTCGCAGCGGTCGGTTTGGCCAAGCAGATTTTCGCCGACCTGCCCCAGCGCACCGCGCTGCTGATCGGCGCCGGCGATACCATTGAACTGGTCACTCGCCACCTGCACGAGAACGGCGTTGGCCGGCTGATCGTCGCCAACCGCACGCTGGAACGGGCGCACGCCCTGGTCGCTCCGTTCGACGGCTATGCCATCGCCCTGGATGAAATCCCCGCCCATCTGGGCGAAGCCGATATGGTGATTTCGTCCACGGCCAGTCCCGGCCTGATGCTGGAGTTGGCGCAGGTGCGCAGTTGTCTAAAACAGCGGCGGCGCCGACCGATGTTGATGGTGGATTTGGCGGTGCCACGGGATATCGATCCGGCAGTGGCCGATTTCGATGACGTGTATTTGTACACGGTGGACGATCTCAAGGACATTATTCAGGATAATCTGCGTTCGCGCCGCGCCGCCGCCAATCAGGCCGAAGAAATTATCGACAGCCAGGTTGAACACTTCATGGCCTGGTTGCGAACTCAGGACAGCGTCGCCAGCATCCGCGCCTTGCGTCAGCAGGCCGAAACCATCCGTGATGAAGCGCTGGCGCGCGCCCGACGGCAACTGGCGCACGGCAAGGATCCCTCCGAGGTGCTGGACATTCTCGCCAATATCCTGACCAACAAGCTCATTCACCCACCCTGCGCCGGTCTGCGCGAAGCCGCCGCTCAAGGCGACGCCGATATGCTGAATCTGATTAAAATGCTGTATCAGTTGGACCGCAACGGAAACCCCTGCCGATGAATCCTTCCATGCTCGCCAAGCTGGAACAACTGGCGGCCCGGCATGAGGAAGTCAGCGCATTGCTGGCTACGCCCGAAATTATCAACGATAACGACCGTTTCCGCGCCCTGTCGGTGGAATACGCCCAACTGGAGCCGGTGGCGGACGGGTTTTGGGGCTATCGCCGCACTCTGGACGATTTGGACGCGGCCCGCGACATGGCCGCCGACAGCGATCCCGAGCTGCGCGCCCTGGCTCAGGACGAGTTGCTGGACGCCGAAGCTCGCCGCGCCGAACAGGAGCGGGCGCTGCAACTGCTGCTGCTGCCGCACGATCCGCACGATGCCGGCAACCTGTTTCTGGAAATCCGCGCCGGCACCGGCGGCGACGAGGCGGCGCTGTTCGCCGGCGATTTGCTGCGAATGTACGGGCGCTATGCCGAATTGCGCGGCTGGACCCTGGAAATTCTCAGCGAAAGTCTCGGTGAGCATGGCGGCTACAAGGAAGTCATCACCCGCGTCATCGGCCAGGGCGCGTATTCGCGGCTGAAATTCGAGTCCGGCGCGCACCGGGTGCAACGGGTGCCGGTCACTGAAGCGCAGGGCCGCATTCACACCTCCGCCGCGACCGTAGCGGTGTTGCCGGAACTGGCGGAAATCGAGCAGATCGAGATCAATCCCGGCGATTTGCGCGTTGACACTTATCGCGCCTCCGGGGCCGGCGGTCAGCATGTCAACAAGACCGATTCGGCCATCCGCATCACTCATCTGCCCAGCGGCATCGTGGTGGAGTGTCAGGACGAGCGTTCCCAGCACAAGAACCGGTCGCGGGCGATGTCCCTGCTGCAAGCCAAATTGCTGGCCGGGGAACGGGAGAAGCAGCAAAGCGCACAGGCCCAGAGCCGCCGGTTGCAGGTGGGCAGCGGCGACCGCTCCGAGCGCATCCGCACCTACAACTTCCCGCAGGGGCGGATCACCGACCACCGGATCAATCTCACGCTCTACAAACTCAGCGATATTCTGGAAGGAAATCTTGACGCCATTGTCGAGCCGCTGATTAACGAATATCAGGCGGATTTGCTGGCGGCGCTGGCGGAGTGAGCGCCGCCACTCTCCGCGACCTGTTGGCCACCGCCGCCCGGCGCCTGGCCGAAATCAGCGCTACCCCCCGACTGGACGCCGAAATCCTGCTGGCGGCGGCGCTGGATCGTCCGCGCAGCCACCTGTTCGCTTGGCCGGAACGGCGACCGGAACCGGAACAGTCTGACCGCTTCAACGCCTGGCTGGAACGTCGGCTGACGGGCGAGCCGGTGGCTTATATCCTGGGTCGGCGCGAGTTCTGGTCGCTGGAACTGGAGGTCACGCCAGATACCTTGATTCCCCGCCCGGAAACCGAACGGCTGGTGGAACTGGCGCTGGAACGGTTGCCAGTGGATCGGGCCATGGCGCTCGCCGATCTCGGCGCCGGCAGCGGCGCGATAGCCCTGGCGCTGGCAGTGGAACGGCCCAAGGCGCGCATCGTCGCCACCGACCGCAGTCCGGCTGCGTTGACCGTCGCCCGACGCAACGCCCACCGGTCAGGAATTCACAATGTGGAGTTTCGGGAAGGCGACTGGTGCGAACCGTTGGCCGGTGAGCGCTTCGATCTGATTGCATCCAATCCGCCCTACGTCGCCGCCGCCGATTTCCACCAGCGGCGCGGCGAACTGCGCTTTGAACCGCAAGCGGCGCTGGTGGCGGGCGTAGATGGACTGGACGCGCTGCGGATCATCATTGCCCAAGCCCCGGATCATCTGAAACCCAGCGGCTGGCTGCTGCTGGAGCATGGCTATGACCAGGGCGAAGCGGCGTTGACATTATTGCGGGAACGTGGCTTTGTTGCGGTAAGCGATCATCGGGACGCCGCCGGGATTAGCCGGACCAGTTGCGGACGCTGGCGGGCTTGAACGATGGGCGGCCACTCCCCTGCCTGTGGTGAAAATTTCAAGAAGAAATCGAAACTGGCTTTGGTCTATAGTTTTAGATTTATGGGCCTTACCCGCCCCAAAATCATGTGCAGCGATCCGAAAAATCATGGCAAAGTTCTGGAGCAGAAAGGCAACTTCCCCGACCCCACCGGAAAATCTGGTAGCACGCGCAGCTGGTGAACCCGAACCGGATGCGCCGGAACTGGAAAAAACGGCGCTGGATAATCTGGGCGCGGTATTGCGCATCTGGGGCAAGCACGCTTTCGACCTGGATCGACTCAACGCCAAGAGCATCCGCCAGCAGTGCGAGCAATGGGCGCGGCATGTGCTAGTAGTCGCTCCACACCCGGTCAGCCTGGAAACGGTCGCTGGCGCCGAAGTGGCACCAGCCGATCCGCCACTACGCAACTGGCATGGTCTGCGGCAGTTCGTCGTTGATCTGCGCCGCAAGGAAAGCGCTTACGTTGCCCATCAATTTAAGGACACACGCCAGGTCATCAGTGATTTCGTGCAAACCCTGGGTGCGGTTCTCGCCGAGGATCAGGAAGAGCAGACACGGATCGCCGCAGTCATCAACGAACTCAGAACCACTATCGAAACGAATGCGCCACTGGAAATTCTGTCGCGGGAAGCCATGCGTGCGGTCAATCTGATCAGCCGGATTGCCGAGGAGCGCAACCAGCGGCACCAGCGGGCATTCCAGGAGATGACGACCCGGCTTCAGACTCTGCGCGGCGAACTGGACGCGGTGCGGCAGGAAATGGAGCTGGATCCGTTGACACGGCTTTACAATCGCAAGGCTTTTGATGAGCAATTAGCCCGTGTTTGCCAACTGCACATACTTTCCGGGCAGCCGACTTGCCTGCTGATGCTGGACGTCGATCATTTCAAAGCCGTCAACGACAGTTTTGGCCATCCAGTAGGCGATCTGGCGCTCAAGCAATTGGCGGATTGCTGCCTGCACGCCTTCCCACGCAAGTCCGATTTTGTCGCCCGCTACGGCGGTGAGGAATTCGCCATCATTTTGCAGGAAACTTCTCTAAAAACAGCGCTCTCGCTCGGTGATCGATTACTGAAAACCATACGGTCCCTGCGTATTACTCACGATCAAAACATCCTGAACATCACCGCATCCATCGGATTGGCCGAGTTCGATCCCCGCGCCAGCGCC
>DEHY01000208.1 GCA_002352185.1 Competibacteraceae bacterium UBA2788
GACAGCCTCAAGCCGCTGCGCGACTTTTTCCTGGTGCTGTTCTTTTTCTCGCTGGGCGCCGGTTTCGATCTGGGGATGCTGGGCGCGGTGTTTCTGCCCACCCTGCTGCTCGGTACACTGCTGATGGTGGTCAAGCCGTGGGTGTTTCGCGGTTTTCTGCAATGGACCGGAGAGCGACCGCGCATTGCCATGGAAGTCGGGGTGCGGCTGGGACAAGTCAGCGAGTTCGCCCTGCTGATCGCGGTGTTCGCCGAGCAGAACCAGTTGATCAGCCGGGATGCTTCCTATCTGGTGCAAGCGACCACCCTGCTGACATTCATCGCCTCGACCTATTACCTGGTACTCACCTATCCGACTCCGGTCGCCATCTCCGACAGTCTGCGCCGGGATTGAACGACGTCAAGCCGGGCGGCGCACCCCGCCGGAACCAAGGCGACCGCAATATATAATTGGCGCTTACCGCTATTTTTCCTATAATCGCCGCCATTTTTCGGCCAAACCGATCCCCCTAAAGGGGCTCTTGGCGCGACTGGACATCCCTTGTGATCTCTCCGGTAAACGTCCCAGCAAGAGTGACGCGCGCAGCCGGGTCGCGGCGCGCCTCGATGTTGATGTGCGTTTTCCCCGGTATTTCCCCATTTTTGTACTGTAGGAGAGAGACTGAATGCCCTCGCGTAGTGAACTGGCCGCCCGTCGTCTGGTGGACGACATGATCGATCAACCCGTCGTTTCCGGCCCCGCCAGCCAGGAATCCCCAACCCCCTCGCGCCGGGAACTGGCTAACGCCATCCGCGCCCTCAGCATGGACGCCGTGCAACGGGCGGAATCCGGTCATCCCGGCGCGCCGATGGGCATGGCGGATTTCGGCGCAGTCCTGTGGAACGACTTTCTGCGTCACAATCCCGCCAATCCCAAGTGGTTCAACCGCGACCGCCTGATCCTGTCCAACGGTCACGGCTCGATGTTGCAGTACGCGCTGCTGCATCTGAGCGGCTACGATCTGACGATTGAAGATCTGCGCAACTTCCGGCAGTTGAACTCCAGAACTCCGGGGCATCCCGAATATGGGCGCACTCCAGGAGTGGAAACCAGCACCGGCCCGCTAGGCCAGGGACTGGCGAACGGCGTCGGCATGGCGCTCGCCGAGCGGGCGCTGGCAACCCGGTTCAACCGCCCCGGCTTTCCTATTATCGATCATTACACCTACGTCATTCTCGGCGATGGCTGCCTGATGGAAGGCATTTCCTACGAGGCCTGTTCTCTGGCGGGATCCTGGGGGCTGGGCAAGCTGATCTGCCTGTATGACGACAACGGCATCTCCATCGACGGACCGGTGCGAGGCTGGTTCGGCGATAACGTGGCCCTGCGCTTTGAGGCCATGGGCTGGCATGTGATTCCAAATGTGGATGGCCACGACGCCGACGCCATTCATCGGGCTATCGCCCAAGCGCGGGATTTTTCCGAAAGCCCGACCCTGATCTGCTGCAAGACCATTATCGCCTGGGGCTCGCCCGGCAAGGGTGGCAGCGAGAAATCACACGGCGCCCCGCTTGGCGCTGCTGAAGTCGCCGCGACCCGCGAGGCCATCGGCTGGCGTCATGAGCCGTTCGTGATTCCGCCGGAGATTTATTGCGCTTTCGACGCCCGCGCCAAGGGTGCCAACTGGGAAAGCGCGTGGGATGATCTGTTCGCCCGCTATCGGGCGGAGTTCCCGGAACCAGCGGCGGAATTTGAACGGCGCATCGCCTGCGGATTTCCCCCGGACTGGGAGGAACTGGCCTGGAGCTTCATTCACGCGACTCAGGAGCGGTGCGAGAATATTGCGACCCGCGTTGCGTCGCAGCGTGCGTTGCAAGCGTATGGCCCTCACTTCCCCAGCCTGGTCGGCGGTTCGGCGGATCTGACCGAATCCACCGGCATTCCCTGGAGCGGCTGTCGTCCGGTCGATTTTGAACATCCTGATGGCAATCTGATCTACTACGGCGCACGCGAATTTGCGATGTACGCCATCATGAACGGGCTGGCGCTGCATGGTGGTTACGTTCCTTTCGGCGGCACCTTCCTGATGTTCGCCGATTATGGCCGCAGCGCCATTCGCATGGCGGCGTTGATCAAATTGCGCTGCATGTTCGTCCTCACCCATGACTCCATCGGGGTGGGTGGCGATGGTCCGACCCATCAGCCGGTCGAACACGTCGCCAGCCTGCGGCTGATTCCCGACTTGTCGGTCTGGCGCACCTGCGACACGGCGGAAACCGCCGTGGCCTGGAAAGCGGCGCTGGAGCGGACCAACGGCCCGACCGCCCTGATTTTCACCCGCCAGCCGCTGCCGCATCAGGCGCGCACTCCCGAACAGGTGCAAGCCATCGCCCGGGGCGGCTATGTGTTGCTGGATGGCGGCGGGAACGAGCCGGAAGCAATCATTATCGCCACCGGTTCCGAAGTACACCTGGCGGTGACGGCGGCCCGGCAACTGAACAGCCAGGGCCGGCGGATTCGGGTTGTGTCCATGCCTTCGGTAGATGTATTTGACGCGCAGGACGCCGCCTGGCGCGAGTCGGTGCTGCCAACAGCGGTGACCCGGCGGGTGGTGGTAGAGGCGGGTGTAACCGCGCCCTGGTACAAATACGCCGGTCCGCAAGGCAAGGTGATCGGGATCGACTGCTTTGGCGAATGCGGCCCGCCAGAGATAATCTTCCAGCACTTCGGCTTCACCGCTGAACGGGTGGTCGCCACCGTGGCAGCGTTGCTCTAAGTGTTCTAAGCTTTGAATGTTCCAGGCCGTGTCGTTGGACTCAGCGATTTTGAGATTCGGCAGCGGCTAGATTTTAATGGGCGGATGCCCGCATCCGTCTTTCTTTCGGTAACACTACACCAGTTGGAGATGAAGCATGACCATCAAAGTGGGCATCAATGGGTTTGGCCGCATTGGCCGCATGGTATTCCGCGCTGCGGTGAGGGATTTTTCTGACATCGAAATCGTGGGCATCAACGATTTGCTCGAGCCGGACTATCTGGCCTATATGCTGCAATACGACTCCGTGCATGGCCGTTTCAAGGGTACGGTCTCCGTCGATGGCAACACCCTGATTGTCAACGGCAAGAAAATCCGCCTGACCGCCGTCAAGGATCCCGCCGAACTGAAGTGGAACGAAGTGGGCGCCGACATCGTCGTCGAGTCCACCGGCCTGTTCCTGACCAAGGAAACCTGCCAGAAGCACATCACCGCCGGCGCCAAGAAAGTCATCCAGAGCGCTCCCAGCAAGGATGACACCCCGATGTTCGTCTACGGCGTGAACGACAAGACCTACGCCGGCCAGACCATCATCTCCAATGCCTCCTGCACCACCAACTGCCTGGCTCCGGTCGCCAAGGTGCTGAACGACACCTGGGGCATCAAGCGCGGCTTGATGACCACCGTACACGCCGCCACCGCAACCCAGAAGACCGTTGACGGCCCGTCCAACAAGGACTGGCG
>DEHY01000211.1 GCA_002352185.1 Competibacteraceae bacterium UBA2788
CGGCCCGCTGGAACAGGTCCTCGTCAATCTGATCGGCAATTCCCTGGCCCACGGCTTTGCCGGTATGGAGGCTGGCTGCATCCGCCTTCAGGCCCACGCCATCAGCCCGATGCAACTTGCGCTGCGCTACGTTGATAATGGAGTCGGCATTCCCGCCGCCACCCTGAACCGTATCTTTGAGCCGTTTTTCACCACCCGCCTGGGTCAGGGCGGCAGCGGGCTGGGGCTGTACATCGTCTACAACCTGGTGAGAGGGGTGCTGGGAGGCACTATCCAGGTGGAGAGTTCCTCCGGCCAAGGCGCAAGCTTTACCCTGACCCTGCCCTGCGCCGCTCCCGACCAGCCCGCTTCCTGATTTTAGAGGCTGCCTGGATCATCCAGGTTTTGTGCGGCTTCTGTCACTTATGATTCAAAGGAGATAGCGTCATGATCAATACTCGCACTCTGCTCAAGAGCTTGGTTGTTGCCCTGCCGTTCGGCCTGGCGGCCTTTCTTTGCATCTATGGCGGCCTCACCATCACTATTCCGGGTACGCAGATGATTACGGACCCGCGCGAGATCTTCGTCACCCTCGGCTCCGCCATCACGGGACCGGTGGGCGCTGTTTTGATTGGTCTCCTGGCCGGCATTTACGACCCCGTGCCCGGCCTTTACCCGGCCACCATCGCGATGCACATGGCCGGCGCACTCTGGATGGCTTTTTCCTACAAAAAACTCGTCTTTGAGAAGTTTTCCTCCTGGGTCTTCTTCCCTGCCTGGATCGGGCTGATCGCGGTCTACTATCTTGGGGTCATACTCCCGGTCATGGTCTTCGGAACCAACCTGTTTCCCGACCTGTTCACCCGTCTGTTTCCCGACAAATCAGTTGGGCAAGCGTTGCTGGATTTTTACGTCTCAACACAGCCCGAGATGGTCCTGACCTCGCTCATTACGGTGATACTCATGGCGCTGCTCCCGAAAAGATTGCGCAAGCCATTGTGGTGAGATGACGCTTTTGAAGGCAGCAGGCTTGGAGCAGCGACTGAGAAAGCCGCCCGGTCTTGAAGCTCCAGCAAAGCAGCGCGCTCCAGACCCAAGCGGAAAACCGAATACTCGCAATCGCTTTTTCCGATTCGTCGCCGACGAGGCCCGCAGCGTATGGGCCGATCACTATTTGTTCATGTTCGACCTTCACATCTTCCCATGTCATTGCAGGAGATGATGCTTCATGATCAGCATTCGGGCTGTGCTAAAGACCTCGGCTGCCGCCCTGCCGTTTGGTCTGGCGGCCTTCCTTTGCGTTTATGGCGGCCTCACCATCACCATTCCAGGCACGCAGATGATTACGGATCCGCGCGAGATCTTTGTCACCCTCGGCGCCGCCATGACCGGGCCCGTGGGCGCCGTTTGGATCGGTCTTCTGGCCGGCCTTTACGATCCGGCGCGCGACCTTTACGTGATCACGATCGCGATGCATGTCATCGGCGCGCTCTGGATGGCTTTTTCCTATAAGAAACTTGTACTCAAAAAGCCCTCTTCCTGGATCTTCTTCACAGCCTGGATCGGGCTGATCGCTGTCTACTATTTTGGGATCATATTCCCTGTTTTTGTCTTCGGAACCAGCCTGTTTCCCGACCTGTTCGCCCGCGTTTTTCCCGACAGCTCGCCTGGGCAGGCGCTGCTGGGGTTTTACGTTTCATTAATGCCCGAGATGATCCTGACCTCGCTGATCACGGTGGTATTTTTGGCGCTGCTCCCGAAAAAGCTGCGCAACCCATTATGGTGAGATGGCGTTTTTTGCGCCGGAGGGTTTGGGTGGCGATGGAGAGAAACAGCCGGTTATGAAACCCCAGCAGATGTCCATCAAGGGCAGGATCAGCATGCTCGCCATCCGCTTGGGGCTATGGCTGGTTCTGATGTTAAGCCTGCCCTTGTTGGGAATCGTGATCTTTTCCTACAACAATCTTGAAACAACCCTTTCGAACATATCGAGTTCCGGCCAGTTGGAGCTTACCCGGCTGCTGGCGAGCGAGATCGCCAGAATCGGACTCCAGGCTGATTCGCTGCTAAGCATCCTCGACAACGCCAACAGTCCGGATCATCTGATCTTCGTGACCGATAGTTCCGGGCGCTACCTGGCGCATCCCAACACGGCGAAAATCGGATTATCGTTGCAAGCCGATTACTCGAAGGTGCTTACGGAGCCCATCCTTTCCGGGAAAGGCGGATCCTTCCATGACTTCTCCCGGTCGCCGCTGTTGTTTTCCTATTATCCCGTCCCCGGCACCGAAGCCATCGTGGTGACGACCACTTCGCACGCCGCCATCCAGCAAACCGTAAAGGAGTACCTGGTGAAAATCGTCTCCCAGATCGGGCTTATCGTGGCTTTGATCTCGCTGGGAGGAGGAATCGCCATCTGGCTGGTCGTTGGTTTGCCCAGTCACAAACTGGTGGCCGCAGCCAACCGGATGGCAGATGGAGATTGGTCGGTGCGGGTCGATCCCGATGAGATGGTCGACGACCTCCAGGTGCTGGCTGTCACCTTTAACGGCATGGCGGAGCGGCTCCAGAATCTGGTGTCGAATTTGACGGAACTCAACCTGACGCTGGAAGCCAAGGTGGCAGAAAGAACGGACGAACTGGCGCAAGCCAAAAACGCGGCGGAAGCGGCGAACCAAGCCAAGAGCGTGTTTCTGGCCAACATGAGCCACGAACTGCGCACGCCGCTGAACGCGATTCTGGGCTTTGCGGCGTTGATGCGGCGGGATGCGGCGGTGACCGATCCCCAGCGGCAGAATCTGGACATCATCAACCGCAGCGGCGAACACCT
>DEHY01000019.1 GCA_002352185.1 Competibacteraceae bacterium UBA2788
CACCTCAGTGAGCCACTACCGAAAATCCTGATAAAAGGATGCTGCGCAATGACGCAAAATACCCGTTCGTCGGCGCTACGCGCCATTGGGATCGGATCGGCTAAAAGCTATCGATGCGCGGGCGGTGGTGGAATGACCGGGAAGGGCTGCCCTGATTCCGTTCGCGGCACGCGCTGGAGCATGTTTCGAATGATCCGTTCAGCCGGCACATAGCCATCCGAGATCGCTGGTTGCGGAAGAATCCGGGGCAACGCTGGCATCTCAGGCTTTCGTGGCAGCGATTCAATCGTAGCTTTTGCGCCTTCCACTGCGCTGCGGCGCAGTATGGTTGTAGCTGTCTTGGCTTTAAACACGTTAGCGGCGGCCTCTTTTGTCATAGCGTCCTTTGCTAAAGCGTTCGCTATTTCTTTTGTGTTTATTGTTATTGGGATCGCCAGGTTTGACCAAGGTAACTGCGATAGCAAATAACCAGAAACTTCCCCGATCGCCGACTCGCCCATTTTCAGCCCACCCCGTTTGAGCGCCTCTGAAATGCTTTTGCCGGAACCTATAGCCATTGCCACTTCGTGCTGCGCCTCCACGAAACCGATCACCAGATTGGTTGTGACCGCTGCGCCTTTTTCGATATCCTTGAATAAGGCCGCCTGTCCGACCTTGACTTTCATCAGACCGAATACCATCTGCATACCGCCTTCGAGTACGGCAAATCCAATGTTCTCGGTGTCGGCATAACGAGCTGCCCCCTTTATAAAGCCGCGTGCGCCAAGAACGCCGGCCAGTGCGCCGCCGGACAGAAACGTTGCCCCCACCATCAGGATATCGGCTGAAGCGTTGCGCACGATCTCCAAGCCTTTTTTCACCTCTTCGAGCGTCTTGACGTTGGTCCCAATGCCAGCCATGGTTCCTCGCCATGCGTCATTGCTCTGCTTCCAGAACTTCTTGTCGTACTCGAGGGTGTCCTTGCGCAAACCGATCAGATGTTCAATGGTTCGTTCTCCAGACGAAGGCAACCAGTTTCTCCAGATATCTCCCGCCAAGCGCGCCGCCTCAAGATCAGCGCCCTTTTCTACCGCCAGCCAGTCGACTTCAACGTGTTCAATGGTTGGTAAAAAGGGCCTGTCTATTATTTGTTCTGCGAAACGAAATCCTCCGGATACGTTTCGGAAATCGGGTTTTCTCTTTATCACCTTGCTATGTTTCAAAACCTCCTTAGAACGGGCGTATGCCCGAAGAATGCGATAGACGCCAACCCAATCGGTTTTCCAAACTGAGCCGCAAGCGTCGGTATATTCAAACCAGAACTTTGCATTGGGATCGATCATGGTCACTTCTCCTTGATATAACCAGAGCGACAATTGAGCTTACAGCTCGCATCTGTGATGACATGATGGCAGCGCAAGACTATGCTGCTTGCTTCTTTAGCGCCGACCCATCGATTGACAGGGTCTCATTTTTTACATTCGTTTCCTGGAAACCAGCGCTGGTATGAAACGGGTCAGACTAGCCAGCCCAATGAGGAGCAGGATAATAGAGGAGGGTTCAGGCACTACGCCAACCCCTATCGCTGCAAAAACCTTTGCTGATCCAGTATACAGATCAGCCGCAGTCCATCCATGACTGGAAGAAAATTCAATCGGACTGACGCCTACAATAAATCCAGGCAGTGAACTACTGGTTCCATTGATGATCTCAAAAGTATCTCCAATATTGAAGCTTGAGGCATGAGGAATCCACTCATTCAGGTTCACGCCAATAAAAAGATTGGTGGCGTCATTGTACAGGCTGGGCAGCCCGGAAAATACATTCTCGCCAAGGAGCGCCTGCAGAGAATCCTGGTAGACAGCCAGTTTGAAGGTGGATAGATCTTCTGAAACAACAAAGCCTGTTTCCGTACTGGATTTATTGCCGGAGCCCTCCTTTTCAAAGAAAATCATCAAATCAGTTATCTTGTGACCATCGTAAATCGTTCCAACGGGGAAAATTTCTTTCTTGAACTTATCGATTGTGTCTCCGCAATTTAATACTACATTGTGAATTTTTTCACTGCCGCCATTCCATGAGACCCACACCTCAATCAATGTTTCTCCTGATCCAGAACACTCCGTCACAGCGTTTGTCGCTCCCGCCTCCACTTTCCCAACAGCCAGCAGAGCGCCTAAGAAGAGAAAAGCGGTAAGTTTTTTTGATAGTTTCATGATACACCTACCTTTATACGCGCCGTAATATTCTCGACTGGTTTATTTGAGACTGTTGAAGACTAAAGAAAAAGCCGAACCACCCTAGCGACTTTTACGCAGGCCACACTCGGTAGTCCAGCTGTCTTTAATTTGAGACCCACAACTTTCGCTCCCGCCTCACGGCAGGTTTTGGCTTTAAATACATAACCCTGTTAACATAAAAAATACAATAAATAAAGTACGTAAAATAGTCAGGAATTATCCATCCTTGGCGTTAAGGGGTGTAAACCCATGAATTCCATCTTTGTGCTTAGCGCTACCAAGACGCCGTTAATGCCGACTCATCCCGCACGGGCGCGCAAGCTGTTGACCGCTGGCCGGGCCGCTGTTTATCGGAGGCGGCCTTTCACCATCATCTTGAACCATCGGAACACGGGCGATGTGCAGCCGATTGAAGTGAAAGTTGACCCCGGCAGCAAAACCACGGGCATCGCCTTGGTGGGACACTTTGAACAGCAGGGCGCAGTGGTCTTATTCGGCGCGAACTTGAATCATCGGGGTCAGGCGATTAAGAACGCGCTGGAATCCCGTCGTTCGCTGCGTCGGGGCCGCCGAGGTCGCAAGACCCGCTACCGGCCAGCCCGGTTTCTGAATCGAATCCGAAAAGCCGGGTGGCTACCGCCGTCGGTGGAGTCACGAGTCGTCAATGCCGAGGCCGTCATTCACCGGCTGGCGGCGCGATGCCCGATCACGGAGGCGACGGTTGAACTCGTCAAGTTCGATCTGCAGGCGATGGTCAACCCGGAAGTCAGTGGCGTTGAGTATCAGTAGGGCGAACTCGCAGGCTATGAAGTCCGGGAATATCTGCTGGAGAAATGGCATCGCACCTGTGCCTATTGCGGGAAGAACGACGTGCCGTTGCAAGTCGAACATATCCAGCCTCGCGCCGCAGGCGGCAGCAACCGCGTCTCGAATCTGACCCTGGCCTGTCAACCGTGCAATCAGAACAAGGGCAGCCGACCGATTGCTGAATTTCTGAAAGGCAAACCCGATCGGCTCAAGCGCATTCAAGCGCAGGCGAAAGCGCCGCTTAAAGATGCCGCAGCCGTCAATGCGAGCCGATGGGCTTTGGTCAACCGTCTTAAAGAGCAGATGCCGGTAACAACCGGAAGCGGCGGACGCACGAAGTTCAATCGGACGCAGCAGCACTACGCCAAAGACCATTGGATTGATGCCGCGTGTGTGGGCGAATCCGGCAAACGGGTTTCGATTCGCACGGGCATGAAGCCGCTGGTCATCACGTCAAAAGGACGCGGTCGGCATCAGGTGGTTCGCACCGACAAATTTGGGTTCCCACGCGGAAAGGCCGGGCGGATTAAGCGCGTTCACGGCTTTTCAACCGGCGACCTCGTGAGACTCTATCAGCCGAGGGGGAAATATGCGGGAACCTATACCGCTCGCTTGTCCGGGATTCGAGCCACCGGGCAATTCGATATTCGGACGCCGACCGTAACCATTACCGCGAGCTACAAAAACTTTCGACTCATCCAGCCCAACGACGGGTTTGCTTATGCGACCCATTAACCAACAAGACGGCGGCGACGGCAGTTCATTCCGCCGGACGCCCGGTTTCGTGCCCTCCGCGCAACGCCTGATGGCCGGCGCGGAAAGCCGGGCACTCCCCCATGGCTTAAACCGGCGGGGTCGTTCGTCATCCATGCCTCACTTCAAGGTCTAAAGCGATGCCAAACGTCATGACTTCCTCTTCTGCCACGGTCCGCTCCCAGAGTTGGTCCACCCTGATGCGCATGGCTCTGCGCGCCTTGCGCCGCGACTGGCAATCCGGTGAATTGCGGGTGCTGGCGGTGGCGTTGTTGATTGCCGTCGCCAGCGTTGTTGCCGTCGGGTTTTCCAACGACCGCATTCAGCAGGCGATGGAACGCAAGGCCAGCGAACTGCTGGGCGCGGATTTGGTCGTGGCGGCGCCGACGCCCATTCAGCCGTTGCTGGCCGAGGAGGCGCAACGCCAGGGGCTGGCAACCGCCACGACCCTGAGTTTCCCCAGCGTGATCGTGGCCGGCGAGACCACGCAACTGGCTGAAGTCAAGGCCGTCGGTTCCGGCTATCCGCTGCGGGGCGCGCTTCAGGTCAGTGAGCGGCCTTTTGCGCCGCCCCGCGCCGTAACCACGATTCCCGATCCCGGCCAGGTCTGGCTGGACGAGCGGTTGTTGCAAACCCTGAATTTACAAGTGGGCGATGCGGTGGACCTGGGTTCGCGGAGCTTCCGCATTGAACAGGTGCTGGCTTATGAGCCGGATCGGGCCGGCGATCTGTTCAGCATCGCCCCGCGTCTGATGATGAATGGGGCGGATGTGCCTGCGACCGGGCTGGTGCAGTTGGGCAGCCGGGTTGAGTACCGTTTACTGCTGGCGGGCGAACCGGCGGCGGTCGAAGCGTTCAAGGTCTGGGCGAAATCCCGGCTGGCGACCGGCGAGAAGCTGCAAGGCGTGCGCGATGCCCGCATCGAACTGCGGGCGGCGCTGGAACGGGCGCAGCGCTTCTTGAATCTGGCGGCGCTGGTCAGCGTGATCCTGGCCGGGGTCGGCGTCGCTATCGCCGCCCGCCGCTTTGCCGCCCGTCACTGGGACAGCGTCGCCATTTTGCGCTGCGTTGGCGCGACGCAAGCGCTGGTGACGCGGCTGTTCCTGCTGGAGTTATTGATGCTGGCGGTGTTGGCCGGCGCGGCGGGCCTGGCGTTCGGCTATCTCGCTCAATACGGCTTGAGCGGCTTGCTGGGCCAACTGGTCAGCAGCACGGAGCTGCCCGCGCCGTCGTGGTTTCCGATCCTGCCGGCGCTTGCAACCGGCTTTATCACCCTGCTGGGTTTTGGTCTGCCGCCGCTGTTGCGGTTGCGGGACGTGCCGCCGCTGCGGGTGTTGCGCCGTGATCTCGGCCCGGTCAATCCGCGTTTGCTGGCCCTGTACGGCCCTGCGGTGGCGGCGACCGCCGCGCTGCTGGTCTGGCAGGCGGGCGACTGGCGGCTGGCGCTGTATGTCTGCGCCGGCGTCGCCGGAACGGCAGTCGTGCTGGCGCTGGGAGCGTGGGGCTTGGTCGAGGCGCTGAACCTGTTGCGCGGTCGGGTCGGCGTGGCCTGGCGCTTCGGGCTGGCCAATATCGCCCGGCGCGGTCCCGGCAGCGCGGTGCAGGTGGTGGCGCTGGGGCTGGGCTTGATGGCGCTGTTGATGCTGAGCCTGGTGCGCACCGATCTGCTGACCAGTTGGCGGGCCAGCCTGCCCGCCGATGCGCCCAATCATTTTTTGATCAATATCCAGCCGCATGAAGTCGCCGGAGTGAAGGCTTTTCTGGGCGAACGCGGCTTGAGCAGCGTCGAACTGTTCCCGATGGTGCGCGGGCGATTGACGGCGATCAACGGTCGGGCGGTAACGCCGGGCGATTACGGCAATCCGCGCGCGCAACGGCTGGTGGCGCGGGAATTTAATTTGTCCTGGACCGACCGCTTGCAGGAGGACAATCGCATTCTGTCCGGGCGCTGGTGGAATGTCGGCGATCACGGTCAGGGCGTCGCCTCGGTCGAGATCGGCCTGGCGAGGGATTTGGGCATTGCGCTGCACGATACCTTGCGGTTTCAGATTGCCGGGCAGGCGCTGGAGGCCAAGGTGGTCAGTCTGCGCAGCGTCGAGTGGGACTCGTTCCGGGCCAATTTTTTCGTCGTCTTCCCTTCCGGCGTGCTGGACGGCTATCCGGCGACCTGGATCACCAGTTTCCATCTGCCCGCCGGGCAAAAACCGCTACTGGCGGAACTGGTGCGGCATTACCCATCGGTGACGGTGCTGGATGTGGAGGCGCTGATGACCAAGGTCCGCGACATCATGGAGCGAGTGATCGCGGCGGTTGAATATGTGTTCCTGTTCACCTTGGCGGCGGGGCTGGTGGTGTTGTATGCGGCGATCCAGGCGACCCAGGACGAGCGCCGGTTCGAGAGCGCCGTGCTGCGAACTCTTGGCGCGCGGCGGGCGATGGTGCGGCAAAGTCTGCTGGCGGAATTTGCGACGCTGGGGTTGCTGGCTGGCGTTCTCGCCGCCGCCGCCGCATCCCTGCTGGGCTACGTGCTGGCGACGCACCTGTTTGATTTTCCGTACCGCTGGAGTCTGTGGGTTTGGCTGCTGGGTGGTGGCGCGGGCGTCATCGGAGTGGGGCTGGCGGGTTTGCTCGGAGCGCGGTCGGCGCTGAGTCAGCCGCCGTGGCGGGCATTGCGGGAGCTTTAGATATTTGCATACGCTCTGGCTACGGCCAGCGTCGCATCCGCATTCTTTTGCTTGGGAATAATCAGTTCCGCCCGGTATTGATGATGAATCAGCCGTTCGGCGTGAGCCAGTGCGGCGGCTTCCGCGACGCCGTAGCAGCCGGTTTCCCGAAACACGATCTCGGATTTGCGACTGAGCCGGTCGCCGTATTCATTCAGCGCGGCAGCGGAATAGAAGTGAATGGGCACTTGCAGCGTTGCGGCCAGTTGATGCAGTCCCGGTTCGTCCTGCTTCAGTTCAATGCTCGCCAGTGCGCGCAACTCATTGCGTTGCAAGCCGTGACGGGTCAAGGTCTGGTCAATTAACGCCAGCAGCGGTTCCAGTGGACAGCCGCGATTGCAACCGAGGCCGGCGACCAATAGCGGTTGGGTATAGCGTTGCGCGCCGGTAATCACCGCTTGCGCGCCCAGGAATTCACTGACTTGTCGCGCCCATTCATTGGCGCCGCCTTCATGGCCGGACAGCAACGGCACCACAAAGCGCCCGTGTTCATCCAGCACCAGCACCGCCGGATCCTGGTATTTGTCGCGCAGAACCGGCGCCAGAGTCCGCACCACAATCCCTACCGCGCCAAGCAGAATCAGCCGGCGCCCAGCCAGAAAACGCTCGCGCACCACGTCCTGAAACGGTTGCGGGCGGTGCAGATGTTCGGCGTCTGACAGGAATTCCCGCAACCGTTCCGCCAGCGCCTGGCCGGGGTCGGTGAGGCTGACAATCGTGATAGGGGGCATGTACTGCGAATCACGCTATTGGAGAGTGGATAAGCAGTCAGGCATTTTGCAGTATCCCTTTGACGATGATATTCAATATTCCAAGAATCTCTTGTAACTGTGCAATAAAATATCGGTTTTTATCAATCTCCAAATGGTCGTTGACTAACCGCAAAAATTGCCAACCTTCTCCAGTGGTGACGCAGCCGTAAATCAAGGGAATATCATTGCCTTCGCGACGATTAAAGATTTGAGCGGCAACCATTTCTGCTGAACATTGACCTAATCCTTCTTCAATATCATTTTTTTTGGCTTCAACCATCAGAAAAGCGGGTGTTTGAATCGTGGGTAAAATTGGACCTTTGCTGAGAACAAAATCACAGATTCCGCGCAAACCCTGTTCTGGTTCGACATCAAACCGGACGCCGGAGTAGATGCTGATTTTTCCTTGGTGTAATTCCCGAATATACAACAGGATTGGAGCGACAATAAATTCTGATCGCGCCTTCTCACTCACCACGGAAATTTCAGAACCATCTTCCAGCACTTGTCGCAACCAAGAGCTGGGTTCGATGGTTTCAATCATTTCAAAGAGATTCGGTCGGGAGATTTTAAGATTAAAATTTTTTCTGACGTCATCTATGGACAAGTCGCTAAAACTTTGACGTCTTCTTGATTTATCCGGTACCCGCTTCTGCTTTTCCATCTTGATTCCTGACCGGTATTCTACTGCGATAGAGAAGATGAGTTAAGCCTAATCCCACTAATCCGCATCACCCCACCGATTCTCCGCTCTCACTACCAAAAACAGCGCGAAATACGGCCCCGGCGTAGCAGGAATTTCCTCGAAGGATTCGATAATCCGCTGTCCCGCCCGGCTGGCCTGTTCGATATACAGCACATCGTCGGCGCGGCCCGTTTCCCGCAGCAGTTCCAGCAGGCGCGGGCGATGCCGACCCGGTTTGAGAATCGCCACGCTGTCGCTGTCGAGCAAAGTCCGCCGCAGCACTTCATCGTCGGCGGTGGCGGGAATGACGGTCAAGCGCTGTTCACCGGTGATCAGCGGAGTCGCGGCGGCGGCGGCGGCGGCGCTGACCGAGTTGATGCCGGGAATCACCACGCAGGGAAAACGGTCGCCCAGGCGCTGCAACAGATAGCTGAAGCTGCCGTAGAACAGTGGGTCGCCCTCGCACAGGATCGCCACATCCTGCCCGGCGGCCAATTCCTCGGCGATAACGAGAGCGGCTTCGTCGTAACCCTGGTTGACCGGGCCGCGATCCAGCATGCAGGGCATGGTAATGGGGATTTCCCGCTTGCCGTCCAGCCATTGTGCGGCGATGTCGCGGGCCTGGGCGCTGCCTTGCGGCGTGGCGGGGTAGGCGACGACCGGGACGCTTTGCAGAATGCGCACGGCCTTGAGAGTCAGCAGTTCCGGGTCGCCGGGGCCAACTCCAACCCCATATAGAGTGCCGGTAGTATTCATCACGTTCTCCGCGAGAAACCTCGGCCTTTAGGCCGGGGAGGAAGAGCGGGCCGAACGAAGTTCGGTTTGTTTTGGGTTCATTGGTTGCAAATACCCATAACCATCGCTCCGCTGAATGACTTTGCAGTAGCGATAACTAATCCCTTGAATTACACCTTGAGCGGTTTGGATGTTGAAACTTCCGGTGGCGCGAACGGCTACCCGCCCAAGATAGAAACCGATTTTCTTTCCTTGAGTGACTTTGGCTTTAACCCTATCGCCGGTTTGAAATCCTTTAATGCGTTTTTGGCGAGTGAGATAACCCCGTGGGAAACCGTCAGCATTCAACCGAGTGCGTTGATAATTTCCGCGTCCAGTAGCTTTAATGGCTAAAGTGATTTTCTTCCAGTCGCGGAGTGCGTCCATCTCGCCCACACAGGCCGCATCAAGGGCATGGGTCTTTGGAAGATCCAGCCGAATCCGATTGAATTTGGTGCGTCCGCCCGACCCGGTGGTGGCGGGAACGCCCGTGTTTTTGAGGGTATTGAAGAGCGCCCAGCGGGTCGAATTGACTGCCGCCGCGTCTTTCAAGGGCGCTTTCGCTTGCGTTTGAATTCGTCTCAATACATCCGGCTTATCTTTTAAGAATTCAGCCACCGGACGACTTCCCTTGTTCTGATTACACGGGGAGCAAGCCATCGCCAAGTTGCTGACCCGGTTGCTCCCACCGAGCGCCTTCGGGTGGATATGCTCGACGTGCAGCGGGACGTTCTTGACTCCACAGTAAGCGCAGGTACGGTTCCACTTGTTCAGCAAATACTCGCGGATTTCGTATCCGGCCAGCGTCCCTTGCTGGTATTCAACACCGCTGATCTCCGGGTTTTCCATTTGTTGCAGATCGAACCGCGCTAATTCCTGAGCAATCCCGGTCACGGGAGAAAGTCGTTGAAACCGATGAACCCAGGCGCATATTGTATCCATACGATGTTGTAAGCTCGGTGCCAGCCAGCCTTTGCCTTTATTACCGCGATTCAGGAAGCGTGGCTGGCGATAGCGTAGGTTTCCGTGCCGTCTCCGTCGCATTTGCCGACGTGCTGTTAATGACTCGCTGATTTGTTTCCCGCGATGATGAAGCTCAAACAAACTCAACACATGAACCGTGGTGTTAATTTCTCCAGTGTCTTCGTGAATCGTTTCCGATTCATGCACCAGGGCTATCCCGGTCGTTTTGCTACCCGGATCGATCTTAATCTTAATCGGTTGTAAGCAACTATCGGCAATAGTTCTATCCACCAACCGAATCGAAAACGGCATTAGCCGATGCACTCGCGCACGACCCATCGCGAGTAACTTTCTAGCGCGCTTCTCGCTACAGGGCATCAACGGTTTTTTGTGTCTATCCCATACCAAAACAGCCATCTTTCATCTCCAACAATGCGCTTACGCGCCTGGTGACGGAGCCTGTCAGCTCGCTCCCCTCGCCCCTGTTGTGTACCGGCATCGCGTCCCGATCCGTTTCGTGCTTACCCTGTCGCGTGTCTGCAACCCGGACTTTCAGAGCTTGGGGTTGAGGAAGCGCCCCAAGGTGAGTCTTTAACCTATACACAACGGAGCCGGTTGGTTACGGCTTGGGCTGGTCAACCCAGACTTGCAGTTTTATCCACCACAAGCCTCGCCCTTTAGGGCGGGGTGATTGACTCGATCTTCTCCAGTTTCATCAGCAACACCGGTAAATAGGGGCGCATCACCCGCTGCCCGGCCAGTCGTTCGCTGCGGGCAATGCTGAGTTCAGTCCACTCCGCAGCACGGTCGCCCGCGAAGCCATGCAGTTCCACCCGGCTGTCCTCGGTGACGGCGCTGGCTACCAGGCGTCCGCCGGGTTGCAGCCGCGCCCAAACGGCGTCCAGCATCTCGCGCAAGCTGCCGCTGCTGCCGCCGATGAAGACCACGTGCGGGTCGGGCAACTCCGCCAGCGCGTCCGGGGCGCGTCCGGGGACAATATGCAGATTGGACACGACCCCGAATCGCTCACGATTGATGCCCAAATGCTCCAGNNCGCACCTCGCGCTTGCTCAACAAGCCCTTGCCGGGTTCCGCTCCCGTGCTGAACCGGTCATCGGGAATGCCGGGAAACTCCGGCAACACCCCGCCGGGGCCACGGGTTTCGAGAATGATCACGTTGAGCGGAGAAAATTCAGTATCAGCCGTCGCCAGGTCAGCGGCGCGGAAAGAGCGAAACCGTTCAGTCGGCGCGCCCAAATCTTCCGCGATCCAAAGGTCTGATGCAGCGAAGCCGGTTTCAACCAGAATCCGGGCGATAGCTTTCGGCGAACTGTCGCGGTCGGTGAGCAGAGCGTACAGCCGATTGCTCTGCAACACGGCGCGCAGGCTGGCGAGTGGCCGCCCATGCAGGCTGATCCTTTGCGCCTGATGCCACGGTCGGCCCAGCCGGGCGAATGCGGCCTGAATGCTGGAAACATTGGGATGGAATACCAGATGTTCCGGCGGCAGGTGGCGAAGCAGGGTAGTGCTGATTCCGTAAAACAGCGGATCGCCAGAAGCCAGCAGCGCCATCCGTCGGCCGGCGTTGGCGCGCAGCACTTCCCACAACCCGCTCATCGGGCTGGGATAGGGCTGCTTTGCAGCGGCCAGTTCCGGGAAGGCGGCCAGGTGTTGCGCTGCGCCGATGAGCAGCTCCGCCTGTTCCAGCGCCGTTCGCGCCGCGTGACTGAGCGCGCCGGCGGCCATGCCCATGCCGATCACCTGCACCGGCGGGCCGGGCCAGTCAGCCATCGCGCTCATCAGAACCGAATCCCGTTCGCCATCCGCGCCAGGGCGTTCAGGGTGGCGGCGGCCAGACTGCTGCCGCCGCGCCGCCCCAGCAGGGTGATGCAGGGCGTCTGAAATTCGGTCGGGGCAATATCCCATAGCGCCTGCTTGGATTCGGCGGCGTTGATGAAGCCGACCGGCATCCCGATGACCAGCGCCGGACGGGGCGCGCCTTCGTCCAACAGGTCCAGCAGCCGGAACAGCGCAGTCGGAGCGTTGCCTATGACGACTATCGAGCCGGCCAGATGCGCCGGCCATTCCTCCATCGCCGCCATGGTGCGGGTCTCGCGGGCCAGCCGGGCGCGGTCGATCACCGGAGGGGCATTCAGGAAGCAAAGCACCGGGCTGTGCAGGTAACGCTTGCTGATGCCGTGGCTGACCATTTCAATATCGCACAGCACGTCTGCGCCTTTCGCCAGCGCCGCCAGTCCAGCCGCGACCGCGCCGCTGCTGAAGTGGAGATCGCGCACGATGTCGGGATCGCCGGAGGTGTGAACCAGCCGCATCGCCACCTGCTGTTGATCGGCGTCGAAGCGGGACAGGTCGGTGATCTGACGAATCTGTACGAACGACTGGCGTTCGATTTCATCAGGATCGCGGAGATAGTCGAAGCGGGGCATGGCGGCTCCAAATAACTTCCCTCGCCTTCTGAGAGAGGGTTTGATTGTGGGGTTCATTTCTTCCCCTGGTCCTCTGGGAGAAGAACCGGGAGTGAGGACTGTATTTAATGGTGATGCCCGTGTTCGTGGTCATCATGATCGTGATCGTGATGATGCCCGGTTTGCGGCGCGCCCTGCCAGTCCTCGCGGCCAACGATGGGCGTCCGGTACGAACAGAATTGGCAATTCATCTGCGCCATGCCGCATTCAGCCTCAGCCAACCGTTCCAGGAAGGTTTCCACGACCAGCGGATGCGCATTCAGATAAGGCGCAACCACGGCTTGAACGTCAGGATGACGGTTCTGGTATGCGGCGACGGTGGCGCGCACCTGTTCGACCAGGCGACCGGTGAACAGCAAATAGGGAAAGACCACCACCCGCGCGAAGCCCAGCCGGTGCGCGCGTTCCAGCGCATCAGCCATCAATGGCGCGGCGACAGCGGTATACGCTGTTTCCGCCCAGCCGAAGCCCATGCCTTCCCACAGGATGCGGGTGATTTTGCTGATGTTGGAATTGGCGTCGGGATCGGAACTGCCGCGCCCGATGACCATGAGCAGCGTATCCCGCCGGTCATAATCCGATCCAAATTCGGTTTCAATGCTTTCAATCCGCTCGCGGGCCACTTGCAGCAATTTGGGGTGAATGCCCAAATCCGCGCCGAAGGTGATTTCCAGTCCCGGATGCCCGGCCTGGAAGGCGTTCAGAATCGCCGGGATGTCGTTTTTGACATGGCCGGCGGCCATCAGCAGCGCCGGCAGGGCGGTGATGCGGCGGAACCCCTGTCGCCACAACGTTTCCAGCGCTTCGGGCAATTCCGGCTCGACCAGTTCCAGAAAGCCGGCCAGACAGGTGCGGTCCGGGAGCGCCTGTTGCACCTGTTCAGCCAGGCGGTGAAATTCAGCGACGCCGGCGGCGAGTCGGGTGCCGTGGCCGATCAGCAGGACGGCGGGCGGGGATTGCGGGATTTGTGTCATCGGGAGAGTCGCCGGCTTGAGTAGTATCCAGTCATTGTACAAGCGGAACCGGCTATTGTTGATAACGGCGCTCAACAAAAAAGGGCGCGTCAGTAACGCGCCCTTTCCACCCGGTGACGACTTCAGGCCGGATTATCGTTCGCCATCCAGCGATGGAAGAAGCCCGCCGCCGCCGCGCCGACGATGGGCGCGACCCAGAACAGCCACAACTGTTCCAGGGCCCAGCCGCCGACGAAAATCGCCTGGCTGGTGCTGCGCGCCGGGTTGACCGAGGTGTTGGTGACTGGAATGCTGATCAAATGGATCAGCGTCAGGCACAGACCAATAGCAATCGGCGCGAAGCCGGTTGGCGTGTTCTTGTGAGTCGAACCGAGGATGACAATCAGGAACATGAAGGTCATTACTATCTCGCAAATGAGTGCGGCGTTCAGCCCGTATTTGCCCGGCGAGTGTTCGCCAAAGCCGTTGGCTGCGAAGCCGCCGAGCGTCGAGAAATCGCCCTTGCCGGTGTAAATCAGGTAAATAATCGCCGCGCCAGCGATACCGCCCAGCACCTGGGCGATGATGTAGGGGATCAGGTCGGAAACCGGGAAGCGCCCGCCCGCCCATAAACCGACCGAAACGGCGGGATTCAGATGGCAACCGGAGATGTGGCCGATGGCGTAGGCCATGGTCAGCACGGTCAACCCGAAAGCCAGCGATACGCCAACGAGCGCGATGCCAAGGGGGTATTTGTCAGGGCCATAGAAGACGGCGGCCAGCACGGCGCTGCCGCAGCCGCCCAGCACGAGCCAGAGTGTGCCGATGAATTCGGCGGCGAGACGATTACTAAGTGGCATGGAAATCTCCTTGATGGAGTTGGTGTTGATTTGTAGAGACAGGCAATACAGACCTGTTACCAGGCGGGTGAATTATACATGTTGCAGCTAGATGAGTGAGGATGGCGGCGGCCCCGGATCATCCATTCCCGATTTCGCCCCGCCTAACAGCATCCGTAATTTCTTTCCCAATTCGACCTTCCGGTAGGGCTTGGCTAAAACATCAACACCCTCAGCGATCTGGCCGCTGCCAATCAGGGCATGTTCGGTATAACCTGAGGTGAACAGCACCCGCAGGCCGGGATAACGGCGTTGGGCTTCGGCGGCCAGCCTGACGCCGTCCATCTCGCCCGGCAATACAATATCGGTGAATAACAGGTCGATCCGGGGCATCGTTTCCAGCAGCCGGATCGCCGTCTCGGCGTCACCCGCCTGCTGGACTTCATAGCCCATGCCGTGCAAGGCGTTGACGGCGAACAGGCGGACATCGGCGTCGTCTTCGACCACCAGAATGGTTTCGCCCTGACCTTGAATTGCGCTATCGGCGACCGGCGGCGGCTCTGCGGCAGGAGTTGCCGCAGACGAGGTCGGCGGCAGGTAAAGCCGCACCGTGGTGCCTTGGCCGGGTTCACTGTAGATCGTGATATGCCCGCCGGACTGTTTGACCAGCCCGTAGACCATGCTCAACCCCAGCCCGCTGCCCTTGCCGGTTTCCTTGGTGGTGAAAAACGGTTCAAAGACGCGCTCCAGCACCTCCGGCGTCATCCCCGTGCCGGTATCGCTGACCGCCAGCATGACGTAGGAGCCGGGCTGAACCTCCTCGTGCGCTGCATAACCGGCGTCGAGCCGGACATTGGCGGTTTCCAGCGTGAGCCTGCCGCCCTGGGGCATGGCGTTGCGGGCGTTGATGACCAGATTGAGCAGGGCATTTTCAAATTGGTCCGGATCGATCAGCGTCTGTTCCAGATCGGCGGCCAGTATGGTGTCGATCTGGATGGTCGCGCCCAGGGTGCGTCGCAGCAGGTCGAGCATTCCGAGTACCCGCTGGTTCAGGTCGGTCGGTTGCGCCAGCAGCGGCTGGCGCCGTGCGAACGCCAGCAGGCGCCGGCTGAGATTGGCGCCCCGATCCACCGCCTTGAGAGCCTGCTGGGTGAGTTGATGCAGCCGGGGCTGCGCCGTCAGTTGCTCATGCAACAGTTCCAGATTACCCATGATAATAGCAAGCAGATTATTGAAATCATGGGCAATTCCTCCAGTCAACTGGCCGATGGCCTGCATTTTCTGCGCTTGCCGCAGTTGCGCCTCGGACTGTTTGCGCTGAGTAATGTCGCGGGCCACCACGATAGCGGCGGACTTGGCGTCAAACTGCACCTCAAGCGGCGCGGTGCGTGACTCAAACCAGCGCAGCCCCGAAGGCGTCGCCAGTTCATATTCGGCGATTTGAATGCGCTGCGTCGCCAGCGCACGGCGGATGATGTCAAGAAAAAATTCCGCCATTTCCGGGGGATGCACCTGGTTCAGGAATTTCCCCCGGAGAGGGCCGATGGCGATCTGATCCCGCCGTGCGGCCAGAATTTCACAATAGCGGCCATCTTCGTCCACCACAAACACCAGATCGGGAATAGCCTTGGTCATGGCGAGCAGCCGCGCTTCACTGTCCCGCAAGGCTTTTTCGGTCTGTTGGTGTTCCGCGATTTCCAAAGTGAGGGAGTCGTTGGTTGTCGCCAACTGCGCGGTGCGTTCGCCGACCCTTTGTTCGAGCAGAATGTTGGCTTCGCGCAATTCCGCGTGGGCCTGTTGCATCGAGGCGCGCATGGTGTTGAACGAGCGGGTGAGTTCGCCGATTTCATCGCTGCTCTCGACGGGGATATCTTCGTGCAGGCGCCCGTCAGTCAGCCGCCGGGTCGCCTTGGACAGAACCGTCAGGGGTCGGGCCAGGGATTCGGCGCGTTGCTTGGACAGGATATAGGCCACCGCCAGCATGGTGAAGATCAGCACCATCAGGTTTCCGACCGTCATGGAACTGGCGGCGCTGGCCGCTTCGGCTTCCCGCTCCAGGCGTATTCTGGAGTCTGTCGCCAGCGCCGAGGCCAGCGCGATCACTTGGTTCGCCAGCGGATCGGTTTCCTGCGCCAGGGTGCGCATCGCGATGTTCCAGTTGGGCGAGCGGCGAATGCGGATCACTTCCTGCGCGAATTGGGCGAAGGCGCGCAGTTCCACCCGCAGCAGGTTCAGAAGCCGGGCTTGCTCGGTGGTGAGCAGTGGACTGACGGCCAGTTGCGCGGCGATGGCGGCAGTCTGTTCCAGACACTGGTGGAACTGGTCTTCGTAATTCAAGCCGTTGTTGCCCAGAATTTCCCGCAGCAGCAGGCGCATAGTGGCGAAGGCATTCTGAAGTTCCGCCAGGCGCGCCAGCAGAATTTTGCGCTCGGAGCCGCCGTCCTGCCCGGTTTCCTCCTGAAGCAGGGCGGCAATCACCGAATTCAGTTTATCGGCGCTCGGTTCGACATCCAGCAGATAAACGACCCGCGCCGGGTCATTGCCTGGCGTGTGGGCGATGTCCTGCACCCACCACTGTGATTCCTGCAAGTCGGCCAGCAGCGTTTCAAGGTGGTGCAGGCGTTGCAAATCACAGGCTTGTTCGAGTACCTGCCGACATTCCTGGTTGAGCAGGGCCAGCGCCGGCTGGATGTCTTCGCGCCAGGCCGCCTGCCAGTCGTTCAGAAATTTTTGATCGTTCAGGCTGACCCAGCCGCGCAGGCTGGATAGCGAGTGCTGTACGCCGGCGAGTACCTGCGACGAGGCTTGCATCAACGGCACGCCCTCATTCGCCAACAAGTGTACCCGGGCGCGCAGCTCGAAGGTGGAGATCAGGGCGATACAGAGGATGCCCAGTCCCACAGCCGCGACCGATAGATGAGACAGCAGGAGCTGCCGACCCAGCGGCCGTTGTTGCAGCTTGCGTTCAGCGCGTCGGCGCAGCAGCGGATTCATGGCGGGCGCGCTCCGGCGTCGTGGGACAGTGGAATGCGGCATGGCATTCAAGCTGCTCCAGTTGTGCTTGCAGGATGCCGGCGCGCTGATAAGTGTGCGCAGGGAATTTCAATCCCGGATAGGCGCTCTGGGGCGGCGGTTTGGCGATATCCAGGCGTTTGTGGAGAAAATCAAGCTGGGAGACAATCAGCGAGGCCACAACGAATACATCATTGGGCGTCAGGTGGGCCATATCGGTCCGGCTCGTGTCAATCGTGAGTACGGGAAGTTCCAGCGCCTGGAAAATACGGGTAATGCTTTGCAGGCAGGCAATCAACCGGCGATAAACA
Source organism: Competibacteraceae bacterium UBA2788 (assembly GCA_002352185.1). Classification (GTDB taxonomy): domain Bacteria; phylum Pseudomonadota; class Gammaproteobacteria; order Competibacterales; family Competibacteraceae; genus Contendibacter. Next base: position 17,278 of record DEHY01000019.1, read on the forward strand.
TCGCTGGGCTGCTTGTTGGGTTCAAAGGCAGGTTCCGCCGGAATCCGGATCGTGTCGGGATAGCGCGCCAGCAGGCGGGCGGCGTACCCAATCGCCAGCGTCACCTCAATGTACACATCGGACGGCGCGAAATGCCGCTCCAGCATCGAATCCAACTGGCGGTTCAGGTTCAGGATCGCCGTAAAGAGGTCGGTTGCAAGGGGCGTTGGCGCCGCCTCGGTTTCATCGGCCATCCGCAACTCGTCCATGGCCTGGCGGAGAAGGCGATGGGCCTGCTGCAAGGTAGGAAGAAGGTCCTGCATGGCGATGTCGCCCACGGGCGCAGGTGGGGGAGGGGTGTGGGCGCGCATGATTTCGAACTTCAGCCGGTCGGTTTTTTGCCACAGCGTCAGCGCCTGAAAATACACATCACGGGGTATGGCGCTGCGGATGCCGATGTCCAGGTCGCTGACCTTGGCAACGCCCATGAACAGACGCAGTTGTTCCAAATCCCGGCCAAAGACTTCCATTTGCCGGGAAATAGCGGCGACCGTTTCCTGGCTGCTTTCGGTGGACGACGGGATCGCCGGGGCGTCGGTGGCGGCGTAAGTCGCGCCAACGCTGAGCGCCGTGATCAGAAGCGTCCGTTTTAAATACGTGCGCCACGGAATCATGGAGGATTCTGCCGGTTGAGAGCCGCGCGCAACTGAGGCAGCGTAATCGGTTTGACCAAGGTCGTCACGGTGCGCAAGCCCATGAACTCCGCCAGCGTTTTCGCATCCCGGGCATAATCCGCGCCGTAGCCGGTGGTGATGATCAGATCGCTGGTGTAGCCCTGTTGCAGCGCCCAGAGCAGTAATTCGTTCCCATCAATGTCCGGCATGATCATATCGAGGATGATCAGGGTCGGCTGGACTTCGGCATAGCACTTCTGAAACGCTTGGCCGTGGGTGGTCACAGTCACCTCGTAATCGAGAGCGAGAGCAACCTGGCGGACAAATTCACCGAATCCGGGTTCGTCGTCGATGATCAGCAGGCGTTTTGGGTTCATGGCGTCGTATTCATGGTAGTTTTGGGCGGTGCGGGGCATTCCAAATGATATTGCGCTTTTGATATTGCGCGTCGCAATATTGGCGCGATCAATGCCCCGATGCATGACTGAAATCGCTATTTCCATTCATGAGTCGTCCCGCAGTGGTATTTCAAACCGTGGGCAAAGTTGACGCGATCACCGGTCGGGCTTAGCATCGCGCCGTGTTAACGATAAGGTTTCCCCGCTGGCGCTCGCCGGAGGGGATGAAAAGGGAATCTGGTGCGGCGACCAAGGCGTCGCCAATTCCAGGGCTGCCCCCGCAACTGTAAACAGCGAGTCGCGCCCCCCGCGCGCCACTGGCCGAAAAGGCTGGGAAGGCTGGGCCAGCGATGAGGACCTGTGAGCCAGGAGACCTGCCGATGTCGTATTCCAGCTTGATTCCGGGCGGGGTGTTCCGGGGTTGCGAATCGTCCCAGCCAGCGCGTCGCCTTTATTTCAATGTACAGGGACCGCTTTCCCACGATGACCTCCCCAAACTTGCCCACCTGTCACCGGGGAGGTTTGTCATGCATATCGCTGAAGGTTTTTTACCGCCGCTGCACGCCGCCGCATGGACTGCGGTTTCCCTGCCGTTCGTCATGGTCAGCGCCCGCCGCGTCAATCGCCTGATGCAGGATCAGCCGCAGTTCAAGCTGCTGCTGGCGGCGTCGGGCGCGTTCGCGTTCGTGCTGTCGGCGCTCAAGCTGCCGTCAGTGACCGGCAGTTGTTCCCATGCCACCGGCACCGGGTTGGGCGCGATTCTGTTTGGCCCCTCGGTGATGGCGTTGCTGGGGACGATTGTACTGCTGTTTCAGGCGTTGCTGCTGGCGCATGGCGGCTTGACCACGCTGGGTGCGAACGTGTTTTCCATGGCGATTGTTGGCCCGTGGGTCGCTTACGGCCTGCTGCGCGGGACACAGGGTTTGAATGCGCCGCTGGCGGTCAGCGTGTTTCTGGCGGCGATGCTGGGCGATATGGCGACCTATACCGTAACCGCCGGCCAGTTGGCGCTGGCCTTCCCCGATCCGGCCAGTGGCGTTTTGGGGTCGTTCATCAAGTTCATGGGCGTGTTCGCGCCGACCCAGTTGCCGCTGGCGGTGATTGAGGGTTTGCTGACCGTAGTGATCGTTAATTTATTGCGGCAGTACAGCAGCGATGAACTGCGCGATTTACAGGCTTTTCCACGGTTGTTCACCGTGGAGGTGCGGCCATGAAACTGCGTAACGGTGGGCTAATAGTTGCGGCAATAATTTTAGTAGTCGTTTCGCTAGTGATCGGCGGCCGTCGGGAAGGCGCTGAGTTCGCCGGGGCCGACGGGCAGGCGATGAAGGCGGTGACTGCGCTTCACCCCGATTATCAGCCCTGGTTCAGCCCGCTTTGGCAACCGCCTTCGCGCGAAATTGAAAGCCTGCTGTTCGCGTTGCAGGCGGCGCTGGGGAGCGGACTGCTGGGCTATTACCTCGGTCTCCGGCGCGGCCAGTCCCGGCGGAATAAACAGGATCGCGCTGATGCAGGCGATTGACCATCACGCCTGGACCAACCGCTGGCGCAGCCGGCATCCGGCGGAGAAGCTGTTGCCGGCGGTCAGTCTGCTGGCGCTGACCCTGATCTTGCCGCCGTTGAACATCGGCCCGCTGGCGCTGACGGGCGCGACGCTGGCGACGGTGTATGGCGCGCAAGTGCCGCTGCGAACGGTGCTGAAGGTGTTGGCCGCGCCGACCGCGTTTTTGCTGGCCGGGGCGCCGTTTCTGGCGGTATCGCTGGATTTCAGTCACGGTTTCAGTCTGCATTTCTCTGCCGACGGTGTGCGGCTGGCGCTGGAGACGACGGTGCGGGCCTTGGCGGCGGTGAGCTGTCTGAGCTTTCTGGCGCTGACGACGCCCTTGGCGGATTGGGCGCCGCTGTTGCGGCGTGTGGGAATTCCATCCGGCGTAATCGAGTTGATTCTGCTGGTGTACCGACTGATTTTCGTGTTTGCCGAACGGGCGCTGACCGGTCGGCAGGCGCAAACGGCGCGATTGGGTTATTCGCGTCCGGATCGCAGCGTGCGTTCGCTGGGCCTGTTGGCCGGGAGCCTGTTTCAGCGATCTCTGGAACAGGCGCGGCGGCTGGAAATCGGGCTGGCGGCGCGCGGTTATCGCGGCGAGCTGCGGGTGCTGACGCTGGAACAGCCGCTGTCATGGGCGAGGCTGACGGCAGCCATGGCGTTCGTGGTTCTAATCGGAGTCATGGGCGGTTTGCTGGCGCAGGTTTGGACGTGATTGTCCCACTGCTGACAGTCCGGGGGCTGGAGTACACCTATCCGGGCGGTATCGCCGCGCTGCGTGACTTGAATCTGACCGTTGAGCGGGGTTGCAAACTGGCGATTCTCGGCTCCAACGGGTGCGGTAAAACCACCCTGCTGCTGCACCTCAACGGCACGTTCCGCCCGACCGGCGGCGAGGTGTTGCTCGAAGGCCGCTCTGTTGGCTACGACCGCCATTCCCTCGATCAGTGGCGGCGGCGGGTTGGGCTGGTGTTGCAGGAGCCGGATGATCAATTGTTCGCCGCGACCGTGGGTCAGGATGTTTCCTTCGGGCCGATCAATCTGGGGCTGTCGGCGACGGAAACCGGCGAACGAGTGCGCGAAGCGCTGGAATCGTTGCGGATCGCGCATTTGGCCGACCGCGCTACCCACAGCTTGAGCTTTGGTCAGAAGAAACGGGTGGCGATTGCCGGGATCCTGGCGATGCGCCCGGAAATTCTGGTGCTGGACGAACCCACGGCGGGCCTTGATGCGCACGGCGTCACCCATCTGCTGGGTGTTTTGCAGCAGTTGCACGAAGCCGGCGCTACTCTGGTGTTTTCGACTCACGACGTGGAATTGGCCTATGCCTGGGCCGATCAAGTGGCGCTGTTCCACGAGGGTGCGGTGCTGCGGCAAGGCGAGACGGCAGCGGTGCTGGCGGATCGCGAGATGATGTCGCAGGCCAGACTGCGAATTCCGTTGCTGCTGGAACTGGCGCAACTGCTGCGGGAAGAAGGCGGTGATGACGCATGGCAACCGCCGCGCTCGCGGGAGGCGCTGCTGGCGTTGCTGCGGAAACGGCTGCGGGAGGGCGACATGATCCAGAATGGCGCCAGCGAATGATTCCGTTATTTCACCGCTTTGCCGGAATGAAGGGAATTGGCTACGCGATACAGGCGGCGCTTCTGTTTGGCGCCGCCACGCCATTTGCCAAGCTGCTGCTGAATGAAGCGCCGCCGCTGCTTTTGGCGGGGCTGCTGTATCTCGGAGCAGGCACGGGATTGGCGCTGTGGATCATCGCCCGCCGTGGGCTGGATGCCCTGGGTAGATCAGACGAGGCCGCTTTATCAGCCCGCGATCTTCCATGGCTGGGCGGAGCGGTTCTGACCGGCGGGGTATTGGGGCCGATTCTGCTCATGACCGGCCTGCGGCTCACGCCAGCGACCAGCGCTTCTCTGCTGCTCAATCTGGAAAGCGTTTTCACCGCACTGATAGCCTGGTTCGCATTCCGGGAGAATTTTGATCGCCGGATTGCCATGGGGATGCTGGCTATCGTCGCAGCCAGCCTGCTGCTGTCGTGGCAGGGGGCGCTGGAATTCGGTTCGCCCTGGGGATCGATTTGCATCATCGGCGCCTGCGGGTGCTGGGCCATGGATAACAACCTGACGCGCCAGGTGTCGGCGCACGATCCGCTCCAGATTGCCTGCATTAAAGGCCTGGCGGCGGGCAGCGTCAGTACGCTCATGGCGTGGTTGGGCGGTATGGCGTTGCCATCGCCAGGGGTTGTCGCCGCTGCCGCCCTCGTCGGATTTCTCGGCTACGGACTGAGTCTGGCGCTTTACATCCTGGCCTTGCGCCATATCGGCGTCGCCCGCACCGGGGCTTACTTCGCGCTCGCTCCCTTCGCCGGCGCGGTTCTAGCGCTGGTCATGCTCGGCGAAGTTCCCGGTATGCTGTTCTGGCTCGCCATGGCCTTGATGGCGTGGGGACTATGGCTGCACCTTTCGGAGCGGCACGAACACGAACACGCGCATGATGAGAGTACGCACAATCATCAACATACCCATGACGAACATCATCGGCACAGCCATGACTTTCCTTGGGACGGACGCGAACCGCATACTCACTCCCATCACCACGCCGGGCTATGGCACGCCCATCCGCATTTTCCAGACATCCACCATCGCCATGACCACTAACGTGATGGCTTGCGGGAGCAGAGGCCTTTCAGGCGGCGCTGCAATTTTCCGGCAACCGAAACTGCTCATCACGCGGACTGGCCCACGGCGCAATCCGCAGCGAGTTCCCTGCGTCTTCAGGATCGTAAACCGGCTTATTCATCGGTCGGGTTTTCAAGGTTCCTGCGATTTCCTGCTCAATACGCTGATGCGCGAGATCAACATAGCGAGCGACCGTTTCGGCGCCTAATCCCTTGCGATGATGCCGAATAGCCGCAATGATGGATGTTCCACTCCCCAGAAACGGATCAAGCACGTAATCATTTTCATTCGAGAGCGAAAGCACCAGCCTTTCAACCAGTTCGACGGGAAATTGACACGGGTGATTGGTTTTTTCAACGTGATTGCTCTTCACATTGGGAATTACCCAAAGATCACCCGGATTTTTACCCAGCGGATTGCATGAATACTGTCCCGCTTTTGGCCCTTTGAAATGCTTCTTTCCCGGATATTTTTGCGGAACGCGCACCGGATCAAGATTAAAAACATAGTCCCTGGTTTTGGTAAACCAGATAATCGTTTCATACCTCCCGGAAAACCGGCGCGAACAATGCAGGCCATGTTCAAAGTGCCAAATAATCCGGTTACGCATTTGCAGNNTCCACATGGTTGCCCACCTGCCAACAAATACTTCCCTGATTGGACAGCACTCGCACACACTCTTTGATGACCGCCGTCTGTTGCGCAAGGTATGTCTGTAAATCAAGCTTTTTTTCGTATTCCTTGCCGATGTTATAAGGCGGAGAAGTGACGATCAACTGGAGGGTATTGGCGGGAATCGTCCGCAAAAAATGCAAGCAATCGCCTGAATAAACGACAATGCGTTCATTGGGAGAAAAATGGCTGGCAATGGTCATTGGAAGCTCCGATAAACCGGTGCATAAACCGCCGCCAGCCGAATCGCTTCGACCATGCTCAACGGATTGGCCGCGCCTTTTCCCGCCAGGTCGAAGGCGGTGCCATGGTCCACCGAAGTGCGGATGAAGGGCAGGCCGAGGGTGATGGCGATGGTGCGCTGGAAATCCACCATTTTAGTGGCGATATGCCCCTGGTCGTGATACAGCGACAGCACCGCGTCATAGTTGCCCTGAAGGGCGAGGTGGAACACCGAATCGGCGGCGATGGGGCCGACCACATTGATCCCCGCAGCGCGGGCATCCGCAATCGCCGGTTCCAGTTCCCGCCCTTCCTCATCGCCGAACAGCCCGTGTTCTCCGCCGTGGGGATTCAGCCCGGCCACCGCCAGACGCGGTTGGGAAATACCCAGAGTTTCCAGTGCCTTGGCGCAGCGTTGCAGATAGTCCAGCACCCGCTGTCGCGTGACCAGCCGGATCGCGCCCGCCAGCGAAACGTGGCGGCTGAGAAAAAACACCTTCAGGTCGAAGACCTGGAACATCGTCAGCGGGTCGGCGGTTCCGGTCAGTCGGCCCAGCAGTTCGGTATGGCCGATGTCATTCACCCCCGCAGCCCGGAATGCTTCCTTGTTGATGGGCGTGGTCGCCAGCGCGTCAATCTGGCCGACTTGGCATCGTTCCACTGCGTTTTCGATAAACTCGCAGGCGGCGCGACCCGCCGCCGCCTGCACCTGGCCGAACGCCACCTGCTCGGCATCCACGTTAGCCAGATCAATCAGATCAATGATTCCATGCCGATACCGGCCCTGGGCGGGATCAGCAACGATTTGGAGATCCAGATTCAGGCCGGTGACCCGCAGCGCCCGCCGCAGTGCGCCCGCCTCGCCGATGACCAGCGGCTTGGCGGTCCGGTAAATATCCGGTTGCGCCAGCGCCATCNNCATCAGCCAGCCGGGCGCTTGCCTCCACGCCGGCAATGGCGAAGATGGCGCATGGGCCATCCGACAGGGAATGGTTGCGCGTCGCGCCGGTCTCAGGCCATAGGCGTTAAAACCGATGGTGATATAATCCGCCGCTTTCGTAAACTGTGGTTTAGGCGGCGCGTATTTGACCACAGCCCTTTTTTCATTATGAATGAGTACCAGCATGGCAGAGAATCGTTATCTCCTGAACGCGCAATTGGCGCAGATGCTCAAGGGCGGCGTCATCATGGACGTGGTCAACGTGGAACAGGCCCAAATTGCTCAGGAAGCGGGCGCGGTGGCGGTCATGGCGCTGGAGCGAGTGCCGGCGGACATCCGCAAACAGGGCGGGGTGGCGCGAATGTCCGATCCGGGTCTGATCAAGGCGATCAAGGCCGCCGTCACCATCCCGGTCATGGCTAAGGCGCGTATCGGCCATTTTGTGGAAGCGCAAATCCTGCAAGCCCTCAAGATTGATTACATTGACGAAAGCGAGGTGCTGACCCCCGCCGACGAAGAGTGTCATATTGACAAGAGCCGGTTTGAAATTCCCTTTGTGTGCGGGGCGCGCAACTTGGGCGAAGCGGTGCGGCGCATTGCCGAGGGCGCGGCGATGATCCGCACCAAGGGCGAGGCCGGCACCGGCAACGTGGTCGAGGCGGTGCGGCACATGCGCACCATGAACCGCGAGATTCGCCAACTGGCGATGATGCCGGTTGAGGAGATCATGAGCTTCGCCAAGCTCAATGGCATCCCCTATGAACTGGCGCTGGAGGTCAAGAAGCTGGGCCGGTTGCCAGTGGTCAATTTTGCCGCCGGCGGGATTGCGACGCCTGCGGATGCCGCGCTGATGATGCAATTGGGCTGCGATGGCGTATTCGTCGGCTCCGGCATTTTCAAATCCGGCGATCCGGCCCGCTATGCCCGTGCGATTGTTAAAGCGACGGCCTATCACGATGATCCCGCGAAGCTGCTGGAAGTCTCGATGGACTTAGGCGAACCGATGCCGGGGCTGGATGTGGCGACGATGCCCGGCGCGGAACGGCTGGCGGGACGAGGCTGGTAGCCTTGAATGCGGCCGTCGGCGCTATCGGCGTACTCGATTTGCAGGGCGGGGTGCAGGAGCATCTCGATCACCTGCAACGGATCGGCGTTGTCGGCCGCCCGGTCAAGCGCGCCGCTGAATTGGCCGATTTGGCGGGCCTGATTATCCCCGGCGGCGAAAGCACCTGTTTGTCGCGGCTGCTGGCGATTTTCGGCCTGGACGACGCGATCCGGCAGGCTTATGACAACGGCCTGAAACTGTGGGGCACCTGCGCCGGGGCGATTCTGCTGGCGCGGGAGAATATTGGCGAGACGCCCTTTCTTGGGCTGATGGACATTGCGATCAGTCGCAATGCATTCGGCAGCCAGTTGGACAGCTTCAGCGGCGAAGCGCTGGCGCCGGCAGTGGCATGCCAGCCGATTCCGCTGACTTTCATTCGTGCGCCGAAAATCACGCGGATCGGTGATAGCGTGCGGGTGCTGCTGCAAGTGGATGACTATGTTGCGGCGGCGGAGGATGATCAAATTCTGGTCACGGTGTTTCACCCGGAACTGACGCCCAGTCTGGCGTTTCATCGCTACTTTGCCCGCAAGTGCGGCCTGAAGGTGGCGGCGGCGGATGACGCTGCTCTCGATCCCGACTGGACCCCGCAAAGCTGGACCCGCTTCAGCTATCACGTTTGAAAAGGATGCTCCCTTGGCGTGGCACGGACATCCTGTCCGTGTTTGTGTGCGGATTTGACCTAACACGGGCAAGATGCCCGTGCCACGTCGCTTACAGGCGTCTACCATGCCCACCGATGATCTAAAGCGACACACACGCCTGACTGCGCGCCGCAAGGCCGGTTACGAGCGCAAACAGGCTCGCGCTGCCGACGAGAAAGGCCTGTTAATTGTTTTCACCGGCGCCGGCAAGGGCAAGACGACTGCCGCATTGGGCATGGCGTTACGCGCCATTGGCCACGGAATGCAGGTCGGGGTGGTGCAGTTCATTAAGGGCGGACAGGACAGCGCCGAACGGGCCGTATTGAGCGGCTTCGAGAACGTGGATTTTCAAGTGATCGGCGATGGCTTCACCTGGCTGACTCAAAACCGGGAGCAGGATATTGCCACGGCGGAACGGGCGTGGGCCGAAGCGGAACGGATGATCCACGATCCCCGCTATGCATTGGTCATTCTGGATGAACTCAATATTGTTCTGAAATACGGTTATCTCGATTTGACGCAGGTATTGGAAACATTCAGTAAGCGCCGATCCGAATTGCATATCGTTGTCACTGGCCGTAATGCCCCGGATGCATTGGTGGCGCAGGCCGATTTGGTCAGTGAAATCCGCGCCATTAAGCATCCTTATCGGGAGCAGGGAGTGAAGGCGCAAAAGGGAATTGAATTTTGATTCGGCCTGTCCAATAT
>DEHY01000100.1 GCA_002352185.1 Competibacteraceae bacterium UBA2788
TGGTGGAGCCAGTCGGGATCGAACCGACGACCCCCTGCTTGCAAAGCAGGTGCTCTCCCAGCTGAGCTATGGCCCCGTTAATTCGGAGACGCGCAATTTAATGAACTCGCGCATCACTGTCAACTTTATTTCAAAACCGGTGCTTTTCTATCACGCTGCTGGATATAGTCCAGCGCCCGTTTGATCCGCGCCAGCGTCTTGCGTCGGCCCAGCAATTCCAGCGTCGCATCAATCGGCGGCGACACTGACGCGCCCGATACCGCCACCCGCAACGGTTGCGCCACCTTGCCCAGCGCCAGTCCGCTTTGCTCGGCTACTGCGCTCACCGCCGCATGGATTGGCTCAGCCCGCCATTCCGATACGGCAGCCAGCGCCTCGTGCAATTTTCGCAACGGCGCCTCGGCGGCGGCGGTCAGATTCTTACCCGCCGCCTTTTCCTCGTAAGCCGCGAACTCGCGGTACAGGAAAGCGCTGTTCTCGGCCATCTCCTTAAGCGTTTTAGCCCGTTCCCGGAACGCCTTGACCACCTCGGTCAACTCTGGTCCTTCACTTGGATCGATGCCCAATTGACCGATGTGCCAGCTCAGATGCCGAGCCACATGCGCCGGATCGCTGGTCTTGAAATAGTGCTGATTCAACCACAGCAGTTTGTCGGGATTGAAAGCCGACGGCGCCTTGTTGACGTCCGCCAGATCGAATAACCGAATCAATTCCTCCAGACTGAAGATTTCCTGATCGCCATGCGACCAGCCCAGCCGCACCAGATAGTTCAGCACCGCCTCCGGTAAAAAACCGTCATCGCGGTACTGCATGACGCTGACTGCGCCGTGCCGCTTGGAGAGGCGCTTGCCATCGGCTCCCAGGATCATCGGGACATGGGCAAATTGTGGCGGGGTCGCGCCCAGCGCCCGGAAGATATTGATCTGACGCGGCGTGTTGTTGATGTGGTCGTCGCCGCGAATGACATGGGTGATGCCCATGTCCAGATCGTCCACCACCACGCAGAAATTGTAGGTCGGGCTGCCATCGGCGCGGGCAATGATGAGATCGTCCAGCTCGCTGTTGCGAATGACGATTCGGCCACGAATCAGATCATCCACCACCACTTCGCCATCCTGCGGGTTTTTGAAGCGCACCACCGGCTCCACATCCGGGCGCGGCGGACCCTGATAATCACGGTAGCGACCGTCATAGCGCGGCTTGTCCTTGCGCGCCATCTGCTCGGCGCGCAGCGCCTCCAGTTCCTCCCTAGTGCAGTAGCAATAATAGGCCTTGCCCTCCCGCACCAACTGGCGCAGCACCTCGTAATAGCGATCAAAGCGCTGGGTCTGGTAGAACGGGCCTTCGTCGTAATCCAGACCCAGCCAGTTCATGCCCTCCAGAATGGCGTTGACCGATTCCGGGGTGGAACGCTCCAGATCGGTGTCTTCGATGCGCAGCACGAAGGGGCCGCCGTGCCGACGAGCGTACAGCCAGGAAAACAGCGCAGTGCGAGCGCCGCCAATATGCAGATAGCCGGTGGGGCTGGGAGCGAAGCGGGTTTTGACCATGTGAACTCGTTTGGGGTGCGATGGAGGGAAAGGCGCGATATTAGTCCTTTTTCGGCTTGACGGGCCGCTGCCAATTGAACACATCCTTGCGTGGGGCGCGGGTCAGGCACAGGCNNTTGTTGGCGCCGTCGTAATTGCAGGTGATGGTGCCGGCGCCGACATTGACGCCCGCTCCGATCTCGGCGTCACCGACATAGGTTAAATGGTTAACCTTGGAACCCGGCCCGATGGTCGTCTTCTTGATTTCGACGAAGTTACCGATATGGACGCCCGGCGCCAATTGCGCGCCGGGCCGCAACCGGGCGAACGGGCCAATTTGCGCGCCGGCCCCGACTTCCGCGCTTTCAATGCGCGAGTGCGAGAAAATTTCCACATCGTCACCGATAATCGCATCGCGCAGCACGCAGAATGGCCCGATGCGCACCCGGTCGCCCAATTGCACGATACCCTCAAACACCACATTGACATCAATTACTACGTCCTTGCCGGTCGTCACCGCGCCGCGCACATCCACCCGCGCCGGATCGAGCAGGGTCGCGCCATTGCGCATTAGCCGTTCAGCTTGCCGCCACTGGTAGAAACGCTCCAGTTGCGCCAGTTGCAAGCGGTCGTTGACGCCCTGCACTTCTTCAGGCTGCGTCACCGTGAACGCTTCGACCGGCGTACCGTCGCGCACCGCCAGCGCTACAATATCCGTCAAGTAATATTCGCCCTGGGCATTGTCGTTTTTGAGTTCAGCGACCCAGCCGCGCAGTTTCGCGGTCGTTATCGCCAGAATCCCGGTATTGACTTCGCGCAGTTGCCGCTCCTCCGTTGTGGCGTCCTTCTCCTCGACGATGCGACAGACCCGATCCTGCTCATTACGGACGATGCGACCGTAACCGGACGGGTCGGCCAGTTCAACCGTCAGCAGCGCCAGCGTCCCCTGTCGAGCCGCATCAACCAGCGGTTGCAGGGTTTCAGCGCGGGTCAGCGGCACGTCACCGTACAGCACCAGCGCCACGCTGGCGTTATCGAGCAGCGGCAAAGCCTGCGCCACCGCATGACCGGTGCCCAGTTGCTCGGCCTGCTCGACCCAGAATACGTCTTTCTCACCCGCGAAAGCCGTTTTAACCGCCTCGCCGCCGTGTCCATACACCACCAGCCGGGTAGCGGCTTCAAGGCCGCTGGCGGTCGTCAGCACATGCGCCAGCAAGGGTTTGCCGCCCACCGGATGCAATACTTTGGGCAAGTCTGAAACCATCCGTTTGCCCTTGCCGGCGGCAAGAATCATGACCGAGAGTTGTTGCATGACGGGTAAGCCTCCGATGGGATTGTCTCCTGCTATTGTACCGGACGTTGCCAACCGGATAATCAGCGATGTACCCGTGGAACGCGCTGCATCCACTGCGGCGGCGGCAGCGCATCGGGTGATTCGCCGCACGCTAAAGGTCGGCCAATAAAAGCGGGCGACCCGTGGGTCGCCCGTCTACTTTCTACCGCAGCTTGCGGCGGTTAACCGTTCGCCCGCGACTCCAGAATTTCAACGGCGGGCAACACCTTGCCTTCGAGGAATTCCAGGAAAGCGCCGCCGGCGGTGGAGATGTAGGACACCTTGTCGTAGATGTCGTATTTCTGGATGGCGGCGATGGTGTCGCCGCCGCCTGCCAGGGTGAATGCCTTGGTATTTGCAATCGCCATGGCGATGGTCTTGGTGCCCTCGCCGAACTGGTCGAATTCAAAGACGCCAACCGGGCCATTCCACACCACGGTGCCGGCCTTCATGATGATGTCGGCCAGTTCCTGGGCGCTCTTTGGGCCGATATCGAAGATCATGTCGTCATCATTCACTGCGCCAGCGTCTTTCTGCACGGCAGGCTCAGTGGCGTCGAATTTCTTGCCGCAGACGACATCGACGGCTATCGGAATGGTAGCGCCGCGCTTGCTCATTTTCTCGATCAGCGCCTGGGCGGTGGGCACTAAATCATCTTCACACAGCGACTTGCCGACGTTCTTACCCGTCGCTTTGAGGAAAGTGTTGGCGATGCCGCCGCCGACCACCATCTGGTCTACCTTCTCCGACAGGCTTTCGAGTACGGTCAGCTTGGTCGAGACCTTGGAGCCGCCAACGATGGCGACCATGGGACGGGCCGGCGTGGCGAGCGCCTTGGTCAGGGCGTCGAGTTCTTCGGTCAGCAGGATGCCGGCGCAGGCCACCGGCGCGTACTTGGCGACGCCATGGGTCGAGGCTTCGGCGCGATGGGCGGTGCCGAAGGCGTCCATAACGAAGATGTCGCACAGGGCGGCGTACTTCTTCGCGGTTTCTTCGTTGTTCTTCTTTTCACCCTTGTTGACGCGACAGTTCTCAAGCAGCACCACCTCGCCATCGGCCACCTCGAAACCGCCGTTCACCCAGTCGCGGATCACGCGCACCGGTTGACCGAGCTTGGCGGACATTACGTCAGCCACCGGCTGGAGCGAGTCCTCCTCGGAGAATTGGCCCTCGGTGGGACGGCCCAGGTGGGAAGTGACCATCACCTTGGCGCCGGCTTTGATGGCGTGTTCGATGGTGGGCATGGAGGCGGTGATGCGGGCGTCGGAAGTGACCTTGCCATTCTTGACCGGAACATTCAGATCGGCGCGGATGAAGACGCGCTTGCCCTTGAGATCGAGATCGACCATGCGTTTGACAGAAGCCATGCGGTTCTCCCTTGAATCGAGATGAATGGGGGGTGGTTGGAATTCCGGCTGAAAACAGCCACTAAACCGCTGCCGGCTCAATACCGGCAGCGGTTGGATGGCGGGTCTCGCCTTATTTGGCCATCACGCGGACCATTTCCAGCACCTTGCAGGAGTAGCCCCACTCATTGTCATACCAGGCCACGACCTTGACGAAGGTGCTATCCAGGGCGATGCCGGCGTCGGCATCGAAGGTGGAAGTGCAGCTCTCGCCACGGAAGTCAGTAGCGACTACTTTATCTTCGGTATAGCCCAGCACGCCTTTCATCGGGCCTTCGGAGGCGGCCTTCATGGCGGCGCAGATTTCCTTGTAGCTGGCTTCCTTGTTCAACTCCACGGTCAGATCCACGACCGACACATCGGAGGTGGGGACGCGGAACGCCATGCCGGTGAGCTTCTTGTTCAGCTCGGGAATGACCACACCGACGGCCTTGGCGGCGCCGGTCGAGGACGGGATGATGTTTTCCAGGATGCCGCG
>DEHY01000083.1 GCA_002352185.1 Competibacteraceae bacterium UBA2788
GCCCAGATCGAATCCACCGGCGAACTCACCGCCAGCGGTTCGCCGTTACGATCCAGAATCATCCCCCGGTGGGCCGGTACTTCCACCGTGCGCAGATAGCGATCATCGCCCTGGTCTTGCAGGAAGTCCTTGTGAACCACCTGCAAATACGCGGCGCGAGCGAACATACCGCCCGCCGCCGTGAACAGCAGAGCCAGCACCAGCCCGCGACGGGTCGTGGCGTCGGCCCATCTGCCCACCTGACGCAGTGCATTCAGCGTGGCTCCCACCGGGTTCCGGCTCATGGCGGCGCGATGTACAGAACCGCGCCAGGATCCGGCGTCAGCATGTTCAGTCGCGTCCGCGCCACGTTCTCGATGGCGGCGTCGGTCACCAGAGTGCTTTGTTCCAGCCTTAACAGTTCCCATTCGACCTCAAGATCGTCTCGCTCCGCCTGAAGTTTCTGTAACTGGATGAAGAGTTGCCGATTGGTATGCTGGGTGTGGGCGACGCCCACCCCGGAGCCCAGTACGGCGCAGGCCAGCAGCATGATCAGCAGCATCTGATTTTTCATGGCAGCCGCTCCGCTACCCGCAGCACGGCGCTGCGCGCACGAGGATTGGCGGCGACTTCCGCAGCACCGGCCCGGATGGCCCGCCCGATGAGCCGCAGGGTCATCCCCTCCGGGGTGCCCATCACCGGCAGATCCAGCGGCAGTTCCCGGCCTCGCGCCTGTTCTCGCATGAATTGCTTGACCACCCGATCCTCCAGGGAATGAAAACTCAGCGCCGCCAACCGCCCGCCTGGCGCCAACGCGGGTAAAATTCCCGTCAAAACTGCTTTCAATTCCTGCAATTCGTCATTGACCGCGATGCGGATCGCCTGAAACGTCCGGGTAGCTGGATGTTTGCCCGGTTCGCGGGTGGGTACGGCAGCGGCGACAATGCCAGCCAACTGCGCGGTAGTGGTTATGGGCGCTGACTGGCGGGCTGTGACCAGAGCGCGGGCAACCCGCCGGTGAAACCGCTCTTCGCCAAACTCGGCCAGCACCCGCTCCAGTTCCGCCGCGCTGACCCGTTGCAGCCATTCAGCAGCGCTACAACCCGCATCAGGATCCATCCGCATGTCCAGCGGCCCGTCCTGATTGAAACTGAAGCCACGCTTCGGGTCATCCAACTGCGGCGAAGACACCCCTAAATCCAGCAACACTCCAGCGATCCGGCCGGTTAATCCGTATTTTTGAACCACCTGGCCCAGGCTGCTGAACGCAGTCCTCACAAAGGCAAACCGGGGATCAGCGTCAAACCGCGCCGCCGCACAGCGTTCCGCCGCTGGATCGCGATCCAGCGCCAGGATTTGTCCCTGCGGCCCAAGCTGTTCCAGTATCGCTGCGGTATGCCCCCCCCGGCCAAAGGTGGCGTCCAGGTAAACGCCGTCCGGTTGAATTTTCAGCGCCGCCAGGGTTTCAGCCAGCAATACCGGCTGATGTGGCAGTATTGCCGAATTGGTCATGGGCTAGAACGCCAGCGCATCCAGATCGGGCAGTGGTTCGCCGCCATCATTCGCGCTTGCCAGCAGCGCATCGCGCCAGGTGTTCCAAGCCTGTTCATTCCAGATTTCAAACTTGTTGCCCTGTCCCACCAGCACCACCTGTTTTTCCAGATTGGCGAACTCCCGCAACGGCGCCGGCAGCAGAATCCGTCCGCTGGCGTCCAGACCACACTCCTCGGCGTGTCCCAGCAACAACCGCTTCAGAGCGCGGGCGCGAGTGTTGGTGCTGGAAAGCTGGATGAGCTTGCGCTCGACCTCTTCCCAAACCGGCAGCGGGTAGAGCAGCAGGCAACGGTCGCGATCAATAGTCAGCACCATTTGGCCGCCACCGAACTCCAGCAGTTGCTGGCGGTATTTGGCCGGCATTGCCAATCTGCCCTTGCTATCCACGGATAGCGGATTGATGCCCCGAAACAATGCTGCGCCTTTTTAAGCGGCAGTCGCCACTGCGCCCCACTTTGCCCCACCATATGCCACTAACTATAGGTAGGGCCGCTTCCTGCTGTCAAGCAAAGTTGTAAATCATGAATTTATAAATTCTTTAATATACATGAAGTTATAATTTATGAAAAAACCGGCGCTCCGCCTGGGCATTAAAGCGGGGCAAGGAAGTGGGCTGTGGGGCAATGCGATAGGGAAAAACGGGGACGCCGCCGATGGAAAACGCTTATGGTTTCCAGCCCAGGTGCTGAGGGAGCAAAAGGAAAAGGGGAACCGGCCTGTAAGCCGGGTTCTGTCGAGGACGGTCATTCATCTGCGGCGCCTGTCGCCAGACGCCTGTAGCGACCTACCCGGGAGCCGTGCGGACCACACGTTGCGCTCCTCTATTTGGTCTTGCTCCGGGTGGGGTTTACCATGCCGCCACTGTTGCCAGAGGCGCGGTGCGCTCTTACCGCACCTTTTCACCCTTGCCGGTTCCCGCGAGCGGAAACGTAGGCGGTTTGTTTTCTGTGGCACTGTCCGTAGGCTCGCGCCCCCCAGGCGTTACCTGGCACCCTGTCCTGTGGAGCCCGGACTTTCCTCCATACCGCATGGCGATACAGCGACCGTCCAGCCGGTTCCCATGGGTAGTGTCCCTTGCCGCGCCGGGCTTGGCAAGGCCGGTTTGCATTGAGGGGGAGGTTGCCTGACAAAAAACCCCGCTTTCGCGGGGCTTTTCGATTCGATCTGGTGAGATCAATCGTCGCCGGACATCACGCCCAGGATTTGCAGGAGGTTTACGAACAGGTTGAAGATCGTAATGTACAGGGTGACGGTCGCCATAATGTAGTTGGTCTCGCCGCCGTGGATNNACCGCCAGCGACAGCATCGGCAAATTGAACAGCACCGCGCCAATGCTGGCCAGGAAGGCGACCAGCATACCCACCATCAGGAAGGCGCCCATGAAGCTGAAGTCCTTGCGGCTGACCAGCGCGTAGCCTGATAGCGCCAGGAAGATCGCGCCGGTGCCGGCCAGCGCGGTCATCACCAGTTGTGGACCGTTCGGCAACGCCAGATACAAGCTCAGAATCGGCCCCAGCGTGTAACCCAGAAATCCGGTCAGAGCGAACACCGCCAGCAGGCCCCACGCGCTATTGCGCAGCCGGGTGACCACGAACAGCAGTCCAAAATAACCGGCCAGCGTGATCAGCCAGTGCAACGGCGGCGCGTGGCTGACCACGGCGACGCCGGCGGTGAAGGCGCTGAACAGCAGCGTCAGGGATAACAGCAGGTAGGTGTTGCGCAGCACCTTGTTAGTGGTCAACGCCTCGTCGGGTATCAGCGAAATCGGAGCTTTAGCCAGCAAATTGTCTTTCTGCAACATGACTGAAGTAACCTCCTCGATAGATTGGAATTGCCCATATTGACCACACAGAACCATCTACGGTTCAATCGTGAACCCTCAATGCGTTTGATAATACCTCTTTTCATCCGCGAATTGCACCGCAATCGAGCATCATAAAAACCTATGATATAAGTGGTTATATAACAACAGATTGTTTAATAATAAATTTTTAAAAATCCCAGTAAGAAAAATTGATAACATTTCAAGCAATTCAAGCAATTCATCTGAATGTCATAGATGCAGTTTTCCAGAAGCCAACAGTTCGAGGCTGGAACACGGCGTTGAACCCATCTACAATCAAGACTGACAAGCAAATACCGTAAAGCAAACCGGTGGAGACCAGAGGATGGAAGTAATCAATACCGATGTAGCCATCGTTGGTGCTGGGGGAGCGGGGCTACGCGCCGCGATTGCCCTGGCCGAGGCTGATCCAAAGCTACGCATCGCCTTGATTTCCAAGGTTTATCCGATGCGCAGCCACACCTGCGCCGCCGAAGGTGGTGCAGCAGGTGTCATCAAGCCCGACGACAGCATGGATCTGCACTTCAGCGACACTGTGGGTGGTGGCGACTGGTTGTGCGATCAGGATGTCGTCGAGTACTTCATTCACGAAGCGCCCAAGGAATTGCTCCAACTGGAGCATTGGGGTTGCCCGTGGAGTCGGGAACCGGACGGCTCGATTGCAGTGCGCCCGTTCGGCGGCATGAAGATCAAGCGCACCTGGTTCGCCGCCGACAAATCCGGCTTCCACATCCTGCACACCCTGTTTCAAACCTCGCTCAAGTATCCGAGCATCCAGCGCTTCGATGAGTATTACACCACCGATCTGCTGGTTGACGATGGTCGCTGTCAGGGGCTGACCGCCATCGAGATCCGCAGCGGGCAGATGAAGCATTTTCAGGCCAAGGCGGTGATCATCGCCGCCGGCGGCGCCAGCCGCATGTTCCCGTTCACCACCAATGGCGCCATCAAGACCGGCGACGGCATGGCGCTGGCCTACCGCGCCGGTGCGCCGCTCAAGGACATGGAGTTCGTTCAGTACCATCCGACCGGTCTGCCCAACACCGGAATTCTGCTCACCGAGGGCTGCCGGGGCGAGGGTGGCATTCTGATCAACAAGAATGGGCGCCGTTATCTGCAAGACTATGGCATGGGGCCGGAAACGCCGGTCGGGCAGCCGGTGCTGAAAACCATGGAACTCGGTCCGCGTGACCGTCTGAGCCAAGCCTTCTGGCATGAGCAAAAGAAAGGCAATACCGTCTCCACCCAGTGGGGTGAGTGCGTACTGCTGGACATGCGTCATTTGGGCGAGAAGAAGATTAACGAACGGCTGCCGTTCGTGCGCGATCTGGCGAGCAGTTATCTTGGCGTTGATCCGGTCAAGGAGCCAGTGCCGATCCGTCCGGTGGTGCATTACATGATGGGCGGCATCCATACCGACATTAATGCAGCCACTCCGCTGCCTGGACTGTTTGCAGCGGGTGAGTGCGCCTGCGTCAGCATCAATGGCGCGAATCGGCTGGGATCGAATTCGTTGACCGAGCTTTTGGTGTTCGGGCGGAAAGCGGCGCTGAGTGCTATTGCCTATATTCAGTCCGGGCTAAGCGCAGGCAGTAGTGCAGCGCTGGCAACCCAGGCCAAAGCTTCTGAGTCCCGTATTAGCGCGCTCTGCGAGAAGAAGGGAGGTACCGAATCCATTGCCGGGCTGCGCAAGCAGATGATGGATACGATGGAGGAGAATGTCGGCATTTATCGCCTCGGTGACGAATTGGCGGCAGCTTGCAAGAAAATTTCCGAACTCCGCCGGCGCTATGCCGGGATTGAAATTCACGACAAGAGCCGCGTCTACAACACTGATTTGTTGCAGGCGCTGGAACTCGGTTCCATGCTCGACTGCGCTGAAGCGGTCACGGTGGGCGCATTGGCGCGCACCGAATCGCGCGGTGCGCACCAGCGACTTGATTTCACTGAACGGGACGACCAGGGCTTTCTCAAGCATTCGTTGACCTATTATCATCCCAAGGAGCCACCGCGCTTGGACTATCTCGACGTGGTTATCACCAAATCACAACCGGGCGTCCGTGATTATTCAGGAGGCAAGAAATGAGCGAACGCCAAATTCAGTTGGAGGTGCTGCGCTATGACCCGGAAACCGACAGCGAGCCGAGGTTTCAGTCTTACGCGGTTCCCTGTAAGAACGAATGGGTGGTGCTGGATGCCCTGAACTATGTCAAAGAGAATCTTGACACCACATTGAGCTATCGGTGGTCGTGCCACATGGCGGTCTGCGGAAGCTGTGGGATGATGATTAACGGCGAACCGAAGTTGTCCTGCAAGGCATTTATCCGCGAATACTCCGATAAAATCCGGGTTGAGCCTTTGGCCAATTTCCCGATTGAGCGGGATTTGGTCACGGTGGTCGAAGACTTCATCGCCAAGCTGACTCGCGTCAAGCCCTATCTCATTCCCAAGGAAGACAAACCGATCAGCGCCGGCGAGTTCAAGCAAACGCCGGCTGAACTGATGAAGTACAAGCAGTACACCCTTTGCATTAACTGTATGCTGTGTTATGCGGCGTGCCCGGAATACGCGCTGGTGCCCGATTTTATCGGCCCGGCGGCTATTGCCCTGGCGCATCGTTATAACCAGGACTCGCGGGATGGCGGTCGCGATCAGCGCCAGGAAGTCATTGCGACCGATGAGGGGGTGTGGGAATGTTCATTTGTCGGGGCGTGTTCCGAAGTCTGTCCCAAGCATGTGGACCCGGCCGGCGCATTGCAACAGGTCAAGGTGGCCAGCACCATCGACTGGTACAAAGAACACTTGATGCCGTGGGTGAAGAAATGAGCAATAAACCTTACGTCCGGGAAGTGTCAAAAACCACCTGGTTTCTTAACCCCCAGCAGCCACGCTACAAGCGCTATATGGCGCGTGAAGTGACCTGCATTTTTATCGGCGCCTACACCTTTCTGCTGATTGTGGCTCTCAAACGCCTGGCGGAAGGCCCGGACGCTTTTCAAGGGTTTCTGAATGCGTTGCATAGCCCCCTGGGAGTTTTGTTTAATCTGGCGGCGCTGGTGGCGGCGGTGTATCACAGCACCTCGTGGTTCAATGTGACGCCACAGGCCATGCCGATCCAGCGCGGTGAGGAATTTGTGCCGGGCAATATCATTGTGGGCGCCCACTATGCCGTATGGGCGGTGGTCTCGCTGATCATCCTGATCCTGGGGATATAACCATGGCCAAATCCAACAAACCGATCTTTTGGGGGCTATTCGCCGCCGGCGGCACGGTCACGGCGTTCGTAACCCCGGCGCTGGTGCTGGTGACGCTGTTCGCCGCCATGAAATTCTCGCCGGATATGTTTACCTACGAGAATATACATGCCTTCGCCGCCCACTGGCTGGGCAAGCTGATCATTTTCGGCGTCATCCTGCTGTCGCTGTGGCACGCCGCCCACCGGTTGCGAGTCACCCT
This sequence comes from Competibacteraceae bacterium UBA2788, assembly GCA_002352185.1. Lineage (GTDB taxonomy): Bacteria > Pseudomonadota > Gammaproteobacteria > Competibacterales > Competibacteraceae > Contendibacter. Next base: position 6,833 of record DEHY01000083.1, read on the forward strand.
GCATGATTTCGGCGTCCGCGCCGATGGCGCCGTTGCGGTGATCGTCTATGCGATTGCGGGTTTGGGTACGCTGATGACGCTGGTTTATCTGCTGCGGATCTGAGGCCGTCCGGACTTTCAATCCTGTCCGCCATGCGCGAAAGGGCTATGCATCTTTGCGCCATGGCGGATATTCTTTTCCATTTTCAGCTTAAGGTGAGCCAGTGAGTTTGAAAGAATCGACGGCAGTCATCGAAAATGCCCAGCGACTGGCGCCCGGCGCAGAACATGAATTTTCGACGCCAGCTCCCATCCCTGAGTACTTGCAGCAAACGTACTGGTGGGCTTACCTGCATCCAGCGGGAGTGCGTCTTTTCGAGCGGCAGTGGCTGGTTAACTTGATCCTGTGGGGTAATTTCACCCGCTTGCGTGATGCGGCGCTACAGGAAATGGGATCAGTGATTGACGGTAAGGTATTGCAGGTGGCTTGTGTTTACGGCGATTTCACCGAGAACCTGGTCAAGCGGTTGGGACCGAATGGCTACCTTGACGTGGTTGATGTAGCGCCGATCCAGTTAAGTAATCTTGAAGCGAAACTTAAAGACAAGCGGAATATCGCCCTGCATCGGCAGGATTCATCCCATATGCTGTTTGAAGATGCCAGCCGTGATTGCGTGGTGGTGTTCTTTCTGCTGCATGAACAGCCTGAGCATGTGCGTCGGCAAACCATCGCGGAGGCATTGCGGATCACGAAGCCAGGCGGTAAAACGATCTTCGTTGATTATCACCGCCCGGATTTCACCAATCCTTTTCGCTACGTGATGGTGCCGATCCTGAGTACGCTGGAACCCTTCGCTATGGATATGTGGCGTCAGGAAATAACGGATTGGCTGCCGGCAACTACAGGTTCGGCGCAGGTTGAGAAACAAACCTTTTTCGGCGGGCTGTATCAGAAGGTTGTGGTCACGGTGTAAAAGCGTGGCTATGTTTCACCTGGATTTCTACAGCCAGTGACCCGTTCCCAGTCAAACGCCGATTGATAATCGCCGCCGGTTGCTTCTCCGGCGGAGCGTTAATTGCATTGCTTCCCGCCATGCCCAATCCAACTCCCGGCACAGCCCATTGACGCATGGATGATTCCGCAAAGCCATGCGTGCGGGATATTGCGCGCATTCCGCACCAGTCATTTGTCAGGCCGCCCTCCAAAGCCGGAAATTCCCGGTTTCCAGAGTCGGGAGGAGGCAAAAGCCTGCCGTTTTCGCCATCAGGATTGTCAACGCCATCATTATCCAATGCCTGCCAACAGCATTTTCACGCCTGATTATCTTCGGGGTAGAGCGCGGACATGAGCATTAGCATCGATCTGGGCCAGGCGATTCACGCGCTGGCGGATGCACTCGATCTGGTGGGTGTAGACCAGGTGCTGCACGGCAAGCGAACCGGATTGATGGCTTTGCAGTGCGGTCGAGGTTTGAACCTGAGCGAGCTGGAGCTGGAGGATTTATTTCACATCGGCTTGCTGCACGACTGCGCCGTGTCGTCCACGATTGTGCATCGGCGACTGGTGAACGAGCTGGATTGGGAAGGCGCCGAATTTCACTGCGTCCGGGGGAGTGAGATGATCGACCAGTTTCCGCCGCTGGCGCATCTGGCGCCGATCATTCGCTATCACCACACCCACTGGAGCGTTCTGCGCACGCTGGATCTTCCAAAACCCACTGCCGTACTGGCGAACCTGATTTATCTGGTGGATCGGGTGGATGCGCTGGCAACGCCGTACTACGACCATGATCTGCTGCTCATCAGATACGGTATTCGAGACACCGTCTGGAAACTGGGCGGATCGTTCTTCGCGCCGGAACTGGTGGCGCTGTTCATGGATCTGTCGGATAACGAGGCGTTCTGGCTGAGCCTGGAAAGCCGTCATCTTATCCGTTTCATCTACGAGCGCGAACGGCAAAGCCGCATCATCCCGATTAGCTTTCCAGAACTGAAGCAACTGGCGCTGCTGTTCGCCCGCGTGGTGGACGCCAAAAGTCCTTATACCATGGAACACTCGTTGGGTACGGCGCGGCTGGCGCGTTTGCTGGCCGAACGGGCGGGTTTGCCGGTCGAAACCTGCGAGAAAATTGAAGTGGCGGGGTTGCTGCATGATCTGGGCAAGCTGCGCGTGCCTGACGAGATCCTGGAAAAGCCCGGCGCGCTGACCCGCGAGGAACGAGCGCTGATTCAGCGCCACAGCTTTGAGACCTACCAGATTTTGCGCGGCATCACAGGGCTGGAGGATATAACCCTGTGGGCGGCCTATCATCATGAGACGCCCGATGGCCGGGGCTATCCCTTCCATCGCAGTGGCGTGGAACTGACCATCGAGATGCGAATTATTGCGGTGGCCGATGTGTTCCAGGCGCTGGCCCAGCAGCGGCCTTACCGGAAGCCGCTGTCGCCCGACCAGATTCTGGAGATGCTGGGGACTTTCGTGCGCCAGAACCGGCTGGACGGTACTGTGGTGGATCTGGTTGGGCGAAATCTGGAAGCAAGCTGGCACGCTGCGATTGTGCGAAAAGCGTGATGCATCGGCCTGATGGGCGAAACCGCCATCCCCATTCATGCGGTTGCTCCGGGGAATCCGCGCCACCTCCGGCCCAATCGATGCGGCTGGATCGGGCATGAGCGGGTTCTTCAGAATCCACAAAGATGCAGAACTGCGCCTCGACCGGGGTTAGAATCTGATCCATGGCCGGTGGATTGCCGCACAGCTTCTTAATCCGACTTTCAACCTGTTGGGATTGTCGGATGTGGAGTTGGTCCAGTAAATCTATCCGTGCCCGGAAAAGACGAAATGCAGTAATTGATGTCCAGCCGGAAGGGTTTTTTGAAGACCCTCGCAAAAAGTATTCAGGGTTTCAGGGAAATACCATGACAGAGTTGTCGCATAGGCTGGGCGGGGCGGCGCCCGCATTGATTGCGCTGGCTTGTTTGGGCATGGCGGCCAGCCCGCCGACGCGCGCCGCCGCGCCGGATTTGACTGAGTTCAGCATCGAAGACCTGATGCAAGTGAAAGTGGTGTCGGCTTCCAAGATCGAGCAGACCCTGCAAGATACGGCGGCGGCGGTTTTCGTCATCACCGCCGATGACATCCGCCGGTCGGGAGTCACCAGCGTGATGGAGGCGCTGCGGCTCGCGCCCGGCGTGGAGGTGGCCCGCATTGATTCCAGCCGCTGGGCCGTCACCATTCGCGGTTTCAATGGCCGTTTCGCCAACAAGCTGCTGGTTCTGATTGACGGCCGCTCGATCTACACCTCGACGTTTTCCGGCGTGTATTGGGAAGTTCAGGATCTGTTTCTGCCCGACATCGACCGGATCGAGGTCATTCGCGGTCCCGGCGGCAGCCTGTGGGGAGCCAACGCGGTCAACGGCGTGATCAACATCATCACCAAAAACAGCAAGGAGACCCAGGGTGGATTGGTCGCGCTGACCGTCGGCAATGAAGAACGGGCGATTGCCGGAGCGCGTTATGGCGACACGCTGGGCAATAATGCCCACTATCGGATTTATGGGCAGTTTAGCGAACGCGATAGCCTGGTGACTGCCGATGGCCGTGATGCCGGCGATGACTGGAATATCGGCAAGGGCGGTTTTCGCCTCGATTGGACGCCATCGGCCCAGGACACGGTCGCCGTGCAGGGCGACTATTACCAGGGCAATTTCGATCAGAACTTTACTACCCCCACCCTCGCTCCACCCTATTCAAGGCAGCAGTTATCCCCGGTCGATGACTCGGGCGGCAGCGTGCAGGCGCGCTGGGAACATCAGTATTCCGCGACCTCGCGCATGGGCCTGCAAGTGTATTACCAGTATGCGGACCGTACGGATCCGCTTTACGTGGCCGACTCCGATACCCTTGATGTGGATTTTCAGCATAACTTCGCATGGAGCGACTGGCAGGAACTGGTTTGGGGATTGGGATATCGTCGTAACCGGGATCATTTCACCGACACCCAATTCAGTTCGCTTGATCCCAGAAAGCTGACGACGCAGTTGTTCAGCGCATTTATTCAGGATCAGGTCGATCTGATCCCGGAACAGTTGCGATTAACGGCGGGGGTCAAGGTCGAACACAACGATTTCACCGGCTGGGAATGGCAGCCCAGCGTCCGCATGCTCTGGACGCCGCATCCCGATCATCGGTTGTGGGGGGCGGTGTCGCGCGCCGTCCGCACCCCCTCGCGCGGGGAGGAAGACGCACGGGCGAACCTGTTGGTCTTGCCGCCTTCTCCCTTGACGGGCAACCTGCCGACGCTCTTTGCCGCGTTCGGTAACGACCAGCTCAATTCGGAAACGCTGATCGCCTACGGGATCGGCTACCGCGCCCAGTTGGCGGAGCGGTTTTCCGTGGACGCGGCCGCTTTCTACAACGACTACGACCAAATTATCGCCACGGTTCCAGGAACGCCGTTTCCAGAAACCGGAACCGTCCCGCCGTATTGGGTGGTGCCGCTCCAATTGCAGAATTTCGCGTCGGGCTATAACACTGGCTTTGAATTGGCGGCGGACTGGCGCCCGGAACAAGATTGGCGGCTGCAACTCGCCTACTCCTATTTGCATCAGGATATCAAGCAATTGGGGGAGGCGCTCTTTAGCAGCGGTAATCGGAATCAGATTTCCCTGTTCTCTTCCTGGAATCTCCAAAATAACCTCAGCCTGGATGCATGGGTGCGTTATGTTCATTTTGATGGCCGGATTCGCACTCTTTCCCCGTTCGGAAACGTCACAATCGATCCTTATGTCAATCTGAGCCTGCGTCTGGGGTGGCGGCCGCGCAAGGATTTGGAATTGTCGCTGGTGGGCGCCAATCTGCTGGAGGACAGTCATCTGGAGTACGTTCAGGAAGCCTACACCTTCCCGGTTGAAATTGAGCGCAGCCTCTATGGTCAGGTGAAATGGTCGTTCTAAGCCATCCTCCGGCATCCGTTCCTCCCGGTTGGAATGAGGCCGGAAAGGGAGAGGCTATTGCAGAGCGTGGCCGCCGCTGGCTGGTGGCGTTGCAGCGCGGCTGGCGGGTAGCCGCAGCAGGGCTGCTGTTCGGCGGTTTGTCGCTGGGGGGTAATGCCTGGGCTGGCGAATTCGACGAATACGCGGTTAAGGCGGCCTATCTGTACAACTTCGCCAAATATGTAGAGTGGCCGTCCGAGGCGTTCGCCGGCGCTGATGCGCCGTTGTGGATTTGCGTCGCCGGCGACAATCCGTTCGGCGGCGCGCTGGCCGCGCTCTCCGGCAAGACGGTGGGGGACCATCCGGTGGAGGTGCGCCATCTGCCGGCAGTAACGGGCGTCGATAAGTGTCATGTTGTGTTCGTGAGCCGGGCGGAGCAGGGGCGCATCAAGACCGTGCTGGCCAAGCTCGCGCGCCTGCCGATACTAACCGTCAGCGATATCGGCGATTTTGCCCGGATGGGCGGCATGATCGGCCTGATCGAGGCCGACCAGCGCATCCGGTTCGGCATCAATTTAACCGCCACCCGGCAGGCCAATCTCAAGCTGAGTTCCCAATTGCTCAAGCTGGCCACCATCGTGGAGTAGCGCGGCGGAGTATCGGAATGATCATCTTTGACAGGCTTTCAGTAAAAAGCAAATTGATGGTGGTCATGCTGCTGACCAGCGCCCTGGTATTGCTGACGGTGGGAGGGGCGCTCGTCGTGAACGAGACCTTTTCCCAGCGCCGGATAGCTCAACAGCAACTCATCACGTTGGCCGGCATCATTGGTGCGAATACCGCTTCCGCCCTGATGTTCAACGATTTGGAATCCGCCACGCAGAATCTGGCGGTGCTGCGCACCAAGCCCGATGTACTCTATGCCGTCATTGATGATCTCCAGGAGAAGATGCAGGCTGAATACCGGGCGGCGCGACTGAGTGACGCACAACGGAGCCAGTTGCGACAATGGGATGAAGCGCTGGATGAGCAATATGCAAAACAGGGATCAGCCGCCGAACAAGCGACGCTCAGCGAGACCCGGTTCCTGAGTGCCCAAGGCCAGATGCTGGCGGTCAAAGCGCCCATTAAACAGAGCAATCAAACGCTCGGCTACATCGAAATCTATACGGATTTGCGGGCGCTGGGCGAAAGCCTGCAACGCTATTACTGGATCCTCGCCGGGTTGCTGGTGACCTCGCTCGCCCTAGCGGCGCTGCTGGCGGCGCGGTTACAGGCGGTGATTTCGGAACCGATCCTGCACTTGCGCGCGGCCATGACCGAGATTACCTGCAATCGCGATTACACCGTGCAGGTGCCGCGCACCAGTGAAGATGAACTGGGTGCGCTGGTGGACGGTTTCAACGACATGCTCCAGCAGATTCATCAGCGCAATGCAGAACTGGCGGGTTACAACGCGCGACTGGAAATGGAGGTCGCTAACCGCACTGCCGATCTGCGGGTCGCCAATACCGAGTTGCAGAACCTGGTTATGGAGCTGAGCGCGGCCAAGGAAGCGGCGGAAGCGGCCAATCGGGCCAAATCGCAGTTTCTGGCGACGATGAGCCACGAGATTCGCACTCCGATGAACGGGGTGTTGGGAATGAATGAACTGTTGCTGAGTACCGAGTTGAATCCGACCCAGCAGCGCTACGCGAAGACGATTCACAGTTCGGGACAAGCCCTGCTGGCGATCATCAATGACATTCTGGACTTTTCCAAGATCGAAGCTGGACGCCTGGAATTGGAGCAGATTGATTTCGACCCGCGCCAGGTGGTGAGGGGGGCAGGAGAAATGCTGGCGGAGCGGGCGGAGCGCAAGGGGCTGAAACTGGCGTACCGGATTGCGTCGGAGGTGCCCTTGGCGGTGCGAGGCGATCCCCACCGACTGCGGCAGATACTGGTTAATCTGGTCGGCAACGCGATCAAGTTTACCGAACACGGCGAGGTGATCGTCGAATTGAAGCGGGAATCCGGCGCCGGAGCGGCGGTGGTGCTGCGCGGCACGGTGCGCGACACCGGCATCGGAATCGAACCGGAGGTGGAGCCCCGGTTGTTTCAGGCCTTTTCCCAGGCCGACAGCTCCCACACCCGGCGCTTTGGCGGCACCGGTCTGGGGCTGGCGATCACTAAACAGCTGGTTGAACTGATGGGCGGGACGATTCAGGTGGTCAGTGCGCCCGGCAAAGGCTCAACCTTCGAGTTTACGGTGACGCTGGCAACCTCGGATTTGGTGCGCAGCATTCGCAGTCAACCGGATGTCCAGCCGCTTGCGCCGCTGCCGCAGGACAATCCTGCCCTCCACCGAAAAATCCGGGTGCTGCTGGCAGAAGACAACCCGGTGAATCAACAGGTCGCCCTGTACATGCTGGAAAGTCTGGGATATTGGGCAGAGGTCGCGGAGAATGGCCGTCAGGCGCTACAGGCGCTCAGCGCCGCATCCTACGATCTGGTGTTGATGGACTGTCAGATGCCGGAAATGGATGGTTTCGAGGCCACCCGTCAGTGGCGCGCCCGGGAACAGAGCCAGGGAGGGCATCGGATTCCGATCATCGCCGTAACCGCCAACGCCCTGAATGGGGATCGGGAAGTCTGTCTGGCCAGCGGCATGGACGATTTTTTGTCCAAACCGTTTACTCGCNNAGCCGGTGGCTGCGGTACTCGACCAGGCCGTGCTGGAGGGAATCCGCGCCTTGCAGACATCGCGCAAGCCCGATTTCCTGACCCGAATCATCGGTGTTTACCTGAGCAATGCCCGGCAACTGGTAAACGCGATTGAAACCGCGTATGCCGAGGACGACCTGCCCATCCTGCTGCGTTCCGCCCACACCCTGAAGTCGAGCAGCGCCAACATGGGCGCCATGGATTTTGCAGCCGGTTGCCGCGAGATCGAAATCGCCGCCCGCGACGGTCAGCCCGATCAGGCGGCCGGGCGGATTCAGGCCCTGCGCCCGGAGTTTGACCGGGTGGAAGCCGCTCTGCGCGCCGTGCTGGAAGGAGTACACAGTTGAATAACGGGACTCCGAAAATCCTGATGGTGGATGATGACCCGATGATGCGCCTGCTCGCCAGCGAAATGCTGGAACAGGACGGGTTCACGGTGCTGGAGGCGGATAGCGGTGAGGAGGCGCTCCGGCAGTTTGCCGCGACCGGCGCTGATTTAATCCTGCTGGATGTGATCATGCCGGGATGGGATGGCTTCGCCACCTGCCAACAGCTGCGCCAGACGCCGGCGGGGTCGCAGACGCCCATTGTGATGATGACCGGATTGGGCGACGAGGCGTCCATTCAGCGTGCCTATGACGCCGGCGCCACCGATTTTATCGTCAAACCGATCATTCGACCCATTCTGATCCAGCGGGTGCGCTATGTGCTTCGCGCCAGCGCTGCGCTGCGGGAAGTGGCGGCGCGGGCGGATTTTCAGAAGGCGCTGATTGACACCACGCCCGTGCCGATCCGGGTAGAGGACGCCCATGGGCGCTCCCTGATCTGCAACCCGGCCTTTGAAACCCTGTTTGGCGGGCAGGAAGTGCCTGAGCCGACGGATCCGACATCCCCCGACTGGACGGACTCACAGGTTTACGAAGCCGAAATGCTGAATTCCCACCAGGAACAGCGGTCCGTCATCATCCATCGGGCGATGTTTACTCCACCCGGATCGGGTGAACCCGGCATCATCAGCGCCATCCTGGACATCACCGAACGCAAGCAAAGCGAGGAGCAGTTGCGGCTGGCCGAAACCGTGTTTCAGACGGCGGCGGACGCAATCATGGTTACTGACGCCACGGGAGTGATCCAATCGATCAATCCTGCATTTACCGCCATCACCGGTTATGCCCTCGAAGAGGCCATCGGGCAAACCCTGCGTCTGCTGAGATCAGAGCGCCATGACACGCTGTTCTACACCGGGTTGTGGCGATCCCTGGCCGCAAACGGGCGATGGTCGGGCGAGATCTGGCAACGCCACAAGAATGGTAAAACCTATCCAGCCTGGGAATCCATCGAGGCGGTTCGCGATCTGGACGGACACATTGTCCAGTATGTCGCCTTCTTCAGCGATATCACCCAGCGCAAACTGGCGGAGCAGGAGATTTTCTTCCGCGCCAATTACGATCCGCTCACTGGCCTGCCCAATCGCAGCCTGCTGCACGAGCGCATTGAGCAGGCGCTCAAGCGAGCGCACCGTCAGCGTCAGCGGGTCGGGCTGATGTTTCTGGATATCGACCGCTTCAAACAGGTCAACGACACTCTGGGACACACTTGGGGCGATGCGCTGCTGGGCCAGATCGCCGAGCGATTGAAGAACTGCGTGCGCGCAACCGATACGGTGGCCCGCTACAGCGGCGATGAATTCGTGCTGGTGCTGGCGGATATGATCCAGGATCAGGATGCCCATGTGCTTGCCGAGAAGGTCATCAAGCGGATTTCGGAACAGTTTGACCTCAATGACAACGCCGTCCACATCGGGGTCAGCATCGGGATTGTGATGTACCCTGACCATGGCCTGGATGCGGCCACCCTGCTGCGCCATGCCGATCTGGCAATGTACCAGGCCAAAAACGCCGGACGCAACACTTACCGGAAATACGAATCGGCCATGACCGACCGGGTGTTGCTGCAAGTGTCTCTGGAGACGGATCTGCGGCTGGCCCTGGAACGCAACGAATTTCTGGTTTACTACCAGCCGATCCACGAGGTGGTGGGCGGCAATCTGGTTGGCGCTGAGGCGCTGGTGCGCTGGCAGCATCCACGGCGCGGGCTGGTGCCGCCGAACGATTTCATTCCGCTGGCCGAGGAAACCGGGTTGATCCGCGAAGTTGGGGCCTGGGTGCTGGAGTGGGTTTGCCGGACGCTTAGGCAATGGCAACACATCGGTTTGCGCATCCCGGTTTCGGTCAATCTGTCGAGCGTCCAGATCTTGCGCGGCCTGACGGTGGGTGCAGTGCGGGATCTGCTGGAGCGCTATGATCTGCGTCCGGAGCAGTTGGCCTTCGAGATTACCGAAAGCGTGCTGATCAGTGACACGCTTCAGGCCCAGCGGTGGCTGGAAGCCGTCCGCGAGATGGGTATTCGCGTGGACATGGACGATTTCGGCACCGGCTATTCCTCGCTGGCCTATCTCAAGCGCTTTCCCATTGATCGGATCAAGATTGACCGCTCCTTTGTGCGCGATATCGTCGTCAACGCCAATGATCGTTCGCTGGTGGAAGCCGTGCTGGCGATGGCCTCCAGCCTGCACCTTCAGGTGGTGGCCGAGGGAGTCGAGGACGCGGAGCAGCTGGCCCTGTTGCGTCGCCTGGGTTGTGAATACGCGCAAGGCTTCTACTTTTCCCGCCCGGTGCCGGAACAGGAGTTTGTCAAGTTTGCCGAGGGACTGGGCGCTCTCCGTGCATAGTCAGTCCGGCGGCAGCGACCTTGGGCGGGACTGCCGCCCGCATCCGGTTCAATCCCGGCCATGAGCGTCGCCGTCGTTGCCGAAAAACCTTCGGTCGCCCGTGACATCGCCAAAGTGCTGGGTGTCCGCCAGCGCGGCGAGGGATTCCTGCATGGTAATGGCTATGTCGTGACCTGGGCGATTGGGCATCTGACCCGGTTGGCCGAACCGCATGAAATCAATCCTGACTGGAAACGCTGGCAGCGTGATCGATTGCCGATGCTGCCCGAACGCTGGCCCTTGATCGTCAGCGACAGCACCCGCGAGCAGTTTGAAGCCGTGCGCCGCATCCTTAACGACGACGCCATTGATCGGATCGTTTGCGCCACCGACGCCGGGCGGGAAGGCGAGTTGATCTTCCGCTATCTCTACGAGGCTGCCGCCTGTCGCAAGCCGTTCAGCCGACTGTGGATTTCCTCACTGACGCCGGATGCGATCCGTCAGGGCTTTCAGCAGTTGCGTGATGGGCGCGAGTTTGATCCGCTGGCCGCCGCCGCCCGTGGCCGCAGTCAGGCCGACTGGCTGGTGGGGATGAATCTGTCGCGGGCCTATACGCTGGCTTGCGGCGCGCCCGGCGACGAGGCGCTGTCGGTCGGGCGGGTGCAAACCCCGACGCTGGCGCTGGTGGCGGAGCGGGAACTGGCGATCCGCGCTTTTGTGGTGGAGGATTACCGCGAAGTGGTGGCGACGTTCACGCCGCTGCTTGACCTCACGCCAGCGTCGGCTTCCCCTCTCCCTCCGGGACAAGAGTTGGGGATGAGGGTTGCGGGTGAGGGCAATGAAACCGCTCCGCGCTATCAAGGCGTCTGGTTTCGCGGCGAACGCCCGGAACCCAAGGCCAGGCGCCTGCCCGCCGATGGCGAAGAGGCGGCGCGCATCGTCGCCCGCGCCCGGCGTGGAACGGCCCGCATCGATACCCACCGCGCTGAAACCCGGCGCGCCCCGCCGCCATTGCTGTACGACCTGACCGAGTTGCAGCGCCACGCCAACCGACTGTACGGCTTCAGCGCCCAGCACACCCTCGATCTTGCCCAGAAGCTGTATGAACAACACAAGCTGATCAGCTATCCCCGCACCGATAGCCGCCACTTGTCGGTATCGGTGGCGGCGACCCTGGGCGCGGTCGTGGCAGCAATTCAGGAACCGTATCAGGATCGGCTGGCGCCCGGAACCGGCCAGCGTCCGCTGAGTGCGCGCTTTGTGGATGACGCCAAGGTCACTGATCACCACGCCATTATCCCTACGCCGGTTTCAGCCCGCGCCGCATTGGCCGCCGATGAACGCAGGATTTACGACTTGATCTGTCGTCGGCTGCTGATGGCCTGGCACGATGATCACATCTGGGCGGTCACTACGGTCATCACCACCATTGCCACTCCGGATCCGATGGCGCACGGCGGCGTGATCAGCGACCGCTATCACAGCAGCGGCACAGCGGAGGAACAGGCTGGCTGGAAGGTGCTGGAGGTCGGCGCTGATAAGTCGGCGGAGAAAGCCGCCGGCCAGCGCAAGTCCAAAACGACCGAACCGTCGGCGGAGGAAGAGGCCGGGCAAACCCTGCCGCCGGGACTGACCGTCGGCCAGCCGCAACGGGTTTTGGACGCTCGCGCCGTGGTCAAGCAGACCCGGCCACCCCCGCGCTTCACCGAGGCGACGCTGCTGACCGCGATGGAAACCGCCGGACGGACGCTGGAAGACAAGGAATTGTCGGCGGCGATTAAGGACAGCGGGTTGGGGACGCCCGCTACTCGCGCCGACACCATCGAGACGTTGCTGAAACGCCGGTATCTGACCCGCGACGGCAAGAGCCTGATCGC
>DEHY01000057.1 GCA_002352185.1 Competibacteraceae bacterium UBA2788
TTTATTTCAATATGTAAGGTTAAAACCCCCGCCTTTAGGCGGGTAGATTTCATCTCCAGCCCTGACGCGGGTAGAGTTGCTAAAGGTCAGTGACATGATGCGTCATATCAAGGGGCGATCGTCGAGCAAGTTATTTGAGGAGTTCCCGGAATTGAAGAAGCGCTACTGGGGACGGCATTTTTGGGCGCGTGGCTATTTTTGCGTGACGGTCGGAGAGATGACGGAAGAGATGATTCAAGAGTACCTGGATCATCACTTTGAGCCGGATCCGGCGCGTGACTTTCGGGTTGAACCCTAGGCGCGTCGTTCAGGCGACGCGCACATGGACTTTCAGTCCGTTACTTCAACCCACCGGCTTTCAGCCGGTGGTTGTTGAGTCGACATTTTCATAGCTTATTAAGAGCGGCATCCAGTGTTGCCTTAACCTTCTTTTTTTCTATTTCTGGGTCAACTTTCTGAAGGTACTCAACTGCTGCCAAATCATCTCCTCTTTTTCTGTTCTGTCGCGGCTCAAGTGCCTCAATCAAAATAGCCTCTAACGCTGGAATTAGTTTTGCCGCGACGTAGGTTTCTGGTAGGGAACCGATTCCACCTTTGTCCGATACTGGCAGTAACCCAAACCACGAGAACCTGTCCCAACGGGCCGACATGCGATCAATCGTGTGTTCGTACAGTCGTTTGCCTAGTGGTCTATCGGTAGTTCGGCCAACATAGATAACTTCACGACCGTCGTAAAGAAGGTAGATTCCTAGCTGTTTGTAGAAATCAACGGGGGTAGCACCAATCTGCTGCATTCCGAGCAACTTTGGTGTGGCAATCCACTCAACGGCTTCTTTGCGCCAGAACATTCCGAAGGAAGTGACGATTTCGTACTGTTCTTCTGATTCTTCTGATTCCGTTACGTCTGGTGTGAGTTTGGGGGCCACTATCGATATGCCAGATACACCAGCACGCATAGAAAAAGTACCTTTGGATATTCGGACGTATGGTGAGGAGTTCCCATCGTGCTTGATAGAAGCTGATATTTTCGCATTTACCGTTGCGGCTGGTGTAGCTCCGAGATTATTGCGCAAACCTTTTGAGATGATTCGCTCGGTAATCTCGTTGTAATGAAGAGGAGTTGCGGATGAAGCCAACACCTTGTCTATGGCTTTTTGCCATGTCAGTTCAGAAGACATGCACTGTATTCCTTAATGTCGAACTACAAAGCTCACCCTTGGCAATGGAGCGCAGAGGAATTGCCGAGGGTGCAGCGGGTTATTAGACAAAGCTTTCGTCGACAAGCTTGCTACCTTTTGAAGTAATTTCACAACGCTAAATTGCAGTCACCCGAACATCAACGCTCAGGATCGGCGCCGGTCCATTCGGGCCGATAAAACTGCCCGCGACAGGCGGCACTGATTCCGGGTGGCGGGCGACCGCAACCGGAATATGTCGGCTGCCGGTCAACTCGCCAGCGGTGGGATCGAACCCCTTCCAGCCAGGGCCGGGCAGATAGACTTCCGCCCAGGCATGGGTTGTCGCTTTGTCTGCTTCGGCGGCGGGGGTGTGCGAATAGCCGCTGACAAAGCGGCTGGCCAGTCCCAGCGTGCGGCAGACCTCGATAAACAGGGTGGCGTAATCACGACAGGAACCGCTGCGACTGAGCAGGGTTTGCGCCGGTGGCTGCACCCCAGGTTCTTCGCGGACGACATACTGAAACTGGCTGGCGATGGTTCGATTGAGCCGATCCAGCAGCACATAGGTTTCTATCGAACCTTGGGTGAGGCCCAACTGTTCGAGCCAGTGATGCAACACGGTGCGCTGCTGGGGATAAACCAGTTGCTGAAAAGGGGCCAGATCAACCCGTTCTTCGGGCAGGTACTCGAAGGGATAGCGCACCGCGTAATCTTCAACAATGAAATCGAGCGGGGCGACATCGTAATGCTGAATGATGACTTCGCTGCCAATAGACAGCCGTGGCCCGCCTGCCTGAAAACTCACCACGGCTAAAGCGTTATCCAGGACATCGCGAGACCACTTGATCTGATGAGCGGGCGCGATGTCAAGCTGCAACGACTCGATACGGATGTTGTGCCCTTCGCGTGGCCGGAGCAGGAGGCGGTGCGGTTGCAGCGTCACCGGGCTGGAGAACTGATAGACGGTGAGATGATTGATCCGCAAACGCTGCATCGCCTTGACTCCGCTGATTTTGGCCGGATTTCAGCTTAACACCATCATGGGCGACCTGCACTTTGTGGTCTGCGCCGGATAATGTCAGCGATAGCTGCATATTTCCGACTGCCCTACTATAGTTTTAGGAGCATTCCAACTTCCGCAAACCGGGGCGGTCACACAGCCAGCGATACCAACGCATTCCCAATTGCGCCTCCCCGCGACGAGGCGGCACATTAAAAACTACCCTCTCAGGATTACCCATGACCATCGAGAATGATAGCGACCTGGACCCACAGGAAACGCAAGAGTGGCTCGAAGCCCTCGACGCCGTGCTGGAAGAAGAAGGCTTGCAGCGCGCTCACGACCTGTTGGGCGCGTTGCAGGACAAGGCTCGCGCCGCTGGCGTTCATATGCCCTACAGCGCCAATACCCCGTATATCAACACCATTCCGGTCGACCAGGAGGAATACACGCCCGGCGATCCCGGCATGGAATGGCGGATTCGTTCGCTGATCCGCTGGAATGCGCTGGCGATGGTGATCAAGTCCAATCGGGTCAGCTCGGAACTGGGCGGCCACATCGCCAGTTTCGCCTCCAGCGCCACCTTGTACGATGTTGGTTTCAACCATTTCTGGCACGCCCCCAGCGACGCGCATGGCGGTGATTTGGTGTTCGTTCAGGGCCACTCCGCTCCCGGCATCTATGCCCGCGCTTACCTGGAAGGGCGACTGAGCGAGCAGCAGCTCGACAATTTCCGGCAGGAGGTGGATGGCAACGGCCTGTCCTCGTATCCGCATCCGTGGCTGATGCCCGATTTCTGGCAGTTTCCGACGGTNNGAGATGGACGAGCCGGAATCGCTCGGCGCGATTGCGCTGGCGGCCCGCGAGAATCTCGATAACCTGATCTTTGTGATCAACTGCAACCTGCAACGCCTCGACGGTCCGGTGCGGGGCAGCGGCAAGATCATTCAGGAACTGGAAGGCGATTTTCGCGGCGCTGGCTGGAATGTGATCAAGGTGCTGTGGGGTTCCTACTGGGATCCGCTGCTGGCTGCCGACAAGAAGGGCTTGCTGCGCAAGCTGATGGAAGAATGCGTAGATGGCGAATATCAGAATTTCAAGGCCAAGGGCGGCGCCTACACCCGCGAGCATTTCTTTGGCAAGTACGCCGAACTCAAGCAGATGGTCAGCCACCTGTCCGATGAGGACATCTGGCGGCTGAACCGGGGCGGTCACGATCCGCACAAGATTTATGCGGCCTACGCGCAAGCCAGCAAGCATCAGGGCCAGCCGACCGTCATTCTCGCCAAGACGGTCAAGGGCTACGGCATGGGTGTGGCCGGCGAAGGCAAGAATATTACCCACTCGCAGAAGAAAATGGGCGAGCAGGCGCTCAAGGATTTCCGCGACCGTTTCCACATCCCGATTTCCGACGATCAACTGTACGCCGCGCCGTTCTTCAAGCCCGCCGATGACAGCCCGGAAATCCAGTATCTCAAAGCGCGCCGCGCCGCCCTGGGCGGCTATCTGCCGCAGCGCCGCCGCACCGCGCCGCCGTTGCAGGCGCCCGTCCTCGCCAGTTTCGACGCCCTGTTGCAGGACACCGGCGAGCGCGATATGTCCACCACCATGGCCTTCGTCCGCATCCTGACCCAACTGGCGCGGGACAAGAGCATTGGCCGTTACGTCGTTCCCATCGTCGCCGACGAGGCGCGCACCTTTGGCATGGAAGGCATGTTTCGCCAGATTGGCATTTATTCGCCGCGCGGCCAGCTTTACGAGCCGCAGGACGCCGATCAGTTGATGTTCTACAAGGAAGACAAGAAAGGGCAGATCTTGCAGGAAGGCATCAATGAAGCCGGGGCCATGTCGTCCTGGATCGCGGCGGGCACTTCGTATGCCAATCACGGCATCAATATGGTGCCGTTCTACATCTACTACTCGATGTTCGGCTTCCAGCGCATCGGCGATCTGGCCTGGGCCGCCGGCGACATTCAGGCGCGCGGCTTCCTGATCGGCGGCACCTCCGGGCGCACCACCCTGGCCGGCGAAGGCTTGCAACATCAGGACGGCCACAGCCAGTTGTTCGCCCAGTTCATCCCCAATTGCGTGTCCTACGATCCCACCTTCGCCTACGAACTGGCGGTGATCATTCAGGATGGGCTGCGGCGGATGGTCCAGGAGCAGGAAAACGTCTTTTATTACATCACCACGCTGAACGAGAACTATGCTCATCCGGCCATGCCGGAAGGAGCGCAAGAGGGTATTCTCAAGGGGATGTATCTGTTCAAGGCCGGTGCGGACGATGGCCCGCGTGTGCAACTGCTGGGTTGCGGCGCGATTCTGCGCGAGGTCATCACCGCCGCCGAACTGCTGCGCGATGATTGGGGCGTGACCGCCGACATCTGGGCCGCGCCGGGCATCAACGGAGTGGCGCGCGAGGGCCAGGATGTGGAACGCTGGAATCTGCTCCATCCCGATCAATCGCCGCGTGTGCCTTATGTCACCGCCTGTTTCGACGGCCATCCCGGCCCGGTGGTCGCTGCGACCGACTACATGAAACTTTACGCCGAGCAATTGCGGCCCTTTATTCCCCGCCGCTATCACGTTCTGGGCACGGACGGTTTTGGCCGCAGCGACACCCGCGTCAAGCTGCGNNAGGGTGCGTGAAGCCATTGAAAAATATGGCATCGTCGTTGACAAACCCAATCCAGTCACCGTCTAACGCCGGCTCAAGGAGAATTTCGCGTGAGCATGATTAAAGAAATTCACGTTCCCGATATCGGTGATTTCAAAGGTGTGGACATCATCGAGGTCATGGTGGCGGCGGGCGACACGATTGACGTGGAAACTCCGCTGGTTATCCTGGAAACCGATAAGGCGTCCATGGAAGTGCCCTCGCCGCTGGCGGGGCTGGTGCGGGAGGTCAAGGTCAAGCCCGGCGACAAGGTTTCCCAGGGCGATCCGATTCTGTATCTGGAGATTCAGGAGAGCGTGACGCTGGCCGAACCTCCGTCTGTCGCCGCTGACGCCGCCCCGGCTGTTCCCGCAGCGGGCGGCAGCGAGACCCGCGAAGTGCGGGTGCCCGATATTGGCGATTTCAAGAATATCCCGGTGATCGAAATCCTGGTCGCGCCCGGCGACCGGGTGGAGATTGATACCCCGCTGGTGACGCTGGAGAGCGATAAGGCCAACATGGACGTACCCTCGCCGTTCGCTGGAACGGTGCAAGGCATCGAACTCAAGATCGGCGACAAGGTTTCCCAGGGTGATTTGATTCTGCTGCTCGCGACGGTGGCGGACTCCACCGCCAAGCCGCAATTGCCCGATACGCTCAGCGCCATTGCGCTGGGTCCGCGCACGCCGAAACCGCAAGGCGCGCTGCCCGTTCCGCCGGTGAAAGCGCCGCCGGTCAGCGAAATTCCCGCCGTCAGTTTCGCCAGGGTTCACGCCAGCCCTTCGATCCGGCGGTTCGCCCGCGAGCTGGGCGTGGATTTAACCCGCGTGGTCAAGGGTTCCGGTCCCAAAGGACGGATTCTCAAGGAAGACGTGCAGGGTTTCGTNNCCCGCCGGGTACATGGGGATTCCGCCGATTCCGCCGGTGGATTTCGCCAAGTTCGGGCCGGTCGAAGCGCAGCCGCTGAGCCGCATCAACAAGCTGTCCGGGGCCAATCTGCATCGCGCCTGGCTCAACATCCCGCATGTCACGCATCAGGATGAGGCGGACATTACCGAGGTCGAAGCCTTTCGCCAATCGCTGGCGGAAGAGGCCAAGGCCCGTGACATTCGAGTGACGATGCTGGGTTTCCTGCTGAAAGCCAGCGCCGCCGCGCTCAAGCAATTCCCGGCCTTCAACGCCTCGCTCGATCCCACCGGCGAGAATCTGATCCTCAAGCGCTACATTCATATTGGCGTGGCGGTGGATACCCCGGATGGGCTGGTGGTGCCGGTGATCCGCGATGTGGACAAGAAGAGCATTTTCGAGTTGTCGGCGGAACTGGGCGCACTGTCGGCCAAGGCCCGCAACAAGAAACTAGGCCCCGGCGAAATGCAGGGCGGCTGTTTCACCATTTCCAGCCTTGGCGGAATCGGCGGCACGGCGTTCACCCCGATCATCAATGCGCCGGAAGTCGCCATTCTGGGCGTCACCCGCTCGAAGATGGCGCCGGTATGGAATGGCAAGGACTTCACGCCGCGCTTGCTGTTGCCGCTGTCGGTTTCCTACGACCACCGGGTGATTGATGGAGCGCAGGCGGCCCGTTTCACCGCCTATCTGGCGCGGTTGCTGGGCGACATTCGGCGCTTGCTGCTTTAGGAAAAGCCATGAGCAAACTTATTGAAATCAAGGTTCCCGACATCGGCGACTTCAAGGGCGTGGATGTCATCGAAGTTCTGGTCAAGCCCGGCGATACGATTGCCCCGGAAGATTCCCTGATCGTGCTGGAAACCGACAAGGCCAGCATGGAAGTGCCGTCCCCGGCGGCTGGCGTGGTTCAGGACGTTAAAATCAAGGTCGGCGACAAGGTGTCGGAGGGCGATGTGGTGCTGGTGCTGGAGGCCAGCGCCGAAACAGCGCCCTCGCTCCCGGCCCCGCTGCCGGCGGGCGAGGGGAGCAAAGCATCCTCAACGGCGACTCCAGCACCCGCGCCCATCGCCGGTTCTTTTGCCGGCCAGGCGGATTTGGCCTGTGAGATGCTGGTTCTCGGCGCGGGGCCGGGCGGCTATTCAGCGGCCTTCCGCGCCGCCGATCTCGGCCTGAAGACCGTGCTGGTGGAGCGTTATCCCAGTTTGGGCGGCGTCTGCCTCAACGTCGGCTGTATTCCCTCCAAGGCGCTGCTGCACGTCGCGGCAGTGATGGACGAAGCCGAGCATTTTGCTGATCTCGGCATCGTGTTTGGCAAGCCCAGCGTTGATTTGGACAAGCTGCGCGCCCACAAGGGCAAGGTGGTGAACAAGCTCACTGGCGGACTGGCCGGGATGGCGAAAGCGCGCAAGGTGGAAACCGTGCGTGGCTATGGCAGCTTCCTGGACTCCAACCATGTAGAGGTTGAGGTCACCACGGGTGATGGCCAGGATAAAACCGGCGCAAAGAAAGTGATCCGCTTCGAGAAGTGCATCATTGCCGCCGGCAGCGCCGCAGTGCATTTACCGTTTATCCCGAATGACCCGCGTATTGTGGATTCCACCGGCGCATTGCAATTGCGCTTCGTTCCCAAACGGCTGCTGGTGATCGGCGGCGGCATCATTGGTTTGGAAATGGCGACGGTCTATTCGACCCTGGGCGCGCGCATCGAGGTGGTCGAGATGCTGGACGCTTTGATGCAGGGGCCGGATCGGGATTTGGTCAAGGTCTGGCAGAAGCAGAATGCCGGTCGCTTCGACAAAATCATGCTCAAGACGAAAACGGTTGCGGTCGAAGCGCTGCCGGAAGGTTTGCGGGTGACGTTCGAGGGCGAGAACGCTCCAGCGGAACCGCAGCTTTACGACATGATCCTGCAATCGGCGGGTCGTTCGCCCAATGGCAGGAAAATCAGCGCGGAGAAGGCAGGAATCGCGGTCAACGAGCGCGGCTTTATCCCGGTGGACAAGCAAATGCGGACCAACGTGCCGCACATCTTCGCTATCGGCGATATTGTCGGCCAACCGATGCTGGCGCATAAGGCGGTGCATGAAGCGCATGTCGCCGCTGAAGTCGCTGCCGGACATAAGAGCTTCTTTGACGCCAAGGTGATTCCCGGCGTGGCCTATACCGACCCGGAAGTGGCCTGGGTGGGTCTGACCGAAGAAGAGGCGAAACAGCAGGGCATCAAGGTTGGCGTCGGCAAGTTCCCTTGGGCCGCTTCCGGTCGTGCGATTGCCAATGGCCGCGATGAGGGTTTCACCAAGCTGATTTTCGACGAGGAAACGCACCGCATTGTCGGCGGCGGCATTGTCGGCACTCATGCCGGCGACTTGATTAGCGAGCTGGCTTTGGCGATTGAGATGGGCTGTGACGCAGCGGATATTGCCCTGACGATCCATCCGCATCCAACCTTGGGTGAATCGGTTGGGATGGCGGCGGAAGTGTTCGAGGGCACGATTACTGATCTGTATATCCCGCGCAAGAAGAAGTAGGAATCAGCCTGCCGACGATTGGTTGTGGTTTATCGTCGGCGGGCGACTTCTTAAAGAATCCCGCAAATGGTTTTCTGCCCTTTCCTTGCACTGTTCGATTGCTTTTGATCGGCCAGGCTGTTTCGCTCCCAAAAATACCCATCGTGATATCCCTGGATTGTGTCGTCTGATTCAGCGCAAGTGATCCTCTTTACAGCCATTTGGCAGTATTCCGGCTCTTGCTCAACGCCTGAGAACTTCCTCTTCAGCTTCTTTGCAACGACGCAAGTTGTTCCTGAGCCAAAAAATGGATCAAATACAAAATCGCCCGATTTTGAACTTGCCAGGATTAACTTTGCAATGAGCTTTTCCGGCTTTTGTGCTGGGTGATCCGTGTTTTCCGGCATAGACCAAAAAGGAATTGAGATGTCTGTCCAGAGATTGGATGGGTGTGTTAGGCGATAGTTGCCATTGGCGGTCTCTTCCCAATCCTTCGGCTCGCCGGATAAATGACGATAGGGTGCAATGACTTTACGCTTTAACTTGACTGCTTCCACATCAAAGAAATATTCATCGGATGCAGTGCAGAACCAGATATCCTCTGAACAGTTCTTCCAGTTGGATGCAGCGCCACGACCTTTCTCGCGTTCCCAGGTGATGCGGTTTCTTATGATGAAGTGTTTTTCGAGAACGGTTTGCACTGATTTGGATGATTGCCAATCACAGCAAACATAAAGTGATGCCGTCTTTTTAAGACACTTCTTTAGCTTCGCTATCCACAAGTCAAGCCACTTTTCGTATGATTCGGATGAAGTCTTTGAGAATTTACTGTTTCCAAATTTTTTATTCAGGTTGTATGGCGGATCGATGATAGCCAGATCAATGAATTGATCCGGCAGAAAATCGATGCATGAAAATAAATCCTGGTGTATTAG
The DNA here is from genome assembly GCA_002352185.1 of Competibacteraceae bacterium UBA2788. GTDB lineage: Bacteria > Pseudomonadota > Gammaproteobacteria > Competibacterales > Competibacteraceae > Contendibacter. Next base: position 9,186 of record DEHY01000057.1, read on the forward strand.
CTGGTCTTCGATTTCCTTCGGAGTACATGGCGCCCTCAGGGAAATCGTGTGATGCATGAGGACATCTCTCTCGTCCTCATGAATGATCAGGGTTCGGTTGCGTGGCGCTTTTTCTTTCATTTGATAATGCCGTATTCAGAGAAGGAGCCTGATGGGGAGCAGTAGAACGGGCATCCTGCCCGTTTGGTTGAAACACTGTCTGAAAGTGTTTTCTAAGCCGTTAATTATGCAATATCTGGCTCAGGAACAGCTTGGTCCGCTCTGATTCGGGGTGAGTGAAAAACTCCTCTGGCGGTTTTTCCTCGATGATTTCGCCGCTGTCCATAAAGATGACTCGATGAGCCACGGTTTTGGCGAAGCCCATTTCGTGAGTGACGCAAATCATGGTCATGCCATCTTCAGCCAGCCCGATCATGGTGTCCAGCACTTCCTTGATCATCTCCGGGTCCAGCGCCGACGTAGGCTCGTCAAATAGCATGATCTTGGGACTCATGCACAGGCTGCGGGCAATAGCGACCCGTTGTTGCTGACCGCCGGAGAGTTGCCCCGGATACTTGCGCGCCTGTTCGGGAATCTTGACCCGCTCCAGGTACTGCATCGCCATCGCTTCAGCCTGTTTGCGCGGCAGTTTACGCACCCAAATCGGCGCCAGCGCGCAGTTTTCCAATACCGTCAGATGCGGAAACAGATTGAAATGCTGGAATACCATGCCGACCTCGCGGCGGACTTGCTCAATCTGCTTTACGTCATTACTCAATTCCTGCCCATCCACCATAATTCGACCGCGCTGGTATTCCTCCAGCCGGTTGATGCAGCGAATTGTGGTGGATTTGCCGGAACCGGAAGGGCCGCAAATAACAATACGCTCACTTTTGCGGATGGTCAGATTGATGTTTTTGAGAACATGGAAAGCACCATACCATTTATGGACGCCTTCCATCTGGATCATCACCTGATCGGATAGCGGCTTATGGGCGGAAGCGGACGACGATTCGGGCATAACAGAAATTCCTCTAGCGTTTATGGCCGGTGTGCAGACGTTTTTCCAGACTTTGGCTGTAGCGCGACATGCTGAAACAGAATAGCCAGTACACTGTGGCGGTAAAGACATAACCTTCAGTGGAAAAGCCCAGCCAGTCAGGATTGGTCGTGGCGTTGTGGACAATGTTCATCAGATCAAACAGGCCGATGATCAGCACCAGCGACGTGTCCTTGAACAGGGCGATAAAGGTGTTGACGATGCCGGGAATCACCAGTTTCAACGCCTGCGGCAAAACGATCAGCCCCATCGTTTTCCAATAGCCGAGTCCCAGCGCGGCGGCGGCTTCAATCTGGCCCTTGGGAATGGCCTGCAACCCGCCGCGCACCACTTCGGCCATATAGGCCGCCTGGAACAGGGTAATGCCGATCAACGCCCGCAGCAGCTTGTCAAAGCTCACCCCGGCGGGCAGAAACAGCGGCAGCATCACCGAGGACATGAACAGCACGGTAATCAGCGGGACGCCGCGCCAGAACTCGATGAAGGTGACGCACAGGGTTTGAATGGCCGGCAGTTGCGAGCGCCGCCCGAGCGCCAGCAATACGCCCAAGGGCAGAGCAGCGGTCATGCCCACTCCGGCGATCACCAGAGTCAATAGCAATCCGCCCCATTTACTGGTATCCACTGCCGGGAGACCCAGCACACCGCCTTTGAACAGGACGAAGGCAATCACCGGATAAACCGCCAACAGGCCCAACCCCAGCCGCATCTTGATTTTGCCGGGCACACTGCGAATGAACAGCGGCGCTGCGCTCAGGATCAGCACGGCCAGGGCGGTTTTCACTCGCCAGCGTTGCTCGTCCGGGTAGAAACCGTACATGAATTGCTCGAAGTGAACCCGGATGAAGACCCAGCAGGCGCCGCCATCCGCCGGGCAGTCGGCGCGGCTGTCTCCGCGCCAGTGGGCGTCCCAGAATACCCAGCGCAGCAGCGGTGGTATGGCGATATAGAGCAGGTAGGCCGCCAGAATCGTCAGGGCGATATTGAGCGGCGAGGAGAACAGATTGCGGCGCAGCCAGCCGGGGACGCCAATGGTGCTGACTGGCGGCGGCAGATCAGGATGGGGAGTATGAGATTCAGCCATGCGTCAACGCTCCACCAGGGCGACCTGCCGGTTGTACAGGTTCATCAGCAGCGAGATCAGCAGGCTGATGGTCAGGTAAACCGCCATGGTGATGGCGATGCATTCGATAGCCTGCCCGGTCTGGTTCAGCACGGTGCCGGCGAAAGCCGATACCAGATCGGGATAACCGATAGCGGCGGCCAGCGAAGAATTCTTGGTCAGGTTCAGGTATTGGTTGGTCAGTGGCGGAATGATGACCCGCAGCGCCTGTGGCAGGATGATCAGCCGCAGGGTCTTGCTGGAGTTGATGCCCAGCGAGAACGAGGCTTCGGTTTGGCCGTGACTGACCGCCTGAATACCGGCGCGGACAATTTCAGCGATGAAAGCGGCGGTATAGAGGGTGATCGCCAGCAGCAGCGAGGCCATTTCCGGGATAACCACCCAGCCGCCCCGGAAGTTGAAACCCTGCAATTCCGGGTATTGCCAGGTGAGCGGCGAACCGGCCAGCCAGAAGATCAACAGGGGCAGGCCCAGCAGCAGCGCCAGCGCGGCGCGGAGGGTTGGAAACTGCTGGCCGGTCGCCATCTGGCGCTGGTGCGCCCAGCGTGAAAGGAAGATGACCAAAACCACCGCGATTCCGAACGCCGCCAGCACCCCGCCAAAACCGGGCTGAAATTGCGGCGCGGGCAAGTACAGGCCGCGAATGTTCAGAAACGCGGCTTCGCCGAGGCTGAAGCTCTGGCGCGGCGCTGGCATCGCCCGCAGCACGGCAAAGTACCAGAAGAAGATTTGCAGCAGCAGCGGGATATTGCGGAAGGCCTCGATATAAACCAGCGCCAGCCGGGAAATCAGCCAGTTCTTCGACAGCCGGGCGATGCCGACGATGAAGCCGATCAGCGTCGCGAACAGGACGCCCAACACCGACACCAGCAGGGTATTGAGCAGCGCCACCCAGAACACCCGGCCATAGCTGGAGCTTTCGGAGTAGGGGATCAGGCTCTGGACGATGCCGAAGCCGGAGTGCGAAGACAGAAAATCGAAGCCGGAAGCGATGCCCAACTGGCGCAGATTGGCTTGGGTGTTCTGGAAGATATACAGCCCAAAAGTGACTGTGGCAACGAGGGCGATGATCTGAAACATGATGGCCCGCACTTGCGGGTTGTTCCAGATTGGCGGTTTGACCGGGGTGGAGATCGGCTCGGTCATGGGGTTCCCGGAAATGAGAGCTTGCGTAAAGATGTCCCTCGCCTGCGTGCAGGCGAGGGGTTGGGGTGAGGGCGGTTCCAGCGCTCAGCGCATGGGTGGCGCGTATTGCAGACCCCCTTGATTCCACAGTGCATTCAGGCCGCGCTCGATCTTGAGCGGGCTGCCCTTGCCGACATTGCGCTCGAAAATCTCGCCGTAGTTGCCCACCTGCTTGATGACCACCGCCATCCAGTCATTCGCCAGGCCGAAATCCTTGCCTTTGTCACCCTCGACGCCGAGGAGCCGCTTGACATCGGGATTGGTGGATTTCTTCATTTCTTCGACATTTTTGGAGGTGATGCCCAGTTCCTCGGCGTTGACCATGACGAAAAGGGTCCATTTGACGATATCGTACCAGTCGTCGTCGCCGTGGCGGACCACCGGCCCCAGCGGTTCCTTGGAGATGACGTCCGGCAGCACGATGTAGTCATCCGGCTTGGCCAGTTTGATGCGCTGGGCGTAAAGCTGTGACTGGTCGGAGGTCAGCACGTCGCAGCGGCCCGCTTCCAGCGACTTGGCGCTTTCGTCCGACTTGTCGTAGCTGATCGGGGTGTATTTCATCTTGTTGGCGCGGAAGTAGTCGCTCAGGTTCAGCTCGGTGGTGGTGCCGGCCTGTACGCACACGGTGGCCCCGTCCAGTCCCTTGGCGTTTTTGACTCCCAGTTTCTTGTTGACCAGGAAGCCCTGACCGTCGTAGTAGGTGATGCCGGTGAAGTTCATGCCTTGGGCGGAGTCGCGGCTGGAAGTCCAGGTGGTGTTGCGCGACAGCACGTCAATTTCGCCGGATTGCAGGGCGGTAAGGCGTTCCTTGGCCGTCAGCGGGGTGAACTTGACCTTGGTGGCGTCGCCGAACACGGCGGCGGCGACGGCGCGGCAGACATCCACGTCAATGCCGTTGTAGTTGCCTTTTTCGTCGGCGTAGGAAAAGCCGGGCAGGCCATCGCTGACGCCGCACTTGATGAAGCCGCGTTCCTTGATGGCGTTGAGGGCTGCGCCTGCCTGAGCGACGCCGGTCGCGGTGAGCAGCAGGACCGTAGCGGCGGCGGTAAGGGTTTTGAATGGATTCATGCGGATCTCCAAGGGTCAGGTGTGAGTGACGCTTTTTAGTATTAACCGGACGGTGCTAAAAAAATACAGTGGGCGCGCCCTTCAGGCTGCGATTTTCGTGGGTTTGGCTGCGGCCCATGTCGAAAACCGAGGGGTGGCGAGGCTTGTAATCTTGCGGGTCAATCCCCGTGGTAAAATCAAACGGCATACAAGGTCCACTGCGGAAGAAAGGGGTACATCATGGCAATCAGTCTGCAAAAAGGCGGCAATGTCAATCTGAGCAAGGAAGCGCCTGGCTTGGCCAGGATTAAGGTCGGATTAGGCTGGGACGCCCGCGCTACCGATGGCGCGGCTTTCGATCTGGACGCCAGCGCGTTTCTGGTCAAGAGCGATGGCAAGGTGCGGGACGATGGCGATTTTGTGTTTTATAACAATGCCAAAGGCGCCAGTGGCGCGGTCGAGCATTGCGGCGACAATATCACCGGCGTCGGCGAGGGCGACGATGAAGTCATTCAGGTGAGTCTGGCGCTGGTGCCGGAGGAAATTGCCAAGATTGTGGTTGCGGTGACGATTCACGAGGCCGAAGCGCGGCGCCAGAACTTCGGTCAGGTCAGTCAGGCGTTCATCCGCATTGTTAATGAGGACAATGGGCAGGAGATCGCCCGCTATGATTTGAGCGAGGATGCGTCTACGGAAACCGCCATGATCTTCGGCGAGGTCTACCGCAATGGAGCCGACTGGAAGTTCAAGGCGGTTGGGCAAGGCTTTGCCGGTGGGCTGGGGCCGCTGGCGCGAGCGCATGGCGTGAACGTTTGAGGCTGCGGGCGGGGAGCTTCGCGCTTCCCGCCATGATTTTCAACAAGCTGCGAAATCCGGCGCGTTCATTGGATTGAGAAACGATCATGGCGGTATTCACGATAACGGGCGATGTTGATCCCTTTCTGCATGTCTCCTTACGCAAGGGCGAGCGGATCTATTGTGAATCCGACGCCATGGTGATGATGGAAGACACGCTCGATCTGTCCGGGCGGATGACCGGCGGGTTCATGAGCGCGCTCATGCGTCGGCTCGCCAACGGCGAGTCTTTTTTTCAGCAGCATATCGAAGCGGTTCGGGGCGATGGCGATTGCCTGCTGTCGCCGACGCTGCCGGGGGCGATGCAGGTGCTGGAGGTCGGGGCGATTAGCTACCTGATCAGCGATGGCGCGTTTCTGGCCGCCGAAAGCGGGGTTGATCTTCGTGCCCGGGCGCAGAATGTTGGTAATGCCGTGTTCGCTCAGACCGGCGGCTTTTTTATTGGCGAAGCCACGGGCAACGGCAAGCTGGTGGTGTCCGGTTTTGGATCCAGCTTTATTCTGGAGGTCGCGCCAGGCCGGGATGTGGTGATTGATAACGCCCATGTGGTGGCATGGGACAGCCGTTTGCACTACCAGATTTCCGTGCCTAATCAGAGTCGGAGTAGCGGGCTGCTTGGTCGTCTGATCAATAGCGCCACCAGCGGCGAAGGCGTTGTCTTGCGCTTTTCCGGGCAGGGCAAGGTGGTGATCAGCTCCCGCAACCGCCATGCTTTCATGAGCTGGATCGGTGCGGGCACCGGCGGGAGCCGCGCTTAGTGGTTAAAACGCTTTGACGACCCGCTTCCTGTTGACTCGGGGCCTGTCCAACGTCCGCGATGCCATTGATCTGATCCATGGAACGATGGCGCCGGATGAATTTCACCTGGGCGCGACCTACGCTGCCGAATATACCCCGCTGCGTCGAGTGGCCGATTCCTTCGCGCTTGAACCGGCGGCTTCAGAACCGGGCGCTTACGTCGAGTGGCTGCTGGGGTTGTGCCGGGAACGGAATTACGCCTGGGTCTGGCCGCAAAGCCGCTGGTCGCTGTTGCTGAACGAACAGTCCCGGTTTGCGGCGGCAGGAGTTCGACTCCTTCTGCCCTGCCCTGATGCCGACACGCTGGATGCGGTGCAGGACAAAGCCCGCGCCAACGCTCGACTGGCCGCCGCCGGGGTGCCGCTGCCTCAAACCCTGCCGGTCACGACCGCCGCTGACTTCAACGCCGCTTTAGCCCTCCTGGGCGGCAACAGGGCAGGGCAGGTCTGCGTCAAGCCGGTTCGTTCCATCTATGGCCTTGGGTTCCGCCGGATTGATGACGGCAAGCGCCTGCTCGACCGGTTCCTAGCCAACGACTGTTACACCATAGGCAGCGCCGAATTTGCAGATCTGCTGGCTGCCGCCGCCGGTCAGCACCCGTTTCTGGCGATGGAATATCTGGCCGGCGATGAGCGTTCCATGGACTGCCTGGCGCACCGAGGGCGGCTGGTGCGCGCCGTAGTTCGCCGCAAACCGGCGAACGCGCATGGGCGCTGGCAACTGATTGAGGACGACCCGGAAGGATGGGAGATCGCCCGCCGCGCTATCGCCGCCTTTGGCCTCAATGGGCTGGTCAATGTGCAAACCCGCGAGCGGGTGCATGCCGATGGTCGGCGCGAGCAGTGCTTTCTGGAAGTGAATCCGCGCATGTCGGGTGGAATTGACATGGCCTGCCAGGCGGGACTGAATCTGCCGTACTGGCTGTTGCGCTTGCTGGTCGGCACAGTGGAGGAGGCCGCCATTCCGTGGCCGAGCGTCGGAGTGCGGGTGGCGAAAATCGAGCGCGCCGTGGTGTTGTGATGACCGCGACGGCCCGGATTCTATTGCTTGGCAAGCGCGGCAGTCTGGTGCTGTGGCTGGAAAATCTGCACTGCGCCTGCATCCGGCTGGGCCATGCTACACAGGTTTTTGCTATCAATGGCGATAGCCTTGGCTCGCGTCTGCGGGTCAAGTGGCAGGGGCGCGATTCGGCCAGCGCCGATTGGATGCTGGCCCGCTTCGAGCAGATACTGGCGCGGTTTCGCCCCGATCTGGTTCTGGCGGCGGGCGTGTTTGGCATACCGCCGGCTTATTACCGGATTCTGCGCGCACTGGCCTATCGTCCGTTGATCGCCGGTCTGGTGGGCGACCGGTTTCCAGAGGACAGCCGGGAGCGGGCCAATGGCTGCGACCGGCTCTATTTTACCGACACCCGCTTTTTCCACGACGCCGAGGTCGCCGGTTTCACAACGACAGGTCGCTATTTGCCGCTGGCGGTAGACCCGGAGTTGTTTGTGCCCGGTACTGCCGCGCGCCGTCCTGAACTGCTGTTTATCGCCAGCCGCACCCCGTTTCGTGAAGCGGTGGTTCGCGGTCTGGATGCGCCGGCTCTCGTGATCGGCACCGACTGGAGTGGGCTGGCGCGTGACGGAATCCATCAGGTGCAAAATCGAAAAATCGGTCGCAATCCTCTTATCCGGCTCTATCAACGCCATCGGGCGGTGCTGAACATCCGTAACGAGGCGAATGTAGAACATGGCTTGAACCAGCGCAGTTTCGAGCCGTTGGCCTGCGGCGCGCTGGTGCTGAACGATGATCTGCCTGATTTGCCGCTCTGTTTCGAGCCGGGCCGGGAAATCCTGGTGTATCGGGACGCCCATGAACTTAACGCGCTGGTAGCGCGACTGCGGCGGGATCCGGCGTTTGCGACCGGTGTGGCCGAGGCTGGGCGACGGCGCGTGCTGGCCGAACACACCTACGGTCATCGAGTCCGCGCTATCCTCAGCGATTTGAACCTGTGACGGAGCGGCCATGCGAAGTCTGACGATACCGATTCAAGCCGGACGACTCACGATGACGATCCGGCGCGAGGAATTGGCGCTGGAGGATTGCCTGGCCTGCGCCACCCGCCAGAATCCCCGGCGTCTCTACCTGTTCGTCAGCAAAGTGTTGGGCAAGCACTGGCCGGTCCGGCCCAGTATGATGCGCGATGTTCACCGGCGACTGGCTGAGAAAATGGCTCATTTGCCGGGACCGATTCTGGTCATCGGCATGGCGGAAACGGCGACGGCGTTGGGACGCGGCGTGGCCGAAGAAGCCGCGCTGCAAACCGGGCGCGACGATATTCTGTATCTGCAAACCACCCGCTGCCGACTGTCGCGCCCGTTGGCGTTCGATTTTGACGAGCGCCACAGCCACGCTCCGGATCACCGGGTTTACCTGCCCGATGCGGCATTGCAACCGCTGTTTCGGGCCGTGCGGACCCTGGTGCTGGTGGACGATGAAATCTCGACCGGACGCACCTTGGCGGAACTGGCTCGCGCCTGTTTGCGGCTGAATCCAGGCATTGAGCAGATTGCGCTGGCCTGTATCACCCACTGGCTGAGCGTCGCGCAGCAGCAGGAATTGACGGCGCTGCTGGAGCGTCCGCTGTTGTTCCCGGCGCTGATCGAGGGCAGTTTCCGGTTTGAGCCGGATCCGCAATTTCCATCACCCGTTTTGCCGTCGGCGTTGATGCATCCCAACTCAAATCACGATGATCGGGTCACGGATCCGGCGCGTGCGGGTCTGATTGCGGGACGCTGGAGCCTGCCCATGGGGTTCCGCTCCCAGCGGGAGAGGGTCAGGGCGCGGGGAGACGATCAGCCGCTGGCGATCATCGGCACCGGCGAGTACGCCTATACCCCGTTTCGCATCGCGCTGGCGCTGGAAGAGGAGGGTTGCGATGTGTGCTATCAGTCCACCACCCGCTCGCCGATTCTGGTCGGCGACGCCATTGTCCGTCGGCGAGAGTTCCTGGACCACTACGGCGATGGCGTTCCCAACTACCTCTATAACCTCGATCCTCAGCGGTTGCCGATGGTCATCTACGAGCATCCCGCCCTGCTGGCCGCGCATTCCCTGGCCGACGAACTGGGCGGTCTGGCGCTGGCCGTGGAGGAATCATGCCGCGCATCGTGATTTTTCTTGACCTCGACGACACCATTCTGCAAACCGCGCCCAAGTGTCCACCCGGCGAGGAGGTCATCCCCGCAGCGGTGGATCGCACTGGCCGGGCGCTGTCGTTCATGACCCGCGCCCAGCAGCGCTTGCTGGCATTCTGGCTGGAGCAGGGTACGGTGATTCCGGTGACGGGCCGCACGGATGATGCGCTGGCGCGGGTGAATATCGCGTTCGCCTCCTGGCGCATCACCCATCACGGCGCAGTGATTCGCCAGCCCGATGGATCACTGCCGACCTGGTGGTATACCCAGGTGCGCCCGTTGCTGGTGGCGGCGCAACCGCTGTTGTGGAGTCTCGCCGCCCGCTTGACGACGGACGCAGCAGCAGGAGGCTATCGGGTGAGCAGCCATTCGGTTGATGAATGGCTGACTTACGTCTCGGTCAAATCCAATGATGATGGAGTGGCGCTGGTGCGGGTGCGGGCGCACTTGCAAAAGGTCGGACTGCCGCCGGAATTGGCGCTGCATTGCAACGGCAACAATCTGGCGATCACGGTCAAGGGCGCGCAAAAGCAGGATGCCGTGCGCCGGGTAGTGGCGGAACTGGAGCGGGAGGGGCCGGTTGTCACGATTGGGGCCGGTGACAGCCTCACCGATATCCCCTTTCTGCGAACCTGTGATTTCGCCCTGGTGCCCAAGGACAGTCAGATTCAGACGGAAACCTGGCGCGAGTCCCGTTGATGATCCCGTTTTCCGGCAGCTACCGCCCCGAAGACACCGTCTTTCTGCTCAAGCCGATGGCGCTGGACGGGGTGGATGTGGCGACCAAGGAACGCCTGATCCAGTCCGGCCAGCGCCATTACAGCGAACTGCTGACACCGGAGCAGGCGCCTGATCCGCGTTATCTGGCGCTGTTCGAGGCGTTGACAGCCCGTTACGCCCGGCGATTGGCGGCAGAGATCATGGCGCTGGCGTGTCATCTGATGGAAACCCGACCCTGGCAAATTACCGTAGTGTCGCTGGCCCGCGCCGGCACTCCGATTGGCGCGTTGCTGACCCGTGCTTTGCAGCAACGGGGGCGGTCGGATGCCTGCCATTACTCGATTTCAATTATCCGCGACCGGGGGATTGATGAAAATGCGCTGGCGTTCATCCTGCGGCGGGAAGAGCGGGACCCGGCTGGGCTGGTCTTCGTGGACGGTTGGACCGCCAAGGGAGTCATTACCGAGGAGTTGCGGCGGGCGCTGCGGCATTGGAACGCCCGCCGGCCTGAGCAACTGGCCGAGATGCTGTATGTGGTGTCCGATATTGGCGGCGTCGCCGATGTGGCCGCAACCTATGATGATTACGCTATTCCCAGCGGCATTCTCAACGCCACCGTTTCCGGCTTGACCAGCCGTTCGATTCTTAATGCCGAAATTGGCGCAGAGGATTTTCATGGTTGCTTTTACTATAAGGAATTCGGCGCACATGACCGTTCCAACTGGTTTCTCGATCAGGTGGCCCTGCATTTTGCCAGCGCTATCCCGCAATTGGTGAATTTCAATTCCGAGCAGCGGCTGGAACGGCGTCAACGGATGGCGCAGTTTCTGACGCGCATCCATGCCTGTTACCGGATTGCCGACCGCAATTTTGTCAAGCCGGGCGTGGCTGAGGCAACCCGGGTTTTATTGCGCCGTTTGCCTGATTTATTACTGCTGCGCGATCCGGATCATCCTGATGTTGAGCATCTTCGGCTGCTGGCTGGGGAAAAGCAGGTGCCTATCGTTATCGATTCAACCATGCCTATTCATGCTACCGCCCTGATCAAGGATTTATCATGAGCGTTATTCCTGTTGATTTCCGCACGTTGCAACATAGTGATCTGGATGATCCTTATGCCGAATGGTATGAGCCAAAACCGGCGCTGTCGGCCATAAATTTGGGAGCATCGCTGTATGTGCCCGCCACTCGGCTGGATTTGGAGATCATCGCCAGCGGACAGAAGCTTCCCGAATTAAGGTCGGTGATTTTTTGCACCGAGGATGCAATCCACGAGCGGGATTTGGAAGTGGCGCTGAGCCGTTTGGCGGTGCTGCTGCCGGAGTTGCAGCCGGTACCGTTATTGCGCTTTATCCGCCCGCGTAATCCGGCAATATTGCGGCGCTTGTTGCGGATGGAAGGGATTGAGCGGATTCACGGCTTTGCGCTGCCCAAATTTGACCCACACACGCTGGGCGACTGGCTACGAGTCTGGGATGACCGACATGGGCATTATCTGTTGCCGATCCTGGAAACCGCTGAGGTGTTTGATCGCCGCAAAATGGAGTTGCTGCGTGACCGGCTGGAGAACAGCGGACTGGGTGAGCAGGTGCTTGGCTTGCGCATTGGCGGTAATGATCTACTGAGCTTGCTGGGCATCCGCCGGGCGCGCGGCGCGACGATTTATGACACGCCGCTGCGTGGCGTCATTGCCGATCTGGTGTGTATTTTCCATCCGGCGGGGTATCGCTTGAGCGCACCGGTATTCGAGCGGTTGGACACGCCGGAGGTGTTGGCGCGTGAGGTGGAGGCTGATTTGCAGCATGGCTTGATCGGCAAGACCGCGATTCATCCGGCGCAAATTCCGGTGATTGAAGGGCTGTACCGGGTTTGCCGCGACGATTACGAGATGGCCTCGGCGGTGCTGGCGCCGGACGCGGCGGCGGTCTTCAAACGGTGTGAGACGTTTTGTGAGCCGACGACGCATCGGCGCTGGGCGGCGGGAGTGCTGGAGCGGGCGCAGGTATTTGGAGTGCAGGGTGCGGCATGACTCGCTTTTATGGTTTAGCGTCGTTCTTGAATTGATGTTCGCCGCACCAGTCCGACGCCTTGACGGTCGGCCAGATCGCTACAGGGCGAGGGTCGGTATTGGCATAGGCGAGCGCGGCGATGGGGGGAGTGCGGCGACAGCGTCCTTCATAGCCCGACTGGCCAAAGTCGCCATAGCGACAGGTTTCGCAAGTCCGGTTGACCATGAAAGCGCCGGCATCACTCAAAAATCTTCCCTGGGTTCATGATCCCGTTCGGGTCGAACGCCTGTTTGATCGCTCGCAGATAACTTACTTCAGTTTCGCCGCGAGTGTAATGCAGATACGGCTTTTTGGTCAGGCCGACGCCGTGTTCGGCGGAGATGCTGCCGCCATGACGCTGCAAGACTTCAAACAGGTGTTCACTGACCGCTCCACACTTTTGCGCAAAAGCGGCTGTTGCCAAATGTGCTGGTTTGAGAATATTGATATGCAGGTTGCCGTCGCCGATATGTCCGTACCACAGCACCTCAAAATCCGGGTATTCCTGCGTCAATAGCGCGTCGGCCTCGACCAGAAAAGCTGGAACCCGCGAAATCCGCACCGATACGTCATTTTTATAGGGCTGATATTCCGAGATGGATTCACTGATATCTTCGCGCAGTCGCCAAAGTTCCTTAACCTGACTCTCACTCTGACTGATCACGCCATCGGTCAGCCAACCCTGTTCAGCGCAATGCTCGAACAGCGCCAGTGCAGTATCGGTGTGCAGTTGCTCTGGATTTTCAAACTCGACCAGCACGTAGTAGGGTGTTACGGTGTCGAACGGACGGTGCAAACCCTTGTTCAGCACATGACGTAGAGCCTGTTCCGAGAAAAACTCGAAGGCGCTTAGCTCCAGCTTATTGCGGAGAATGTGATAGAGCGACATGACGCTATCCAAATTCGGCGCCCCCAGCACCATCACGTTCGGTTCGCGCAAGGGTCGGGTCAGCTTCAGGGTCGCCTCAACGATGAGGCCCAGCGTGCCCTCGCTGCCGATGAATAAATGCCGCAGGTCGTAGCCGCTGGCGTTCTTGATCAGGCCCCGGTTGAGATCGAGCAGATCGCCGCGCCCGGTCACCACTTTCAGCCCGGTCACCCAGTCGCGGGTCAGGCCGTAGCGGATAACCTTGATGCCGCCGGCGTTGGTGGCGATGTTGCCGCCAATCTGACTGGAACCGCGTGAGGCGAAATCCACCGGATAGTACAGGCCATGATCGCGGGCGAAATTTTGCACCGCTTCAGTGACGACGCCCGCCTGACAGGTTACGCTGCGGTCGGTCGGGTCGAAATCCAGAATCCGGTTCATTCGTTCCAGCGAGACCACCAGCTCGCCCCGACAGGCCACCGCCGCGCCGCTCAGACCGGTGCGCCCGCCCGACGGCGTTAGCGCCAGTTGGTGTTTGTTGGCGTAGCGCACCAGTTGTTGCACCTGTTCGACATTTCCGGGTAGCGCCACCGCCAGCGGGTTCGGCGTATACAACCGGGTCCAGTCACGGCCGTAGTGCAAACCACTGTCCGGGTCGCTACGCACATGAGCGGGTTCGATGAAGGCGCGGATGCCGTCGAGCAGGGCGGCGGATTCATTCGGGGTGTGCATGGAGTGTCGCCTCAATCAGGAAAGGGGTCAGTTAAGGTTGCCAGCCCCGGCTATAGGGATTATTTTCGGCGGCATTCTATCACTGGCGAGGTTGGCGCACTGATGAGCAAAACTTCACTCGATAAAAGCAAGATCAAGGTTCTGCTGCTGGAAGGACTTCATGCCAGCGCGGTAGAGGCATTCCAGGCGGATGGCTACACCCACATCGAATACCAGCAGAAGGCCCTGCCGGAACCGCAGTTGCTGGAAGCGATCAGCGACGCCTATGTGGTCGGGATCCGTTCCGCAACCCAGCTGACCGCCCGGGTGTTCGCACACGCCCCACGCCTGATGGGGATCGGCTGTTTCTGTATCGGCACCAATCAGGTTGACCTTGACGCCGCTCAGGAACACGGGATTCCGGTGTTCAACGCGCCGTTCTCCAACACCCGCAGCGTGGCGGAACTGGTGCTGGCCGAAATTATTCTGCTGTTGCGCGGGATTCCTCAGCGCAGCGCGGTGGCGCATCGCGGCGGCTGGGTGAAAACCGCCACCGGCTCCCACGAAGCGCGTGGCAAATGCCTCGGTATCGTCGGTTACGGCCATATTGGCACCCAGACCGGCGTTCTGGCCGAGGCGCTGGGGATGCGGGTGGCGTTTTACGACATTGAAACCAAACTGGCGCTGGGCAATGCGCAGCCATTGCCCTCGCTGGATGCGCTGCTTGAGGTTGCCGATGTGGTGACGCTGCATGTGCCGGAGACGCCGCAGACCTTCCAGATGATCGGTGCGGAGCAACTGGCGCGGATGAAGCCGGGCGCCCGTCTGATCAACGCCGCACGCGGCACCGTGGTGGACATCAACGCCCTGGTGCAGGCGCTGGAATCCAAGCATCTCTCTGGAGCGGCGCTTGATGTGTTCCCGGAGGAGCCGAAGGCCAACGACGAGGAATTCGTGTCGCCGCTGCGCCGCTTTGACAATGTGCTGCTCACCCCTCACGTCGGCGGCAGCACCGAGGAAGCGCAGCAGAACATCGGCCTTGAAGTCGCCAGCAAGCTGATTAAATACAGCAATAACGGTTCAACCGTCAGTTCGGTCAATTTCCCGGAGGTCGCCTTGCCGGAACATCCCGGCAAACATCGGCTGCTGCATATTCACCGCAACCAGCCCGGCGTATTGTCCCGGATCAACGCCATCTTCTCCGAGCGGCAAATTAACATCGCCGGACAATATCTGCAAACCAATGCTAAAATCGGTTATGTGGTGATTGATGTGGACAGTCATGAGCGCGCCGAGACGCTGCAATTAAAAAAGCTGCTGGATGAAATCGCCGGTACGATTCGGACCCGGATTCTGTATTGAGTTCCAGCAAGGCCGGCGAGAGAAAGGAGAGAGTGGGCGATGTCACTGCGGGATGAATTGTTGAAAGCAGGTTTAGTTTCGTCAGATAAGGCTAAAAAACTGGACTCTGATGGACGCAAGCAGAATTACCAGCGCAAAAAAGGCAAAGCGCTGACTCCCGAACAAGAAGCGCAGCAGATAGAAGCGCGGAAGCGAGCGGAAGCGGGTGCTGCCCATAAACGTGAACAGGATCGGCAATTGAATCTGGCGCGTGAAGCTGAAAAACAGCGCCGGGAACAAGCTGCCCGCGCGCGCCAGTTGATTGAAGCGCACCGCATGAATGAGCCAGAGGCGGAGATTGCCTACAACTTTCAGGATGGTAATCGGATCCGTTCGGTTCGGGTTACAGTGTCGCAACGCAAGGCGCTGGCAATGGGTCGGCTGGCGATCGTGCGGGGTGATCGCCGTGAATTTGATTTTGCGCTGGCGCCCCGCGAGATCGCCCACAAGCTGGCTGAGTTCGCGCCGGATCGAGTGTTGCTGCTGCATCCCGAAAGCAGCGGCGGCGATGCTGATGACGACTGGGGCGATTGGGAATAATGCCCGTATGCCATCGTGGGAATGATCGATGACCACATCCTTTCCTTTACCCTATTGTTCAGGTAGAAATTCAATGAGTCGCCATTATCGAAGCAGTCAGACACTGTCCAACACTGCTCGCGATACCGCTTCGCTGGATCAGGATCGGACCCAGAGCATCGGTCGACGCACACGCAAGTGGAGCCGACGTAGCCGGTTGCTGTTAGGCATTGTATTAGTGATGATTTTGGTGGATTTTTTTACAGCGCTGTTATTGGGAACGCGGACTTACGAGCTAAGCCGCCAGAACGAAATACTGCGGAGTGATTTAGCCAGGAGCCAGGATGAATTGCACCAAGCTATGCCCGAGTTACAACAATTGCGACAAGATCTGGACGAATTAATCCTTGGCAAGCTGCCACACCTGCGCAAGCTGGAATATGACCGGGTACTGTCCTTGGATGTGGGCTATTTAAAGAACATCTCTTTTACCAAGATCGTCAATCGCGGTGTCCTGAGTTACGAATACAAGCTGGTGGTGCAGAACAATACCGGTGCCATGCTGTGGCCAGAAATCCAGCTTTCTCTATTCAATGAACTGGGCATTCAAGTGGGTAGCACCGAGATTGGAACAGCAAACCCAGGGGCGTTAAAAGCTAACAGCCTAGGCATTAGTGAGGTGCGATCCTACTCCGCAGTATTCCAACTTACTCATAAAAACGTGTTGCCGACGTATTTTATGATTCGGACCCTTGGCGATGAGAACTCGTCCAGCACCAGTGATTCCACAACGCAGGCGGCTGGGGATGTCCGCTGATTAGGGCGCTTTGCACTTTGGTGGAAATGGCGAATAATTTTTATGACCTTCTTATACCATCATCTCCCTTCCACCCAACCTTTAAATACCATCAAATACCATCGCCATCACCACTCCAGCGCATCGGCACTGGCGATCCAGCTCTTGAGTTATCGTACAGAAAAACCCGCAATTGACGCGGCTTGACAAACACCAGATCACCTGCTTGTAGCGGATCAGCCAAATAACGCTCACGAGTCATCTCAACCTCAGCGATCTCGCCACTTGGCGCTTGGGTTAACTCCAGCCGCACCAGAGAACCCAGCAGAGAAACCCGACTAATCGTAGCGGGAAGAGTAGTATCACCGTCCTCAGGCTCGCGCAGCACATCAATATCATGCGGCCGAACATAGGCCATAGCGGGGGCATACTCCGCATCGTCATGCTCAGGAACCTGAACCCGGAGTCCCCCGACCTTAGCCCAGCCGGCATGAACCCGACTATGAAACAGATTAATATTGCCAAGGAATTGATAGACAAAGGGCGTGGCAGGGGCATCATAGACTTCCTGTGGCGAACCCATCTGCTCAATGCAACCGCGATTCATGACTACGATCTGATCAGCCACTTCCAGTGCTTCCTCCTGATCATGAGTAACAAATACACTGGTGATATGCAGATCGTCATGCAATCGCCGCAGCCAACGACGCAGCTCCTTACGCACCTTAGTATCAAGAGCACCAAACGGTTCATCAAGCAGCAATACCTGAGGCTCAACCGCCAGCGCTCGCGCCAAGGCAATACGCTGACGCTGTCCACCCGATAATTGACTGGGATAACGATTCGCCACCCAGCTCAGTTGCACCAGTTCCAACAAGGTCTGAACCTTATCGCGAATCTGTGCATCACTCGGACGGCAGGCGCGTGGTCGGACTCGCAGGCCAAAGGCGACGTTCTCGAACACACTCATATGCTGGAACAGCGCATAGTGCTGGAATACAAAGCCCACTTGGCGATCCTGAACCTGCCGACGGCTGGCATCCTCACCGTTAAATAAAATCTGGCCGCGATCCGCCGTTTCCAACCCAGCGATAATTCGCAGTAACGTAGTTTTACCACAACCGGACGGTCCAAGAAGGGCAACCAACTGACCCGCCGGAATAGTGAGGTTAATACCATCGAGAGCCACAAAATGGCCGAAGCGCTTATATAATCCTTGAATATCAATGCTCATATGCTCTCTCCCGAGATCGCGATCCGCCGTTGCCTAAGGGTATGGCGCTCGATCAGCGCCTTAAGCGCCAGCATAACCAGCGCCAGCAGCGTCAACAGCGACGCGCAGGCAAAGGTCGCAGCAAACTGGTATTCGTTATATAAAATTTCAACATGTAAGGGCAGGGTATTGGTCAAGCCACGAATATGCCCCGATACTACAGACACCGCGCCAAATTCACCCATAGCACGGGCTGTGCAAAGCACTACACCATATAGCAGTCCCCACTTAATATTGGGCAGCGTGATACGCCAGAAGGTCAACCAGCCACTGGCACCAAGCACCATTGCGGCCTCTTCCTCCTCGGTACCCTGAGCCTGCATCAGCGGGATCAGCTCGCGAGCAATAAACGGGACGGTCACAAACACGGTAGCAAGGACAATACCAGGCACAGCAAAAATGATCTTGATACCGTGCCCGGTCAGCCATGGCCCCAGCCAACCCTGCGCACCGAACAGCAGCACATAAATCAGACCGGCAATAACCGGCGAAACTGCAAATGGCAAATCAATCAGGGTAATCAGCATACTCTTGCCATAGAATTCAAATTTGGCAATCGCCCAAGCAGCAGAAACCCCGAATATAACGTTCAGCGGCACGGCAATAGCAGCGCTGAGCAAAGTCAACCGGATTGCATCTAGGGCATAAGGGTCGGTAATTGCAGCCAGATAAACCCCAACGCCTTTGCGAAGCGCTTCGTAGAACACGGCAGCCAGCGGCACAAACAGGAACAGCGTGAGAAAGATCAACGCCACTGCCAGCAATAGCCGACGGATAAATGGCGGCTCGCTATTAGCGAGCGAAGCCGGACCGGGATGCAGAGAAGAGTTCATATTACCGTCTCCCAGCCGCGTTGGATCCGGCTCCAACGCTGGAGCAAGTTAATCAGGAGCAGCAACAGAAAAGAGATTACCAACATAACCACCGAAACCGCCGCTGCGCCGCTATAGTCGTACTGTTCCAGCTTGCTGACGATTAGCAGAGGTGTAATTTCCGATACCATTGGTAGATTGCCGGCAATGAAGATGACCGAGCCGTACTCACCAATGGCACGCGCAAAAGCCAGGGTAAAACCAGTCAACAAAGCGGGGCGGATCGCCGGAAAGAGGACCCGCCAGAAAATCTGCCAGCGATCTGCGCCCAAGCTGGCTGCGGCTTCCTCAACCTCAGCTTCCAAATCTTCCAGCACCGGCTGTACGGTGCGCACCACAAACGGCAGACTGATAAACACGAGAGCCACGATTACACCCAGCGGAGTGAAGGCAATCTTCATCCCCAGCGGCTCAAGAGCGTGGCCAATCCAGCCATTGCTGGAGTAGATCGCCGCCAGGGTGATACCGGCCACCGCCGTAGGCAGAGCAAACGGCAGATCCACCAGCGCGTCCACCAGACGCTTGCCAGGAAACGGATAACGGACCAGCACCCAAGCGACAATGAAACCAAAGCCGGTATTAATGGTAGCAGCCAGGAAAGCGGCGCCGAAAGTAAGTCGATAGGAAGCCAGAACTCGGGGCGCAGTCACGGTACGCCAGAATTGATCCCAACTGAGATGAAAGGCTTGGGTAAAGGCCATCGCCAGCGGGATGAGAACGATCAATCCCAGATAACCCAAGGTAAAGCCGAGAGTCAGGCCGAAACCCGGCAGAACACTCGGCTGGCGAAACCGGAATATCATCCCCACCGCCCCTTATGATCCAGGACCAAGATGGGCGCCTCCGGCGCGGGTGCGAGGCTGAGCGCGGGTGTGTACACAATGAAGACTCCATGAATCGATGACGATAAAAAACACCCGGCGCCGAATCGGCGTGACCGGGTGGCCGGTGACTATAAAGGGCAGGCTAAATAATCAAAAAGAATATTTAACAATATTTATATAGCCATTTTTTATAAAATAAAATCGGCACTTCAGTCAGGAACCGCCATCACCAAGGCAAATACTGTAACCGCCCAGGATTCCATCTGGAACTCGCCACCATTATCCAGCAGCAGTTCGCCGGACGTTAACTGGGGTTGAGTGGTGTCAAGCAGACAGCGCCAGTGGCTGGCGCCACGAACCGAAGGCATCCGAAACGGGATAGTGGCTGGGCCGGCATTGAAGATAATCAGTAACGCATCATCGGTTTCCGGGTAACCGTCGGCGGTGAAATATTCGCCGGCGTCGCCCGCCAGCAGGAGGCCAAAGCAGCGGGCCTTGGGTTCCTGCCAGTGGTAGTCGCTCATCGTGCTACCGCCAGGGCTAATCCAATCGACATCGCGTAATCCGGTTGTTTTCGAGACCTGCAAACCATGCATAAAGCGTGGCCGACGCAGTGCCGGATGATCCCGGCGCAGATTAATCAGTCGGCGGACAAAATCCAAGAATTCCCGCTCATCAGGCAGTGTATTGTCCCAATTTAACCAGTTGATTTCATTATCCTGACAGTAGGCATTGTTATTACCCTGCTGGCTGCGGCCGAATTCGTCGCCTGCCAGCAACATCGGGGTGCCTTGCGCCAGCAGCACGGTCGCCAGCATGTTGCGCCGTTGACGCAGGCGGATTTGCCGGATACCCGGATCAGCAGTCGGCCCCTCGACGCCGTGGTTATTGCTGAAATTGGAGGGATGCCCATCGCGGTTCTGTTCACCATTAACCTCATTATGGCGCTCGTTGTAACTCACCAGATCGGCTAATGGAAATCCATCATGGCTGGCAATGTAGTTGACCGTAGCCCAAGGTCTCCGGTAGTCGTGTTCGAACAGGTCGCTGGATGCGAGCAGGTTGGGCGCCAGTTTGGACAGCATGCCGTCATCGCCCCGCCAGAATCGGCGCACCGTATCCCGGAAGCGGTCGTTCCATTCCGCAGTGCCAGCCGGAAAGCTGCCGAGCTGATAGCCGCCGGGACCGATGTCCCAAGGTTCAGCGATAATCTTAACCCGTGACATTGCCGGGTCCTGGCGGATGGCGTCAAAGAAGCCGCCGGCACGGTCGTAACCATATTCTTCACGGCCCAGCGTTACTGCCAAATCAAAGCGGAAGCCATCCACATGCATTTCATTGACCCAGTAGCGCAAGCTGTCCATCACCATCTGCAATACCCGGGGATGCATTAGATTCAGGGTGTTGCCACAGCCGGTGTCATTGATATAGTGACGGCGATCATGGGGCAGCAGTCGGTAATAAGAGGCGTTATCAATGCCTTTGAAGCTAAGGGTTGGCCCCATCTGATCACCCTCAGCAGTGTGGTTGTAAACCACATCCAGCAATACCTCAATGCCGGCATCATGCAGCCGCTTGACCATGGTCTTGAATTCGACCAGATCGCCACCGCTCAGGTAACGGGTTTCCGGAGCAAAGAAGCAGAGTGTGTTGTAACCCCAGTAATTGCGCAGCCTGCGGTCAGTCAGAAATCGGTCATCTACGAAGGCGTGAACCGGCATCAGCTCTACAGCAGTGATACCGAGGGATTGAAGGTATTTGATGACTTCAGGGTGGGCAAGACCGGCGAACGTGCCGCGCAAGTGGTGTGGTACACCCTCATGGCGGATGGTGAAGCCACGAACGTGAGTTTCATAAATGAGTGTTCGCGACCAAGGCACTTCAGGCGAGTGATCCCCTTCCCAGTTATAGCGCGTGTCCACGACTACGCATTTCAACATGTCGCGAGCACTGTCGCGGGTATCGAAGGACAGGTCGGCGTCGCGGTGGCCAACCTGGTAGCCACAGTGTTCGTCACGCAGGTGCAATGAGCCATAAAACTGCTTGGCATAGGGATCCAACAGCAATTTGTGGTGATTGAAACGATGACCAATCTGCGGCTCATAGGGTCCAGATACGCGGTAGCCATATAAAGCGCCAGGCCATAAGCCAGGTATATAGCCATGCCAGATTTGATCAGTATTCTCGGACAGCGCCAAGCGTTCAATTTCACGCTGGCCCGATGAATCGAACAGGCATAACTCGACCTTTTCAGCGTGGGCGGAAAAGAGCGCGAAATTGACCCCCTTGCCATCCCAGGTAGCGCCAAGGGGGTACGGAATGCCGGGCCATACACGAATGCGCGCTGACATAAGGAAGTCTCCTGACAAGTTCGGGTAAACAGAGTGTGATTTGGATCCAATATATTTTAGGATATTTTCACCACCGTTGACTGATGCCGGCAGGAAATATAAATTTCTTATATCATCATGTTAAGTCCCACAATTACCAGACCGGCAAAAATCACGATAACGATGCACCCGAATCGAAGGCAAAAAAGGCACATCCTCAATCCGCACATCAGCTCGTCGCAAACGAGGACCCACCGGCGGCTCCGATGCCACTGCCACGAAATCAGGCAATTGATTACCCACGTTCAATGGCACCAGAATCGGCAAAGGGGCCTGCATTAATCGACGCGACACCCTGGAACCCCCCAAATCAGCAAAGACAATATTAGCGCGCAAATGCGGACAGACACTACGAACACGCGCCAGCAATTCATCATTGCCAACTTCCGCCAAACGCTGCATCTCCAACCGAATCTGGGGCGTTTCAACTCTCTGTTCCAGAAGACGCCGAGCAGCAGCTACACTGGTCCGTTGAATTGCACGACCTTGCCTAGACCAAGTAAAACCAATCTTAATCGGACGCTGCTCAAGCAATGGAATATGACGATAAGCCTGTTTAAGATTCAAGCGAGCCGCCCCCATACGCCGCATCGCTACTGCTACAGTCTCCCAACGCTGGTGTAAATCAGCCATTACATTCTTTTTATCAAGCTGACCCAAAGCTTTTATCGCCAGTACAGCTGCCTTAAAGTCATCCTTAGCCATGTTACAAGCATGAGCTGCAACTAAAGTATCCGGACTGGCGCCGACAATCCCTGGACAAGTAAGCGTTTCTCGCCCGTCCCGGCTATCTTCATACCAAAGCGCACGATAAATTTGAATGGCTTTAAATCGCATATCAAGATTTTCAGCCAGCTCTGCTGCAGTAAGTGAAACCCAAGCTGGCAACGCAAAATCTCGGCGCACTTCAGCACAAAATTCATCTAATCGCACAAGCACAGTTTCAAAACTGGACAATAAATTAATCCGGGCAGCAACAGGTGAATATCGCATATATCTCTCCAATGTATACCACCGTATTAAATTAAATTATTAGGTAGTCCTGTAAAAAGTAGT
>DEHY01000042.1 GCA_002352185.1 Competibacteraceae bacterium UBA2788
TTTTGATTCGGCCTGTCCAATATTCGACTCTTCTGCGCCGGCCTCGAGCGGGTGGCCGCCCCGAAGCAAAAGTCCTCGGAGTTTCAAAATAAAATGCGCTGAAATAATGCTGTTTCAAAATTACACGGCCTGCCGCATTTCGCTTGTTCTTCCATTCTCCGCCCTTCCTGTCCTCCGCACTTTATTTCCATTAAGATTCATAGTCTTATCTACTGAATCGCCCTGAGTGCGGAGGGGCACCGCCTGCTTTTATATTTGGCTTATTATTTGCCTCATAATATCTTGTCGGAATAGCAGGCTATCCGGTGCTGTTCGCATTACCATCGAATGTTCCATTCCAAGCCAAGGCCGGGGCATCACGCTATTTCAGCATAACGGACTGATTTAAATGAATACAGAGTTGCCTATATATCATGTCTGGGCTTTGCAGCCATCTGGTCGACATTATGAAAACACATAACGCAATTGCCTTGTCCCGCTACTCTCATTGCGGGCGCGGACGCCGTCGAACGGAATGGCTTAAATTCCCAGTTCAAGCCAAAACCATGCTGCGTCGCTGGATGCTGCCCGCACAACTGATTCTTCTGTTTCTCACCCTTGGCAGCACGGTGGGGTGGGCTGAAACGGTGGAAGAACATGAAGTGAAAGCGACTTATATATACGGATTTGCCCAGTTCACCACATGGCCGAAGTCGCCAGAAAAAGGAGTTAATTTTTGCATTCATGGCAACCATCCAGTCGGGGATGGGTTACGGAAGTTGCATGGAAAAAACTTGCGGAACGCGCCAGTGAACATCCAGCAGGTGTCTTCAGCCGAGGAGGCCAAAAGCTGCCATGTTCTGTTTCTGCATCCAGAAAATCGCGGAGAACTCGTACAGTGGATTTCCACGCTCGAATCGCTGCCGATTCTCGTGGTGAGTGACTCGCTGGAGGCTTTTCAGGAGAAAGTCACAATCGCGTTTACTGTGGAGTCCAATCACGTGACGTTCAAGATCAATCTTACGCAAGCGCGCGTTTCGGGGCTGTTTTTCAGCTCGCAGATGCTGAAACTCGCCCAGGAAATTCGCTAGCGCCAGATGCTTCCTGGTGTCAATTCCTCGCGGTCGCAGGAAAATTTAATGGGGCGGCCACGGTTCCAGAGAGCTTAAATCCAGATGCGCTTCAATCGCATCCGCCAGCCGGTTGATGCCGTCCTCGCGCAATTGCCGGTAGTCCGGGGTTTCCCGCACCGCCAGCCCCGCCCAGCGCAATAGCGCATCGCGGGCCGACGCTGCGTCAAAGAGTCCATGCAGATAAGTGCCGAACATCTGGCCGTCATCGGACACGGCGCCGTCCGGGCGGCCCTCATTTAATTGAACTGCCGGTTTTTCCAGCGCCGATCCTGCACTGACGCCGGCGTGAATCTCATAGCCGCTGATGAAAGCATCAGTGTGCGCCAAACGGCCTGCAACCCGTCGCAACTGTTTTTCCGGCTCCAGCGTAGTCTCGAAATCCAGCAGTCCCAATCCCGGACTGCTGCCCGGTTCGCCTTCCAGCCCTGCCGGATCGTGTATCCAGCGCCCCAGCATCTGAAAGCCGCCGCAAATGCCGATCAGCTTGCCGCCATAACGCAAATGCCGATAAATGGCCGTGTCCCAGCCTTGCTCGCGCAAGCGCTGCAAGTCGCCGCGAGTGCTTTTGCTGCCGGGCAGGACGATGAGATCGGACGGCGGCATCGCCGCGCCAGTCCGCACCCAGCGCACTTCCACCTGTGGATGCAGCCGTAACGGATCCAGATCAGTGTGGTTGCTGATGCGCGCCAGCGCCGGCACGGCGACGCGCAACCGCTCGGCGTCTTTACTCATGGCCAGATCGCGTGGCAAAGCGTCTTCGGCTTCCAGATGCAGCCCTTGCAGATAGGGCAATACGCCCAGCACCGGTTTGCCGGTTTCGCCCGTCAGCCAGTCCAACCCCGGCGTCAGCAGGCTTACATCGCCCCGAAAGCGGTTAATGATGAATCCCGTGATGCGGGCCTGCTCGCTCGGCAACAACAGCGCCAGCGTGCCATACAGATGAGCGAACACGCCGCCGCGATCAATGTCGCTCACCAGCCACACCGGACAATCCGCCGCTTCGGCGAAACCCATGTTGGCGATGTCCTTATCGCGCAGATTGATTTCCGCCGGACTGCCCGCGCCTTCCACCAGCACTACGTCATATGCGGCGCGCAGCCGTTGATAGGATTCCAGCACCGCCTGCATCGCGGTTGGCTTGTAGTCGTGATAGCGGCGGGCGTCCATGTTGGTCAGCGCCCGGCCATGGATGATGACTTGCGCGCCGATGTCGGTATTCGGTTTGAGCAGCACCGGGTTCATATCGGTGTGCGGTTCCAGAAAAGCGGCTTGCGCCTGTACCGCCTGAGCGCGGCCAATTTCGCCGCCGTCCACGGTCACGGCGCTGTTCAGGGCCATATTCTGCGGCTTGAACGGCGCAACGCGAACACCGCGCCGCGCCAGCAGCCGGCACAGGCCGGCGACCATGACGCTTTTGCCGGCGTCGGAGGTGGTGCCTTG
>DEHY01000053.1 GCA_002352185.1 Competibacteraceae bacterium UBA2788
GGTCGAGCATGGCGCTATCCGCCTATCCCATGAGCAGGGCGACCTAATATAAGCCACGCTGGAGCTGATTGCATTTGCAGCGTATCTGCTAATGCAATAGTGGGAGCCTGAAGAGTTTCCAGTGTCAATAGATCAGGACTTTCACTTAGGCAGGCTGGTAGGCGGAAATATGTGGATTTCGTAGCTTGTTACGCAGATAAATGCCCCAGCGACGGCCGTAATCCCGCACAGCCGCCATTGGTCAATGGAGGGATCCGGAAGCCCTGCCTCGTGCAGAATGCCCAGGTTCGAGGGTGCTTCGCTGGCGAACAGGCGCACATCGGAAAAATACCGGGTGCTGGTAGTGGACAACCCACGGTAGAATCGAATCAGCGTCCGGCCATGTTTTCACTGCCGGCCAATCCTTAAACTTTCCGAATCGAGGTATGGCGTCCGTCTCCCTGTACAGGCTTGATCAGGTGAGGGAACCCTTGGTCTCCTTTTTGGATTTCTTTTCGGCCTTTTTCTCTTTAAGAGTCTTCGCCGGTTTTTTCTTGGTCTCTTTCTTAGTGTCGGTGCCTTTGCTCATGGTGTTTTCTCCTCAGTGGATTCAACTTGGATTTTGACTTCACTCGGCGATCAGCCGAGTCGGGATTCCGCGCTGGCGGTATCCCCCTCCTGTACACACCCGCCTCCGCACTCCAGCAACCCCGACCTTCCTGCACAGGCTGCAATTATCCATCGGATCATGGCGGATAATTGCACCGCTAGACCCAGCCCTGCGCTAGACCTCGTTCTTTCAGGCGCTTCAAGATTGAGGATGTGCGAATTAAACTCAAAAGAGTATATCCGGATTATATCCATCATTTGAGAGACCGTGACATGCCCACCGAGCTTAATACAGTGGAGATCATACCCCACCACGATGGGCACAACGGTCGGCGCCACCCAATTTGGGCGGTGGTCTTCACCTTGATCGCCTTGGCGCTGCTGGTTGGGGGCTATGGGTATTATCGCGTCGAAGCAGCGCGCATCCGCCAGGAAAAATATCAGGATATCGCCGCCATCGGCGAATTGAAAGTCGGCCAGATTCTGCAATGGCGGCGGGAGCGCCTGGCCGACGCCCGCAGAGCAGCCGGAAATCCATTTTTGCGGCGGGCGCTGGCCACATGGCGAACAACTCCCAACGCCCCTGATCTGTCAGCGGACGGGCAGGAGTCATTGCAGCTTGAGCAGGAAGCGTATGGCTATGCCAACGTCCTGCTGCTTGATCCGGACGGAAAGCTCCTGCTCACCGTCAGTGATAACTCCGACCCAGCAGACCCGGCCACGAAGCGGGCCATCGCGGCAACCCTTGCCGGTCGCAATGCGGCGCTCTCTGACTTCTACCGCGCCCCCGATGGCCGCATCTACCTGGATGCGCTGGCCCCAGTGTCCGATGCCGAGGGGCGTCCGCTGGCCGTGCTGGTCCTGCGCAGTGACGCGGCATTCTACCTGTATCCCCTGATTCAGTCCTGGCCTACGCCCAGCCGCAGCGCCGAGACGCTCCTGGTCCGCCGGGAGGGCGACGCGGTCATTTTCCTGAACGAGCTGCGCCACCAGGCCCAGGCTGCGCTGTCCTTGCACATCCCGCTGGCGCAAAGCGATCTCCCGGCGGTACAGGCTGTGCTGGGACGACAGGGTTTGTTCCAGGGCCAGGATTACCATGGTATGGAGGTATTAGCCGACCTGCGCCCTGTGCCCGGGTCGCCCTGGTTCCTGGTCACTAAAATGGATGTCGCAGAGATCCTGGCCGAGGCGCGCTACCGCGCCGGGGTGGTCACTCTGTTCATCTCCCTGGGTCTCCTGCTCGCGGCGACGGCGACCGCCTGGGCCTACCGGCGGCGGCAGGCCAGCCTCTATCGCGAACTGTACCAGGCGGAGTGGGAACAACGGGCGGCTCAGGAGGCATTCCGTGCAACGCTCTACAGCATCGGCGACGCCATTATCACCACCGACAATGCGGGGCGGATCAGGCAGATGAATCGGGTGGCGGAACAGCTCACCGGCTGGCCGGAGACCGAAGCTCAAGGCCAGCCTCTTGACAACGTATTCCGCATCGTCAGCGAAAAGACCCATGCGGTGGTTGAAAATCCGGCCCAGCGCGTACTGCGCGAGAGGGCGGTAGTGGGATTGGCCAACCATACCCTGCTGATCGCCAGGGACGGGACCGAACACCCAATTTCCAACAGCGGAGCGCCTATCCGCGACAAGCGCGGCGCGATCACCGGCGTGGTGCTGATCTTTCGCGACCAGACCGAAGAGCGGACAGCGGATCAGGCGCTGCGAGAGAGTGAGCGACGCTTCCGCTGGGCCGTAATGGAAGCCCCATTCCCGATCATGATTTATGCCGAGGATGGCGAAGTGCTGGTGCTAAGCCGCGCCTGGAAGAATCTCACCGGGTACGATGAAACCGACATTCCTACCGTCGCTGACTGGACGGAGCGTGCTTACGGCGTTCGCCAGGAGCAGGTCCAGTCCGTCATTGACCATCTCTACACGGCGGGCCGACGCCAGACCGATGGTGCATTGACCCTCACCTGCAAGGATGGTGCGCAGCGCATATGGGAGTTCAGTTCGACGCCGCTGGGCCGACTGCCCGACGGTCGTCGCCTGGTCGTCAGCATGGCCGCCGACCTCACCGAGCGCCAGCGGGCGGAAGAGGAGGTGCGCCGTAACGAGGCCCGGATGCGCAGTCTGGTGAGCATTCTGCAATACCAGACTGATTCGGTGCAGGAATTCCTGGACTACGCGCTGAATGAAGCCATCGAACTCACCGGCAGCACCATCGGCTACCTCTATCGCTACTATGAAGATCGCCGGGAGTTCGTGCTGAACTCCTGGTCCCGGGAGGTGATGCGGGAATGCAATATCGTCAATTCCCAGACCTGCTACGAGCTGGACAAGACCGGCCTCTGGGGCGAAGCGGTCCGCCAGCGCCGTCCGATTCTGGTTAATGACTTTGCCGCCGCGCACCCCCTCAAGAAAGGCTACCCGGACGGCCATGCCGAACTCCGCAAGTATCTCACCGTGCCGGTCTTCAGCAGAGGCAACATCGTCGGCGTGGTCGGGGTCGCCAATAAGAGCGCCGATTACCATGAAACCGATATTCTCCAGCTTACCTTGCTGATGGAAGCGGTGTGGAAGGTGGTGGAACGAAGGCAGGCGGAGGACAACGAACGTCAGGCTGTGCGCTCCTTTCGCATGCTCAGCCGCTGTAACAAGGCTATCGCCCTGGCACAGGAGGATGCCGGGCTGATGCAGGAGATTTGCCACATCCTGGTGGCGGAGGGGGGATGGCGGCTGGCCTGGGTGGGCTTGGCCGATCCGGGGCCGGGCAAGCGGGTACGTCCGGTGGCCCAGTTCGGGTTCGAGGACGGCTACCTTGAGGCAATCAAGATCACCTGGGACGATAGCCCGACCGGGCAAGGTCCGACCGGTGCGGCCATTCGCACCGGCCAGCCGGTAATCTGCTACAACCTGCACACCGATCCCCGCTTTGCGCCCTGGCGCGAGGAGGCCGCCCGGTATGGCTATGCCGCCTCCATTGCGCTGCCGCTGGCCCACAAAACCGGCGTGTTTGGTGCGCTCAGTCTCTACGCCGCAGACTCGGACGCTTTGGCCCCGGATGAAGTGGACTTGCTGCGTCGGCTGGCCGACAACCTGGCCTACGCCCTGCGCGTGCTGCGCATGAAGGCGGCTGGCGAACAGGCGATACGCAAGCATGATGCGCTTGAAGCCCAGCTCCACCAGGCCCGGAAGATGGAGGCGGTGGGGCGGCTGGCGGGCGGCGTGGCGCATGATTTTAACAACATGCTGGCGGTCATCGCCGGTCATGCCGATCTGGCCCTGGAGCAGACGGCGCCCGACAGTGCGCTGCACGCCGACCTGCTGGTGATTCAGGAAGCCGCCCAGCGTTCAGCCGATCTGACCCGCCAGTTGCTGGCTTTCGCCCGCAAGCAGACCATCGCGCCCCAGGCGCTCGACCTCAACGACACCATTGCGGGCATGCTCAAAATGCTCAGGCGGCTCATCAGCGAGGACATGGAGCTACTCTGGAAACCTGCCGGGTCTTTGTGGCGGGTGAACATGGACCCGGCCCAGATCGACCAGATTCTGGCCAACCTGGTGGTCAACGCCCGCGATGCGATTGCCGGCGTCGGCAAAATCACCATTGAAACCGGTCAGGCAGAGTTCGACGAAACCTATTGCGAAACCCACCCCGACTTTATCCCCGGATATTATGTCCTGCTGGCGGTCAGCGATAACGGCTGCGGCATGGACCAGGAAATCTTGGCGCAACTGTTTGATCCCTTTTTCACCACCAAGCCGCAAGGGCGAGGTACGGGCCTTGGCCTGGCCACGGTGTACGGCATCGTCAAACAGAACCATGGCTTCATTCATGTGTACAGCGAACCGGGGAAAGGCACAACCTTCAAAATCTATCTGCCCCGACATGAGTCGGACCCAATCAGCGCTCGAAGGGTGCCGGCGTCCGCCGTAGCTCCGACCGGCAGCGAAACCGTGCTGCTGGTCGAGGACGAGGAGGCGCTGCTGAAACTCGGCAAAATTCTGCTCGAACGGCTGGGCTACACCGTGCTGGCCGCTGACGGCCCGAACCAGGCTCTGCAACGGGTCGAGACCTACGCTGGCCCCATTCACCTGTTACTGACGGACGTGATCATGCCGGATATGAATGGCCGTGACCTCTGGCAACGACTCAGCGCCCTGCGGCCCGGCCTCAAGTGCCTGTTCATGTCCGGCTACACCGCCAACGTCATCGCCCATCACGGCGTCCTCGACGAGGGTGTCCACTTCCTGCAAAAGCCTTTTTCCAACAAGGCGCTGGCCACAAAACTCCGCGAAGCGCTCCATGGACCCTGACCGGATTTGCAGCATAGCGTGGACTTGGGGTTGAGGCGTCGAATCAGCGCCCTCAGTACGGACGAACCCCGAACAGATACGGATGAAGCAGCAGCAACACGATCAATATCCCCAGCCCCCACGCCGCCGGCCGGCGCAGCTCAGCCCAATGCACGGTCTGGCGCCCGCTCAAGATTGCCGCAAACGGCACATAGGAGGTGACGGCGGTGAAACGCTGCCAGCGCTCGCCCTGATCAGCGGCCATCCGCCGGTCGAGGTGCAGCGAACCCAGCAACGCCGTCAGCAGCAACCCGCCGAAAAACAGCAGCGAGGCCAAATCGCCGTTGGCGAGCATGTGAACCGCCGCCCACAGCACGATGCCCCACATCACCGGATGGCGGGTAATGCGCAGCACCCCGCGCGCTGGCTCCGGTTGATCCAGCTGATTTTCCATCCCTACCGCCGAAGGGTTTGGAGTCATCACCCCGCCGACGACCAGCAGCAGCGCTACCGGCATCACCAGCAACGGCAAGTGGCGCACACCAGGGCCGGGCGGCCACCAATAGACATGATGAGAAGCCTGAATATAGGCGGCGATCATCGCCCCCAGCGCCAGCAGCGCGATCAGCGCATACAGCCCCTGGAAACCCTTTTCTCCAATCCGCCGCACCAGCCGGCCACGCACGGCGGCGCTCGACAGACCCAGATGACTCACAAGAAAAACGGCGCTGGCAAGACCGGTGGCGACAATAGCGGCATCCATGATGACCTCCTCATTTAAATTCAGGATTCAGCGCAATATATCAATTCTGTAGAGGTTTTACGCCGTTGATTATTCGCTTGGCTTGCTTTCCAGCCGACTTTGCACATAAAGTCACGTATTTCGTTATCTATCTGGATTTATAACGATTTCAGGTTGAGGGCAGACGTGTCCATTGCCGCCGATTTGAAATGGATGGATTATCTCGATGGCAAGAACAGGATCGTCAAGGCCAGTCACTGCAATCTGCTGGGTAATCGACAACGTGGAAATCCTCGGCGTGTTTCCCGCCGATACGCACTCCCCCGTGCTGTATCCCATTGCGCTGGTGCAAGGCGCTAAACCAGAGGCGCAGGGGTTGCTGAATTTTCTGGCCTCTTCGCAAGCTGCTGCGATTTTTAGCCGCTACGGCTTTACCGTACCCAAATAAGTCGCCATGTGGTCGTCGCTGCAACTCACCCCGGAAGAACTATCGGCGCTGGAGCTGTCGCTCAAGGTGGGGTTGTGGTGTACGGCGCTGGTCGCCGGGCCAGGCGTCCTGCTGGGCTGGCTGCTGGCGCGAGTGCAGTTTACCGGCAAGGCCATTGTGGATGGGCTGATCCATTTGCCGCTGGTATTGCCGCCCGTCGTGCCTGGTTATCTGCTGCTGCTGCTGCTGGGCAAGCAGGGACCGCTGGGGCACTGGCTGTACGACACTTGGGGCATCGCGCTGGTGTTCACCTGGCAGGGCGCGGTCATTGCCTCGGCGATGATGGCCCTGCCATTGATGGTGCGGGCGGTGCGGCTGGCGGTCAGTCTGGTGGAACCCCGGTTGGAGGATGCAGCGCGCACCTTGGGCGCTGGGCCGCTGCGAGTCTGGCTGACGATCACCCTGCCGCTGGCTGCGCCCGGCATTCTGACCGGGCTGGTGCTGGCCTTCGCCCGCAGTCTGGGCGAGTTCGGCGCGACCGTAACCTTTGTCGGCAACATCGCCGGGGAGACCCGTACTCTGCCGCTGGCAATTTACACTTATACTCAGATTCCCGGTGCGGATGAACCCGCATTGCGGCTGGTGGTTATTTCCATTTTACTGGCGCTGGCGGCGCTGTGGCTGAGTGAGTTGGGGGCGCGGCGCGTGGAGCGGCTATTGGGGAAATAGGAGAAACTCGCTGAAGAACTTAACAGCCCTGGCACCAAAGGGGGCTTAATCCCCAGAGCCATCTGGCCGTGGATGCGCAGGGGATGCCGATCCCAATCCTTATGACACAAGGTACAGCAGCTGATTGCACCCCGGCTGGCCGCCGGATCGAAGGGTTGAGTGCCGTTCCTCTGATCGCTGATAAGGGGGCGGATAGCGCCATGCTCGACC
>DEHY01000154.1 GCA_002352185.1 Competibacteraceae bacterium UBA2788
CTTTTTACAGGACTACCAAATTTTGAAATTGAATCAGCCACGCCCCTGTTTAAACCCTTTACGGCAGAAACAGAGGCGCGGCGTTCAATCAAGCAGCCCTGGCGAACGCCTCAATGACTTCCGGCGGCGCTTGAATCAACTCGATCAATACACCTTCACCACACAGCGGCGTAGCGTCATTGCCTTTGGGATGCAGGAAGCAGACATCGTAGCCCGCCGCACCCTTGCGGATGCCGCCCGGCGTGAAGCGCATCCCCTTTGCCGTCAGCCACTCCACCGCCGCAGCCAAATCACTGATCCACAGCCCGATGTGGTTAAGCTGCGGCTCATGCACCTTGGGCGCCTTGCCGGGATCAATCGGCTGCATCAGGTCCACTTCCACCTTGAACGGACCGGAACCGATGGCGGCAATGTCCTCGTCCACATTCTCCCGCTCGCTGCGAAAATTGCCGGTCAAGGTCAAGCCCAGCGTATCGATCCACAGCCGGCTCAGCTTGGACTTGTCCAGCCCGCCAATGGCGATCTGCTGAATGCCCAGCACTTTGAAGGGTCTATCGGACATAAGAATCTCCTGATGGTTTGGGGTTGCAGGGTTGGAAAAGGTAACAGACCTTTTTAGTATGTCATTCCACTTCACGATTGCAACTGCATCCAACCGCTGTCCGCCCGATTCCCGACCGCGATTCGAGCCAATCTTCAGTTATACTTTTCAGGTCTTTTCCGCCCATCGCATCTTGGTTCCACCTGGAGGATACGCATGTCAGACCAACAACTAGCGGACGCGGCCACACCCACGTTCAGCGAATTTCCACCGACCCCCTACGAAGACTGGCGCAAGGTCGTCGACAAGTTCCTTAAAGGCGCGCCGTTTGAAAAACGTCTGATCACCAAAACCTATGAAGATATTGACCTTCAGCCGATGTATCGGCGGGAAGACGTAGCCGGACTGCCGCACCTCGACAGTCTGCCGGGTTTCGCTCCCTATTTGCGCGGAGCCAGCCCGCTCGGTTACGTCACCCAAAGCTGGGATGTGGCCCAGGAGCTGCCTTACGGCACTCCGGCGGCGTTCAACGAGGCACTGCGCGCTGACATGGCGCGCGGTCAGAATGCGGTCAACCTGGTACTCGATCACCCCACGTTAGCCGGCATAGACGCGGATCAAGCCGATGCGGGTGAAGTCGGCAAGGGCGGGCTGTCCATCTCCAGCGTCGCCGATCTCGCCCAGGCGCTGGACGGCGTTGATCTGGAAACTACACCGATCTATATCCAGGCCAGCACCAGCGCCCTGACCTTCACCGCCTTGCTGGCGGCGCTGGTCAAACAGCAGGGCAAGTCGCTTACCGAACTGCGCGGCGCCATCGGCATGGACCCTTTGGGCCAGCTCGCCCGTGACGGCAAGCTGCCCCGCGATCTGACCGGCATTTATGACGTGATGGCGCAGCTCACCGCCTGGGCCACCGCCATCGCCCCGCAGTTGCAAACGATCACGGTGCAAGGCCATCCCTACCATAACGGTGGCGCCAGCACGACCCAGGAACTGGCTTTCGCCCTGGCGACTGCGGTTGAATACATCCGCGCCATGCAGGCGCGCGATCTGAGCATTGACGACATCGCCCCGCGTATCCGCTTCGCGCTATCCATCGGCTCCAACTTTTTCATGGAAATCGCCCGGATCCGCGCAGCGCGGTTGTTATGGGCCAAGATCGTCAAAGCCTTCGGCGGCAGCGACGAAGCGCAGAAAATGAGTCTGCACGCCCGCACCTCGACCTGGAACCAGACGATCTACGACCCGCATGTCAACCTGCTGCGCGCCACCACCGAAGCGTTTTCCAGCGCGGTCGGCGGTTGCGACAGCCTGCATATCTCGCCGTTCGACGAGCTGCTGCGCGTTCCCGATGAGTTTTCCCGCCGCATTGCCCGCAATACCCACATCGTGCTGCGTGAGGAGAGCCACATCACCCGCACGGTAGACCCTGCCGGCGGCTCCTGGTATGTCGAAAACCTCACCGATTCGGTTGGGCGCAAGGCCTGGGCCATCTTCCAGGAGATCGAGAAGCAGGGTGGCATGGTCAAGGCGCTGGAAGCAGGCTGGCCGCAACAACAAGTTGCAGACACCGCCACCAGGCGCGCCGCCAACATCGCCAAGCGCAAGGACATTTTTGTCGGCACCAACATGTATCCGAACTTGAAGGAAACCCGTCTGGAGCCGGCGCCGGTCGATGTCAAGGCAGTGCAAGCCGAACGGGCGGCGGCATTGAGTCGTTATCGGGCCAGCGTCAACACCGGCCAAAAACGGGCGGCGCTGGATCTCTTCATCCGTGCGGGCGCAAACCATGTTGACGCCGCGATTCAGGCCGCGCTGGCCGGCGCGACGCTGAGCGATATTGCCCAGGCCGCACGCGCCAACGCCAAGGTCGGCCCCACCATCACGCCGATTTGCGCTCAGCGTGGAGCGCAGGCCTTCGAGGCGCTGCGACAAGCGGCGGAAGCCTATCTGGATCGCGTCGGCCAGCGNNGGCGCCAAGACCGTGGTGATTTGCTCCACCGATCCCACGTATCCCGATCTGGTCCCGCCGCTGGTGCAGAAACTCAAGCAGGCCAATCCCGGTCTGATCGTGTTGCTGGCCGGCTATCCGGCGGATCACGTTGAAGCCTTCAAGGCTGCTGGCGTAGATGATTTCATTCATCTCAACGCCAATTGCCAGAACCTGTTGTCAACCTTGCAGAAGAAGATGGGGGTCGCTTAATGAGCATGACGCCGGATTTCACCACGATGGATTATGGCGTGGAGTTCCCCAAGCCGAGCTTTGCCGAATGGCAGGCGGCGGTGGAGAAAGCCACCGGGAAGACGCTGGATCAACTGGTCTCTCTGACCATGGAGCAGATCGACGTCAAACCGCTGTACACCCAGGCCGACACCCGGGACTTGCAGCATCTGGGCTATGTCGCCGGGGTGCCGCCGTTCCTGCGCGGCCCCTACCCCGCCATGTACGTGACCCAGCCGTGGACGGTGCGCCAGTACGCCGGCTTCTCCACTGCCGAGGAGAGCAATGCGTTCTACCGTCGCAATCTGGCCGCCGGACAAAAGGGTCTCTCTATCGCCTTTGATTTGGCGACTCATCGCGGCTACGACTCCGATCACCCGCGTGTTATCGGCGATGTCGGCAAGGCGGGCGTGGCGATTGACTCCATCCTCGACATGCGGATTCTGTTTGACCGCATTCCGCTGGATCAGATGTCGGTGTCCATGACCATGAACGGCGCGGTATTGCCGGTGCTGGCCTTTTACATCGTCTCCGCTGAGGAGCAAGGGGTTCCGCACGACAAGCTCACCGGCACCATTCAGAACGACATTCTGAAAGAGTACATGGTGCGCAACACCTATATTTATCCACCTGATCCCTCGATTCGGATCATTGGCGATATCTTCTCCTACACCTCCAAGGAGATGCCCAAGTTCAACAGCATCAGCATCTCCGGCTATCACATGCAGGAAGCCGGCGCGACCGCAGATCTGGAACTCGGCTACACCCTGGCCGACGGCCTGGAATATATCCGCACCGGGATTAAAGCCGGAATGGACATTGACACCTTCGCGCCCCGGCTGTCGTTCTTCTGGGCGATTGGCATGAACTACTTCATGGAAGTCGCCAAGATGCGCGCCGGGCGGTTGCTGTGGGCCAAGATCATCAAGCAGTTCAACCCGAAGAACGAGAAGTCCATGGCCTTGCGCACGCACAGCCAGACTTCGGGCTGGAGCCTGACCGAACAGGACCCGTTCAACAATGTCGCCCGCACCTGCATTGAAGCCTTGGCGGCGGCGCTCGGCCATACCCAGTCGCTGCACACCAACGCCCTGGACGAAGCCATCGCATTGCCGACCGATTTCTCCGCCCGCATCGCCCGCAACACCCAGCTTTATCTGCAAGACGAAACCGCGATCTGNNAAGGAAACCATCGTCGGCGTCAACAAGTACCGGATGGCCAAGGAAGACAAGCTGGACATCCTCAGCATCGACAACACCGCCGTGCGCGAGTCGCAGGTGCAACGCTTGCAGAAACTGCGCGCCGACCGCGAGGAGACCAAAGTGCAGGCGGCGCTGAACGCCATCACTGAAGCGGCTCGTGCCGGTTCCGGCAATCTGCTGGAGAAAGCGGTGGAAGCGGCCCGCGCCCGCGCCTCGCTGGGCGAAATCTCCGACGCGATGGAGAAGGTGTTTGGTCGCCACAAGGCGGTCATCCGCGCCATTTCCGGCGTGTACAGCAGCGAGTTCGGCGAGGGCGAAGAAATCGTCAAGGTGCGGCAGATGGCCGATGAGTTCGAGCAGCGCGAGGGTCGCCGCCCGCGTATTCTCGTCGCCAAGCTCGGTCAGGACGGTCATGACCGGGGTGCAAAAGTTATCGCTACGGCCTTCGCCGACCTCGGTTTCGACGTGGACATCGGCGCCCTGTTCCAGACCCCGGAAGAAGTGGCTCGCCAGGCGGTGGAAAACGATGTGCATGTGGTCGGCATGAGTTCGCTGGCCGCCGGGCACAAGACCCTGTTGCCGCAACTGATCGCGGAACTGAAGAAACTGGACCGCGAGGACATCATGGTGGTCATCGGCGGCGTCATCCCCGCCCAGGACTACGAGTACCTCAAGGCTAACGGCGCGGCGGCAATTTTCGGCCCCGGCACGGTGATTCCGGTCGCCGCGCAAAAGGTGATCGCGGAGTTGAACGAGCGGCTGGCGGCGTGAGGGTGAGGTAAAGGATGGGAGGGTGGGCAATGCCCACCCTGCTTAACTCTGTTGGCTCCTCTTCCGTAGGATGCTACTTCTTGTGATTTAGGGACACTTATACGGTTTAAGCCTTCTGTACCAATGAGGAGAGAAAAGATGGATGATCACTTTAGTAATCTAATAGAGCTGATTAAAGTGGATTTTCAAAATCATGCTGAAAGTATCGCAAGATATGTGAACTGTGATAGAGAATTTGAAGATGCTATTCAAGAAGGAGTCGAAGCTGTAATCGGACAAGTACATAACATGCCAATATGGACGGAGTTATTGAATATCTACTCAGAAATATTAACCAATAAAATAGCATGTAGAACTGGTTAGTGTGTAGGTGGGTTAGCGCAGCATAACCCGCCGGAATTGAACGACTCCACAATCGGCGGGTTACGGACATGGGTCCTGACCCGCCCTATTGAATTACGGTTGTTGATGCGATGAATGATGGTGTCCGATGTGTACCCTGCTTGGCTGAGTTAATCCCAGAGGAATTTATGAGCCGACTCGTCTTAATAAAACCATGACGCTGAAATTGTATCTTGAAACGTCGGTTATAAGCTATTTAACTGCTCGTCCCAGCCGAGATCTTATCTTGGCTGCTCATCAACAAATCACTAGAGATTGGTGGGATTTTAAACGCAAAAATTTTCAGATATTCGTCTCGCAACTTGTCATCCAAGAAGCGGGAGCGGGAGATTCTGAAGCGGCTCAAAAGAGATTACAGGCTCTCGAAAATATTCCCCTTCTTGACCTTACACAAGAGGTACTTGCTTTGGCGAAGGCTCTATTAGATGACGGAATCCTGCCAACCCGAGCAAAAGAGGACGCTCTTCACTTGGCGGCGGCGGCAGTACACAAAATGGACTTTCTACTAACTTGGAATTGTCGGCATATTGCAAATCCAGATATTCTAAGGCGCATTATTCTTTGGCATTCTGACTCATCAATTCATCAATTTCCTGTTATCTGCACGCCCGCCGAATTCTTTGGAGAATAACCCATGTCATCTAATGAAATGCTTGAAGAAATCTGGAAAATACGCAACGAACACGCCCACCGTTTCAATGATAAACTTGAAGCAATCTTTGATGATTTACGCAACCAACAAAAAGCTGGAAAAAGAAAGGTGGTATCCTTTATCAACACCTTACCGGAATCTACCGCCAGCAAAATAGTAAAACAAGCTATTGAAAATGAAGCAAAGTAAATTCCCTCCCGGCTGGGAGGAACAGCGAGTTCGGAAAGTTATTGCGCATTACCAAGCGCAGACTGAAGATGAGGCGATTGCCGAAGATGAGGCTATGCTCCAAGACCAGAGCCAAGCTGTTATGGAAATACCTATGGAACAAGTAATCAATCCAGTTGATATGGTTGGAATTATAGATGAGTATAATGACTGACACTGAAATCAAGCTACAAGGACTGGAAGCGCTGATTAATGCGTTAGGGGAAGTTCAAGCTGAGAGATTTATCAGCCTTATTCTGCGAGAACCTTTTGACTATACGGTATGGCAAAGAAAATTGTGGCCAGAGAAAAGCGTAGAGGAAATTAGTAATTTAGCAATGAAAAATCGTATACATAGTAGCGCATAGCGCGGGTTAGCGCAGCGTAACCCATAGGAATTGAACGATTCCACAATCAGAGAGTTACGGACTGCGCGGCAATTGCTCAAGATGCGATGAATGACGGTACGCAATGCATACCCTACTTGGCTTTTTCATTAAAGGAAAAGCATGGTGAAAATTCTGAAATTTACCTATTGGAAAGATAGTGAATTTTTTTTAGGCTTTCTGAATGACTACCCCGATTATCAAACGCAGGGTTTATCGAAGGAAGAACTGGTTGAAAATCTAAGAAGCCTTCTCATGGATATGGAATCCGGCGAGATTCGACATATTCGTGATGTGGATCATATTGCCGATGAACTGGAAAATATGGGCCACAGTGAACAGCATGAGTTGATTTAGAGGAAGAAAAAATGATCCATCAAAAACTACTTGATGAATATGCAGCATTGCCTGCTGAAGCTCGGCATCAAGTCGCTGATTTTATAGCTTTTTTGCAGCAACGATATCAAAGTGGATCAGATCAACCAGAAAACTCGTCACGTTGATCTGGCGCACGAACCCTTTATCGGAATGTGGCGCAATCGACAGGAGCTATCCAATAGTTCTAGTTGGGTCCGCAACATCAGAAAATCCGAGTGGGGCGAATGATATTTTGAAAAACATCCAGTCACATGATGCGCTTGCTATTAGCGTGGTTACTCAACTGGAATTAATGATTGGCTGTCGCAATAAATCTGAACTTCGGAAGCTGGATAAGTTTATTAAGCAGATTCAAATCATCAAATTAAACGAGAACATTTCAGACAAATCGGTTGAATTGCTCCGCCTTTATCGTTTAAGCCATGGTTTGCTTATCGCTGATGGTTTAATCGCGGCAACAGCATTGACTCTGAATTTGCCTTTTATCTCAAAAAACCAAAGAGACTATAAATTTATTTCCGGTTTGAACCTTTTGCCCTACCCTTGAGCCAAGCTTAAAAAGCCATGAATGAAATCACACGCAAGCCTGACTGGGTTCCCGCTGATGCCGGAGCCGAATTCACCACCTCGGTCATGACCGGCGTCGAGGGCGGCCATGACGGCATCCCCGGTCAGGCCAGCGTATCCGTGCCGCGCCGACCAGTTCCACGTCGCCGCCGCCTGACCGTGGATGAATATGTGGCGGGGGTGCTGGCCGGCGACCGCAATATCGTCGCCCAGGCGATCACCCTGGTGGAAAGCAACGCTCCGGCCCATTTCGAGATGGGACAGGAGGTGCTGCGGCAACTGATTCCCAGCACCGGCAACTCGATTCGGGTCGGGATTACCGGCGTGCCGGGCGTCGGCAAAAGCACCTTTATTGAAGCCCTCGGCCTGAAACTCTGCGAACTGGGCAACAAAGTCGCTGTGCTGGCGGTGGACCCCAGCAGCACGGTCACGCGCGGCAGCATCCTCGGCGACAAAACCCGCATGGAACTGCTCTCCCGCGACCTTCGCGCCTTTATCCGCCCCTCGCCCTCCAGCGGCACTCTGGGCGGCGTGACCCGCAAGAGCCGCGAAACCATCCTGATCTGCGAGGCTGCCGGTTTCAACGTAATCCTGGTGGAAACGGTGGGCGTCGGCCAGAGTGAAACCACGGTGCGCTCAATGGTGGATTTCTTTCTGCTGCTGATGCTGGCCGGCGCGGGCGACGAGTTGCAGGGCATCAAGAAGGGCATCATGGAGCTGGCCGATGCCCTGCTGGTCAACAAGGCCGACGGCGACAACAAGGTTCGCGCCAACGCCGCCAAAGCCGATTACAACCGCGCCCTGCACTATCTCGCCCCTGCGACCAAGGGCTGGCACACCCGCGCCTACACCTGTTCAGCGGCGACCGGCGATGGCATTGACTCAATCTGGAACGTGATCGGCGACTTTCGCCAGCAAACTACGGCCAGTGGCGTATTCGACAAGCGCCGACAGCGACAGACCCTGGATTGGGTATACTCCATGGTCGAGGAGCATTTGCGCACCAGCTTCTTTAATCACGCCGGGGTCGAGAGCATTCGCGCCGAGATCGATCAGGCGGTGATTGAAGGCCATATTCCCCCGACTGTGGCCGCGCAAATCCTGATCAGGAAATACGAAGGCATTGAGAAAGCCAGTCATGAACCGGTGCTATTCCGCATAGGCCAATAAGCTCAGTAGTTAAAACCAACCAATGGGAGAAATAACCATGCTGCGCAGTCCCCGTGATTTCTTCAAGCCCAAAGTTGTTGGCGCTCCCGAACCCGTGCGTGAAATTCCAGTATTGCCATCGCGCATGATTCACTTCTTCGACCCCAGCAATCCAAAAATGGCGGTCAAGGTGCCGGACATCGCCAAGACCGTGGATATCATGCTGGGCAATCTGGAAGACGCCGTGCCGATTGACCGCAAGGAAGCCGCCCGCGAAGGGCTGGTGAAAATTGGCAAGAGCGTGGATTTTGGCGATACCCAGTTCTGGACCCGCGTTAACAGCCTCGACAGCCCGTGGTTTATTGATGATTTAATCCGGCTGGTCGGCGAAATTGGCGACAAGCTGGACGTGATCATGCTGCCCAAAATTCAGGGGCCGTGGGACATCCATTTCGCCGATCAACTGCTGGCGCAACTGGAAGCCAAGTACGGCGTGAAAAAGCCGCTGTTGATTCACGCCATCCTGGAAACCGCGCTCGGCGTCGCCAATGTGGACGACATCGCCAACGCCAGCCCGCGCATGCAGGGGATGAGTCTCGGCCCTGCGGATCTGGCGGCGTCGCGGCGGATGAAAACCACCCGGGTCGGCGGCGGCCATCCCGATTATGTGGTGCGCACCGATCCCGATCCCGCCAATCCCAACGCGCCACGGCCCACCGCGCAGCAGGATTTATGGCACTACACCATTGGGCGGATGGTAGATGCTTGTGTCAGTGTTGGCGCGCTGGCCTTTTACGGCCCGTTTGGCGACATCGCCGACTTGGTCGCCTGCGAAGACCAATTCCGCAACGCCTACCTGATGGGCTGCGTCGGCACCTGGACCCTGCATCCCAACCAGATCGCCATTGCCAAGCGCGTGTTCAGCCCGAAGCCGGAGGAAGTCGTCTGGGCCAAGCGGGTGGTCGAGGCCATGCCCGACGGCAGCGGCGCGGTGATGATCGACGGCAAGATGCAGGACGACGCCACCTGGAAACAGTGCAAGGTGGTACTCAATCTCGCCCAGCTCATCGCCACCCGCGATCCTGAATATAAGGCGCTATACGGGTTCTAAAGGCGCATCACTCCCTCTCCCATTGGGAGAGGGAAGTTTCGGTTTCCCCCGTCCCGGAGCAACCGCCCATGATCCAGCCGTTCTCCATCGCCCGCCTGCCGCGCATCGAATTCGGCGCCGGCTACATCAGCAAACTGCCCAATCTAATCGCCCAATACGGCAATCGGGTGTTGCTGGTGACCGGCCAGCGCTCTTTCCCCAACTCGCCGCATTGGCCGACCTTGCTTGCAGCGCTGGATAAGGCCGGAATCGGCTGGGAACACACGCGGGTTGGCGACGAACCTTCGCCGCAAGGGGTAGATAAAGCAGTCCGGCAATTTCACGGCAGAGACATTGCGGCAGTCGCCGGCATCGGCGGCGGCAGCGTGCTGGACGCGGCTAAAGCGATTGCCGGCTTATTGCCGAGCGGCGATTCCGCCATGGATTATCTGGAAGGCGTCGGGCCGGAGAAGCCGTATCACGGTCCCGCTGCGCCATTT
Source organism: Competibacteraceae bacterium UBA2788 (assembly GCA_002352185.1). Taxonomy (GTDB): domain Bacteria; phylum Pseudomonadota; class Gammaproteobacteria; order Competibacterales; family Competibacteraceae; genus Contendibacter. The sequence goes on from DEHY01000154.1 coordinate 10,071, forward strand.
ATCGCCGTGCCGACCACCGCCGGCACCGGCAGCGAAGCCACCAAGAACGCGGTGCTGAGTATGCGCGGTCCCGCCGGTTTCAAAAAATCCTTCCGCCATGATTTGCTGGTGCCGGAATACGCTCTGCTTGATCCCGATTTGCTGGCGAGCTGCCCCCCGCCGCAGATCGCCGCCAACGCGATGGATGCCTTAACGCAATTGCTCGAATCCTATGTTTCCACCAAGGCCAACCCCTTTACCGACGCGCTGGCGGAAAGTGGGCTGAATGCGGCGCGAAAAGGTCTGTTCGCCTGGTACGAAGGCCGTGAGGAAGCCGCTGCCGGGCGGGAACGCATGGCCTATGCGGCGCTGCTGTCCGGCGTGTGTCTGGCGCAGACCGGCCTGGGGTCGGTGCATGGGCTGGCTTCGCCGCTGGGGGCGTTTTTCCCCATTCCGCATGGCGTGGTCTGTGGCGCCCTGGTCGGAGCCGCGACCCGCGTCAATCTGGCTGCGCTGCGCGAACGCGACCCCAAAAATCCCGCGTGGCGCAAATACGCCCGCGCTGCTGAAATTCTGCACGGGCGGCATTATCCCGATCCTGAGGCGGCTCACGCTGCCTTGCTGACATTGCTGGACGACTGGACCGAACGGCTGGCCCTGCCCCGGTTAAGCGCCTATGGGATTCAGCACCGCGATTTTGCCCATGTCGTCGCCCATGCGCGCGGCGGCAGCATGAAAACCAATCCGCTGGTATTAAGCGATGCCGAAATTGCGGATGTGCTGAGACAACGGCTGTAGATCCACTGAATCACGATCAGGAGAACCCGCCATGAAAAAACCTCCCGTTCACGATGATCACCCCTCTTCCAAACCGGCGCGCGCACGGTCTCCTGCCGGCGTAGTCGTGGATCGGGAAACCGTCGAACTCAAACGGCTGGAAAAGCGGATTGGCCGGGTTCACCTGCAACAACGGCTGGGCATGGAAGCAGACCACGCGACCCAAGTCTTCGGGCGCGGGCGAACGTTCTTTCACATCGAAAACTGGTATTCGATCCACGCCCTGATCCGCCTGACCCTGCGCTGCCTGGGACTGTACGGTCGGGGAGTGCGCAACGCCGCCTCCATCCAGATCCGCCACAACAATGTCGTCATCCCCCGCTTGCCCGCCGCCTTCGACGGCCTGACCCTCCTTCACCTCAGCGACCTGCATCTCGATATGGCCGACGGCTACCCCGCAGCGCTGATTGAGCGTCTACAGCAGGTGCAATACGACCTGTGCGTGATGACCGGCGATTTTCGGGCCAGGACCTTCGGCGACTACCAGGCCGCCCTCGCCGCGCTGGCCCAAGTGCGCGGCGCTCTTCACGGGCCGGTCTACGCGGTTCTGGGCAATCACGATTCCATCCGCATGACGCCGGGCATCGAGGCGTTAGGCATCACCCTGCTGCTCAACGAAGCGGTTGCGCTGGAACTCGACGGCGCAGTCATTCACCTGGCGGGTATTGATGATCCGCACTATTTTCAGGCGGATAATTTCGACAAAGCGGCCCAGCACATCCCGCCGGATGCGACGGCCATCCTGCTATCGCATTCGCCGGAAACCTATCAGCGGGCCGCGCACGCCGGTTTCGATCTGATGCTGAGCGGCCACACCCACGGTGGACAGATTTGCCTGCCGGGCGGGATCGCCCTGATGACCAATGCGGATTGCCCGCGCCGCTTCTGCAAGGGCGCTTGGCGCTACCACGCCATGCAGGGTTACACCTCGGTGGGATCGGGCGCTTCGGTGGTCGGGGTGCGTTTCAACTGCCCGCCGGAAATTACCCTGCATCATCTGCGAACCGGATCGGCTCCGGATCAATAAGGCCGGTTACGAACCCCAAGCCAGTAAAAGAACGGTGATAGCGTAAGCTCCAGCACGATAAAGCCGGCCACCGTCCCACCGATAGCCGGCCAGGTCAGCGCGAACTCGCCCGCCACCGCCAGCAGCGGCAACAATGCTTCGGGAATTTGATCCAGCCCCAGCGCCATGCCGCTGGTGGGTACGCCCAGCCGCCGTTTGACAAAGCTCGACAGCAGATCTCCGATCATGGCGGCCATGCCGATGACGCCGCCAATCCATGCCGACAACCCGAACAGCACCGCTCCAAGCCCCGCTGCCAGCGCCGCCGCAATCACTCCCCGCCAGGTCTTTGAATCCCCCAGCCAGCGCCGCCCATCCGCCAGCGCCCGGCCCCCATCAACCGGATGATTGCCCCAAGCGCCGCAAACCGCCGCCGCGACCACCGGAGCGCCGTTGGCGATGATAATCAGCAGCAGCAGTTTCAGTTCAATGGGCAGCATGGCGCAATCTGATCATTCAAGAATCGTCGCCGTCAAGATGACCGGCACATACCAGGCAAAAGCGATGGTCTCAGCCTACACTGATCCCACCGTTGCCCACCTGCCTCTCTCAACGATCATCACGATTCAAAGACATAAGGAGTCCTCGAATGAAAGTGCCCTTTATCAGCGCCAGCCTCGGCGCCTGGTGCGGATTACTGTTGTTGTCCACGGCTCAAGCCGCAGATCTCCACTCGCCGGTCGGCAAATGGAAAACGATTGATGACCAATCCGGCAAGCCCAAGAGTATCGTGCAGATCACCGAGGACAACGGGGTGTTGACCGGCAAGATTGTAGAATTGCTGGAAGGCGCAGCCGAAAAAACGTGCAGTAAATGTGAAGGCAATTTACAGGATAAACCATTGGTCGGCATGCGCATCTTGTGGGATTTGAAGAAGAACGGCGATGAATGGACCGATGGCAAAATCTTCAACCCAGCCGACGGCGGCACCTACACCAGCAAAGCCAGGCTGAGCAGCGACGGCAAAACCCTGGATGTCACCGGCAAGTGGATGTTCTTCAGCAAGCAACAGCAGTGGCAACGGGTCAATTGAAAGTTTTGGCCTCCCGCTCCCGCTGGTGGGAGCNNGTGATCGCGCCCGCCACCTCGACCGCCGAGGCAAACTCCACATCGCCCACCAGTCTCCCTTTGCCGTCCGGCGTCGGGAGGCGGTTGATTCCGACATCAATGACGGTCGCTCCCGCTTGCAGCCAGTCACCCTTGACCATTTCCGGCCGCCCCACCGCCGCCACCACAATCTCCGCTCGCCGACATTCCGCCGCCAGATCGCGGGTGCGGGAATGAGCCATCGTCACCGTGCAATGCTCGCGCAGCAGCAACGCCGCCATCGGCTTGCCCACGATGTTGGAACGCCCTAAAACGATGGCCCGCTTGCCCGTCAGATCGCCTAACTGCTCCTTGAGCAGCATCAGGCACCCCAACGGCGTACACGGCGCCATGGCCGCCTCTCCCACCGCCAGCAGACCCGCATTGAGCGGATGAAAGCCATCCACATCCTTGCTCACGGCAATCGCCTCGATCACCGCTTCCGGGTGGATCTGCCTGGGCAGGGGCAGTTGCACCAGAATCCCGTTGATCGCCGGATCCTGATTCAGCCCGGCAATGCACGCCAACAACTCGGCCTGGCTCGCGGTCACGGGCAGTCGCTGCTCAAAAGAGTTCATACCCGCTTCCTGCGCCTGCCGACCCTTGTTGCGAACGTAAATCTGGCTGGCGGGATCTTCGCCCACCAGCACCACCGCCAGACCGGGGGTGATCCCGTGATCAGCTTTGAGTCGGGTCACTTGCGCGGTGATGCCGACGCGCAGCCGGGCGGCGAAACTTTTACCGTCAATGATGGTGGCCGTAGCCATGAGGCTCCTCGTAATCGCCCTCGCAGGGGTCAGGTCTTGTCTTTTGCCATTCGTTGCTTTTGGAGAATCCGACCGATTTACAGGTAGTGTAAACCGAAATAGTCCTCGATTTCCTTGAGGCTGCAACCCTCACAGGCGCAGGCGCAACGGATCGCTCCGATTCCTTGGCTGTAAGCGTCGCCTCTTCCCTCACAGGCGCAGGCGCAACGGATCGCTTCATCACGTTCGCACGCTTCGGCAAACAGCGGCGGCGCTGCTCAGGCATCGCCGATTCATGGCCGCCTTGCACGCTCCGAAATTCTTCTATTTTCAAAAAATACTTGAAACTGAATCTTTCACTAACCCGTTTATAAAAAAATGAAAGATTCCGATCCTATGCTCATCGCAACAACGCATGGGCCCCGCCATGCACGCCGCCGATTCCTTCCTGAATTACAGATTCCCGCTTACGCGGGAATGACGGGAAGCGAAAGTCCTGATCAAAAATCTTCCGATGCGCCAACTCTGGAGAAACCCCGATGAGCGAACAACTCCTGTTCAAGCCCTTTGCGCTGGGCAACATAGATTTGCCGAGCCGCATCGTCATGTGTCCCATGACGCGCTGCCGCACCACCCAGCCCGGCGATATTCCCAACGCCCTGATGGCCGAGTATTACGCCCAGCGTGCGTCCGCCGGACTGATCGTCAGCGAAGCCACGCAGATTTCCCGCCAGGGTCAAGGCTACAGTTTCACGCCCGGCATTTATTCCAAGGCCCAGATCAACGGCTGGCGCCAAGTGACCGATGCGGTTCACGCCGCCGGCGGACGCATGTTTTTGCAATTGTGGCATGTCGGGCGCATGTCGCACCCATCGTTTCACGACGGCCAGCCACCCGTAGCCCCCTCCGCCCTGAGACCGGACGCCCAGGTCTGGATCGTCGGCGAGGATGGCGTCGGGCGCATGGTGGATTGCCCCGTCCCGCGTGCGCTGGAAATCGCCGAACTGGCCGGTATCGTCGAGGATTTCCGCCGGGCGGCGGCCAACGCCATGGCTGCCGGCTTCGATGGCGTGGAAATCCACGGCGCCAACGGCTACCTGATCGACCAGTTTCTGCGCAGTACATCGAACCGGCGCACAGACAGCTACGGCGGCAGCATCGAAAACCGGGTGCGCTTCCTCGACGAGGTTGCCCACGCCGTGGTGGCCGAAGCGGGCGCCGAGCGCACCGGCGTGCGCCTGGCGCCGTTTATCACTGCCCGGGGCATGGCCTGCCCGGAAATCATCCCGGCCATTCTGGAAGCCGCCCGGCGGCTGACCGCGCTGCGCATCGCTTATCTCCATCTTTCCGAAGCCGACTGGGACGATGCTCCCCAGGTGCCCGATGAATTCCGCCACGAACTGCGCCACCGATTTGGCGGAGCGATCATCGTAGCCGGACGTTACGACCAGGCCCGCGCCGAAGCCTTCCTCAAGGCGGGCTTGGCCGACCTGGTGGCCTTCGGTCGCCCGTTCATCGCCAATCCCGACCTGCCCGCCCGCTTCGCCAACCGCTGGCCGCTCGCCGCGTTCGATCCGGCCACCCTGTTTGGCGGCGACCGCCGTGGCTACGCCGACTATCCCTGCTATCACCCCGGATAAGATCGTGATCGAGAATCCCATCCCCCGCCTTGCCTTGCCGGCAACTTCGCCGTATCTTTGCGCGCTCGTTTCCCCACTCCCCGCAGGAGGCCGCAAGCCGTGTCAAGTCAGGATCAGCAGATCATGTTCGTATTTCCAGGGCAGGGTTCCCAGTATGTCGGGATGGGCAGCGACCTGCTCCGCGACTTTCCGGTCGCCCGGCAGCGCTACGAACAGGCCAATGACATCGTGGGTTACGACCTTGCCAAACTCTGCCTGGAAGGGCCGGAAGAAGACCTCAAGCTTACCCGCCATACCCAGCCCGCCCTGCTCACCCACTCGCTGGTCTGCCTGGACATCTTCCACGAACTGACCGAAGGTCAAGTGCAACCGACGTTGACAGCCGGTCACAGCCTCGGCGAATACTGCGCCCTGGTCGCCGCAGGCGCCCTCAGTTTCGAGACCGCCCTGCGGCTGGTGCAAAATCGCGGTGAGTGCATGGGAACTTACGGCGACGGCGAAATGCTGGCTTTTCCGCTGCACCTTGACAATATCCAGCCGCTGACCGAAAAACACTATTGCGCCATCGCCGCCTCCAACCTGCCCGATCAGACCGTAGTCGGTGGGCGTGGCGAAGATCTCGACCGGCTGACCGAGGACGCGCTGGCCCACTTTCCCCGCAAAAAACCCACCCGGCTCAAGACCGAGGGCGCCTTCCACACCTTCTACATGATTGCCGCCGCCCTGCACTTCCGTCCGGTGCTGGACGCCGCCGCAATGCGCCCGCCTGCCCTCGGCGTACTCTCCAACTACACGGGAACCCACCACGACCCCAATCCGGCCACCATCAAAACCCGGTTGTTCTATCAACTGTTCCACCCGGTACGCTGGATCGGCAACCTGGAAACCGCCTTTCACGACGGCATCACCATCATGGTCGAGTTCGGCGGCGGGCTGGGCAGCGGCCCGAACCCCGAGGACAAGCGCCCCAACCTGGAAAGCATGGTCAAGAAAGCGCTGCGCGGCTCGGATTACAGCGTCCACTATCACGCGGCCATCAATAGCCAGACCCTGCGGGAAACTGCGGCGGCGCTGCGATCATGACCCGCCGCATATCCGGCCCAGCCCAACGCGCCCGCCGCCTGCTCAGCCAGGCGACGATGCAGCGTTCCCACCGGCGCGGCGAACTGATCCGGCTCATCCCGGAAAGTGAACACGCAAACCCCTCTGCAACGCCCAGCCCATCGGCATCACCGGAAACCGAACCGACCGGCGAGCGTGCGCCATCGATGCGGCACTGATCCGGGGCCGCCGTGGGTGAACGCCAAAAACCCTGACAATTGTGTCAGTTTTATTCTGCGATAAAACTTGTCGGCTATCGCGTTTTACCGGTTTTCGGCTACCCTTAACAGAATTTTGTTAAAACGGGTCATTGCGGGATGAGTGGACATTTGCCCCTGTATCACCGCTCACCACGCTGCCCAGGCCGTTTCCCCCGCCCATAACTCTAAAAATCAGCCCGCATTTTCCGGATGCGAGCCGGTGTGGGATTTTTGACTGTCCATTTACCGAATCAACACCAACACCCAGAGGTGGAAAACATGCTTTCCGAGAAACTGCTTGATATCTTGCAGGAACGCCGTGCCAAGGTTCTGGCCGGAGGCGGCGAGGACAAACTCCAGGAGCGCCACGCCAAAGGTCTGCTGGGCGCCCGCGAACGGCTGCTCACCCTGTTCCAGCCGGACACTTTTCAGGAAATCGGCACCCACGCCAAGCACGCCGGCAAGCATTTCGGTCTGGCCGACAAGGAATTGCCCTCGGATGGCGTGATCGTTGGCACCGGCTTTGTGGACGGACGCCCGGTCGCAGCGTTCAGCCAGGACTTCACGGTGATGGGCGGCACCTTGGGCAAGATGCACGCCAAGAAGATCGTGCAGGTCATGCAGATGGCGCTGAAAACCGGGACGCCGGTGGTGGCGTTCAAGGATTCGGCGGGAGCGCGGATTCAGGAAGCGGTGGATGCACTGTCCGGTTATGGCGAGGTGTTCTACCACAACGTGCTGGTATCCGGCGTGGTGCCGCAGATCGCCATCATCGCCGGGCCGTGCGCGGGCGGGGCGTCCTATTCGCCGGCGTTGATGGACTACATCATCATGACCCGCAACAACGCCTACATGTTCATCACCGGCCCGGAGGTGATCAAGGCGGTGACCGGACGCACCACCAGTCTCGATGAAGTCGGCAGCGCCCTGATGCACGCCACGGTCAGCGGCAATGTCCATTTTGTCGCCGAGGATGACCGCCACGCCATCCAGATCGCCAAGGCGCTGCTGAGCTATCTGCCGTCCAACAATACCGAAGACCCGCCGCATCGGCCCTATCCCGATCTCGACCTGTCGCCGGATCACGGCATGGATGCTTTGATCCCGGANNGTCGGCATCCTCGCCAATCAGTCCATGGTCAAAGCGGGCGCGATGGACATTGACTCTTCCGACAAGGGCGCACGCTTCATCCGCTTCTGCAACGCCTTCAACATCCCGCTGGTGACGCTGGTGGACGTGCCCGGCTTCCTGCCCGGCATCGAGCAGGAGCGCGGCGGCATCATCCGCCACGGCGCCAAGATGCTCTCGGCCTACGGATCCTGCACCTCGCCGAAGATCACCGTCATCCTGCGCAAGGCCTACGGCGGCTC
>DEHY01000025.1 GCA_002352185.1 Competibacteraceae bacterium UBA2788
GCGAATCCGCAGCGCTTCGTCCAGATTGCCGATGCTCTCCAATAGGCCCGCGAGTTCATCCAGCAGCAAGCCCAGGATTTCATCATCCGGCGGCGGTTTGGCGGCGACGGATTCGCGCAGGACGGCGATGCGGCGGCTGCGCTCGGCCAGCGTGCGCGGATCGATGGGGCCGTTTTGGGGTTGGGGTATTTCGCGGAAACCAGCGGGCGGCGAAGTGGTAAAAGCGTAGACGCCGCCGCGCCAGGCCCAAAGGTCGGGCGCCAGCACGATGGCCCGCGCCACGCTCTCAGCGCTCGACCAAATGATCAGCCGTACCGGCACGCCGAAGGCGATGGCCTCGCGGCGAACGTTGAAGTCCCGCCAGCGGCCCTCGTCGAACCAGCCATCCACGCCGGTCAGGTGAATCGCGCCGCAGTCGGCAGCCAATCGGCGCAGCTCGGCTTCCAGAGCGGCAAAATCGGCAAAGTCGCGTTTGGATAGATCGATCCGCGCCACCGGCTGGCCGAGTTCGGCGAACACGAGATCGAGCTGCCCGATCAGCGCGTCGCGGTAATCCGCTTCGGTGAATTCGGTGAACAGGAGCTGGAAGCGGTTGCCGTAGCGCAGCCTTTTGACCAGGCGCTGGAAATCGGCGACATGATCGGGTCGCAACCCGGTCGCCGCCCGATGGCGAGCGAGATCGAAACGGAACGGGTCGCGGGCCGGCACGGGCGCACTAGCTCCCGGTGCCCGACAACAGGGCCGCACGGGCGCGCTGGTAGCCTTCCAGTGTGCGCACCACGGGATGGCTGCGCCGCCAGGACGCATCGTTGTATTCCAGCAGCGCCAGGTTGTAGAGCAGTCGGCGGGTGCGCTCGTCGTTGCCGGCGTGGATCTCGTCGTTGTCGATCCGGGCCAGCAGCGCGTAATCGTCCGGCTCCAGGAAGCGGCGATATTCCGAAGCCAGTTGCTTGATCGCCGATTCGATGTGATTCGGGCCGATCTGGTCCTCTTCGGTGAACTCGCAGCCGAGCTTGAGCAGAATCAGCAATTCGCGCGGATGGCCGCCGGAATGCTCGATCAGGCGCTCGATGCCCTCCTCGCTGGCGAACACCGAGCGGTCGGCCCGCCGCAGCAAAATGTCGCGCATGGCGCTCCAGCCCGCTTCGTGGCGAGCGCCATCTTTTTCGTGCAGCTTGATCATCGGCAGCACCAAGTCGGCGTCCAGCTTGCCGGCGAGATGGCTTTCATACTTGAGATTGATCGGCGCGGTGTAAACCGCCAGCGCCGCGATCTCCAGCATTTGCTCCACGTCATAAACGAAAAACCGGCGGGTATCCTCGTCGCGCAGCTTGTCGGTGCCGTCGATCAGAAACAGCACGCGCACCGCCTTGTTCGCGCCGAGCAGGGTCTTTTCGGCCTCCCGCAGCAGGTCGTTAAAAGCCGCCGCGAAATCTCTGAAGGTGTTGCGGATGACCCGGCGCAAGGATTCCTTGTAGGTGTGATTGTTCTTGAACGCGGCGGTGAAGCGGCCCAGCAATTCCAGCAGATAAGGGACGCCGCCCGTTGCCGAGACGGCGGTTTCGATGCCGAGGGTGAGTTCCCTGGTGTCCTCCTGAGTCAACACCTTGTCGGCGAACCAGCGTTCCAGCTCCCGCAACGCAGCGGCGGGCAGCGCCACCCCTTCGTCGCCCAGGCGTTCGAGCAGTGCGTGAGCCATGGACATCAGGACATCGGGATAATGCAAATTGTGGCGATCCAGCAGTGCGATGATGTTCACTTCGACGGTGAAAAATCGCCCCGGCCCGCTGAGATCGTGGACATAGCGGCGCAGTTCGGTGGTTTTGCCGCTGCCGATGTGGCCGAAGAACAACACATGCCGCTGCGTCGGTCGGAACACCCGGCTATCGTTCGGAGATAATCCGAACTTTTTTGCGAACCTTTTGGAGGTTTGCTCGCTGCCCCGCGCGGCTCGGGTGTTGACATAACGCGGGTCGTCCGGATCGAGCGCTTCTTCAACATCGAGCTTTTGCAGGATTTCGAGAGGATGGCGCGGGGGTTGATAGGACATGAGGGATTCTCAAAACGATAGGGAGTTTCGGATTATTATACGCGCTTGCTGCAAACCAAAAGGAAAGCGACCATGACCCCGCGTTTTGCCAATCCATTCCCGGAACAGATCCGGGAACTGCTCCAGCGGGTCAAAACCATTGCCGTGGTCGGCCTGTCCGCCTTGCCGGGACGGCCCAGCCACGGCGTCGCCCGGTCGCTGCAAGGCTTCGGCTATCGGATCATCCCGGTGAATCCAGCGGTTGCCGAAGTGCTGGGCGAGCGATCTTATCCGAGTCTGCGCGATCTGCCCGAACCGGTGGATTTAGTGGACGTATTTCGTGCATCGAGCCACGTTGCCGCTATTGTCGAGGACTGCATCGCCCTGAAATTCCCCGCCCTGTGGTTGCAGGACGGGGTGATTGACCAGGCGGCGGCATTGCGGGCGCAGGCGGCGGGCCTGACCGTGGTGATGAACCGCTGCATCTATCGCGATTACCTCCAGTTGATACCATAACCATGGCTGAAAAATCTCTCGAACACCCGGTCCAGCACCGCCTGAAACTGCGCAATCTGCGTCTGTCCGACTATGGCGATGTGCAGGAAATCATGGAACTGGTTTACCCCAACATGGACGGCGCCTGGACCCGCGAACAGTTCGCCTCGCAGATCGCCCGCTTCCCGGAAGGGCAAATCTGCATCGAGGACAACGGCAAAGTGGTCGCCGCCGCCATCAGCCTGATTGTCGAATACAGCCGTTACGGCGACCGCCACACCTACTGGCAGATCATCGGCGACGGTTATCTCACCACCCACGATCCCAACGGCGACACGCTGTACGGCGTGGATGTGTTCGTGCATCCCGACTACCGCGACATGCGCCTGGGCCGACGGCTGTATGACGCTCGCAAGGAACTGTGCGAAAAACTCAACCTGCGCGCCATTGTGGTCGGTGGCCGGATTCCCGGCTACGGCCAGTGCGCCCACGACCTGACTCCGCAGCAGTATGTCGAACGGGTTCGGGCCAAGGAGCAGGTGGACCCGATTCTCACCTTCCAGTTGGCCAACGATTTCCATGTGCGCAAGATCATCACCGGCTATCTGCCCGACGATGATGAATCCAGGGCCTATGCGGTGTTGCTGGAATGGCTGAACATTTATTACGAGGACAAGGAAGTCCTAATCGGCGGGCGCAAGTCGGTGGTGCGGGTCGGAGCGGTGCAGTGGCAGATGCGCCAGACCGCCTCGCTGGAGGAGATGTTGCAGCAGGTCGAGTATTTCGTAGATGCGGTGGCCGGTTACAAGACCGATATCGTGCTGTTCCCGGAATTCTTCAACGGCCCGCTGATGGCGCAGTTCAACCAGCGCAATACCGCCGAGGCGGTGCGGCAATTGGCCGAATTCACCGAACCGCTGCGCGAAGCCATCGTCCAATTGGCGGTTGCCTACAACGTCAATATCATTGCCGGCAGCATGCCCGAATACAGCGACGGCGCGTTGTATAACGCCGCCTATGTGTGTCGGCGCGACGGCACCTGGGACAAGCAGTCCAAGCTGCACATCACCCCCGACGAGCGTTCCTACTGGGGCTTGCAGGGCGGCGACGCCCTCAAGGTGTTTGAACTGGATATCGGCAAGATCGGCATCCTGATCTGCTATGACGTGGAGTTTCCAGAGCTGCCACGACTATTGGCTGACCAGGGCATGCAAATCCTGTTCGTGCCGTTCTGGACCGACACCAAAAATGCCTATCTGCGGGTGCGGCGCTGCGCTCAGGCCCGCGCCATTGAGAACGAATGCTATGTCGTGATCTCCGGCAGCGTCGGCAACCTGCCGAAAGTGGAAAATATGGACATGCAATACTCCCAGGCGGCGGTGTTTACCCCGTCCGACTTCGCCTTTCCGCACGACGCTATCGCCGCCGAGGCGACGCCGAATACCGAAATGACGCTGATCGTGGATTTGGATCTGGACAGCCTCAAGGAAATGCGGATGCATGGCAGTGTGCGCAATTTCCGCGACCGGCGGCTGGATTTGTACAAGATCGCCTGGACGGGCCGGGGCTGAGTTCCGCCCCGACTCCCCTCCTTCCTCGTCTGCTGGAGTTCCCCGAAAATGAAACTGCACTTCACCAAGATGCATGGTCTCGGCAACGATTTCGTAGTGATTGACGGGATCAACCAGACCGTGATGCTGGATCCGGCGCAGATTCGCAGGCTGGCCGACCGCCACTTCGGCATCGGTTGCGATCAGGTGCTGCTGGTGGAAGCCTCCGACCGGGCGGAGGCCGATTTTCGTTACCGCATCTTCAACGCCGATGGCGGCGAAGTGGAGCAGTGCGGCAATGGCGCCCGCTGTTTCGCCCGCTTTGTCCGTGACCGTGGCCTGACCGACAAGGACGAACTGCGGGTGATCACCGCCGCAGGGCTGCTGCGGCTGCGCCTTCAGCCGGACGGACAGGTGGCGGTGGATATGGGCCAGCCCCAGCTGGAGCCGACCGATATTCCCTTCTTCGCCACTGTGCGCGCGCCCCGTTATCCGATTGCCGCTGACGGCCTGGAACTTGAAGTGGGAGTAGTGTCGATGGGGAATCCGCATACGGTGCTGCTGGTGGATAACGTGGATCAAGCGCCGGTGGCGCACCTGGGGCCGCTGCTGGAGCGGCACGGACGCTTTCCCCAGCGCACCAATGTTGGTTTCATGCAAATCATCGCGCCCGATCAGATTCGGCTGCGCGTCTTTGAGCGGGGAACCGGCGAAACTCTGGCCTGTGGCAGCGGCGCGTGCGCGGCAGTGGTGGCGGGTCGGTTGTGGGGGCGGCTATGGCCGAATGTGCGGGTGGAACTGCCGGGCGGCGAGTTGACGGTGCATTGGGCCGGCGAGGGTGAATCGGTGATCATGACCGGCCCGGCAACCCCCGTATTTGAAGGATGGATTGAGTCTTGAATGCGGAGTGGGAAGTACCGGATTTCGAGGCGGAGGTGGTTGCCTGGCTGCATGACCACCCGGAGTTCTTCACCCGTCATCCCGAACTGGTGGAGAGCCTGCGTATTCCGCATCCCTGCCAGCCGGCGGTGTCGCTGCTGGAATATCAGAACCGCCTGTTGCGGGAGCGCGGCCGGCGCCTGCACGGCAAATTGCTGGAACTGGTCGCTATCGCCCGCGACAACGACCGGCTGGCGGAGCGGGTGCAGCGGTTGGCGCTGGGGCTGCTGGATGCGCGGGGCGGTTTGGATGAGCTGTTGCAGGGCATCAAGGCGATTTTGCGCGATGAGTTCAGAGCCGACAGCATTGCCCTGTGTCTGGCGATTCCGCCCACCACCGGATTGATCGCAGTGGCGGAGTTTCTGCGCCCGGACGTGGTGGGGCTGTTCGATGAGGCGTTTCGCGCCGGTCGGCCTCAATGCAGCCCGTTGAGCGCGGAGCAGACGGTGGCCCTGTTCGGAGACAGCGCCTGCCGCGTTGCGTCGGCGGCGCTGATTCCCTTGGGCGGCAACGAATGGCGCGGGTTACTGGCGGTGGGCAGCAGCGCCGCCGGACGCTTTCATCCCAGCGTTGGCACGCTGTTTCTGGAGCGGATCGGCGAATTGATCACCCAGACCTTGCAGGCGCGATTGCGGGCGGGCAGTGGGCAGGAGGAGAAAGAAACCGCCGCTTCTCGATCTTGCGGGCGCGGGGAATAAGAAAATAGGCAGGGTGGGCTATGCTCACCCTGCCTCACTACCTACCACTTGCCGGCTACGGGCAAATCGCCTTGCTGGCCGAAGCTGCCAAAGTAGCAGCGATCCACGCCGCAGCCGTCCCATGCGCCGTTGCCGTTGTAATCCAGATACCAGGTGCCCGCGCGGAACACCCCAACCTTGGCCTTGCCGTCGCCGTTCCAGTCGCCCGCAGCGGGCAAATCGCCTTGCTGGCCGAAGCTGCCAAAGTAGCAGCGATCCACGCCGCAGCCATCCCACGCCCCATTGCCGTTGTAATCCAGATACCACGTCCCGGCGCGGAACACGCCCACCCCGGCAGCAACACCCCCGTCCCAGTTCCCCGCCACCGGCAAATCGCCGGCCTGGCCGAAGTTCAGGCACAAATCCGCGCCGCAGCCATCCCAGATGCCGTTGCCGTTGGCGTCCAGATACCACTGCCCGTTACGGAATACGCCGATCTTGGCGACGCCGGTTCCGCGCCAGTCGCCCGCCACCGGCAGATCGCCAGGCGCGCCAAAGCCGCTGTAGCAGCCGTCAGCGACACAGCCATCCCATTGCCGGTTGCCGTTGCGGTCAATGAACCATTGACCCGTGCCGGAACGCAACACCCCGATGTAGCTCCTGGCTCCGCCATCCCAGTTGCCGGAGGCCGGCAGATCGCCAGTGGCGCCAAAGCCGCTGAAGCAGAACTCGGTGCTGCAGCCGTCCCACGCCCCGTTGCCATTGGCGTCCAGATACCACTGGCCGTTGCGGAACACGCCGACGGCGGAGCCGAAGGTCTGGCTGCTCGGCGACATGAGGAACGCATGGGTTTGCCCGTTTATAGTGCCGGATCCGACCATTTGACCGGCATCGTTGATGGCGGCGGCGGCGCCGTTGATGGCGTTAGCCGCGCCTAAAAACCAGCCAGCAGGGAAGGACGAATTCAAATCAATCATCTGGCCACCGGTGTGCAGGAAGAGATGGGTTTCCCTGTCCCCAGCGGTTGTCGAAGCTCCGAAGATCTGCCCGCTGGCGTTGATGCTGAAGGCGATGCTCTGAGTTCCGCCCAGAGTGCCGAGGTCGAGCATAACTCCATTTGCGTACCGGAAGGCATGGAGGGCGCTATCCCCGGCGGTTGTCGAAGACCCCACGACTTGCCCGCTGGCGTTGATGCCGAGGGCAAAGCTGCTGGTNNGCGGCAATCGAATATTCGCTGCTGCCGGTCAATGATTTTTTGCCCGGCGGAGTACCAACGGTGTACGACCATCCGACGATCTGCCCGCTGGCGTTGATGCCCACTGCGGCGCTATTCGTCCCGCCCAGGGTGCCAAGGTCGGTCATGCGCCCACTGCTGTACAGGAAGGCATGGGTGGCGCTATCTCCGGCAATTTTCGACTCCCCGACGATTTGCCCGCTGGCGTTGATGCCCAAGGCGGCGCTATAAGTCCCGCCCAGGGTGCCAAGATCGGTCATGACCCCGTTGACCGGGGAAAAGAAGGCGTGAGTGATGCTATCCCCGGCGAAAGTCGAAGACCCCACGATCTGCCCGCTGTCGTTGATGCCGTTAGCGTAGCTCCTGGTTCCGCCCAGGGTGCCAAGGTCAGTCATGACCCCGTTCGCGTACCGGAAACCATGGGTGGCGCTATTCCCGGCGGTTGTCGAAAACCCCACGACCTGCCCATGCTTGTTGATGCCAGCGGCGACGCTTTGAGTCCCGCCAAGGGTGCCGAGGTCGGTAATGGCGAAGGTTGCGGCCTGCGCGACGGGAAGGCTAAAAATAATAAATAAAATTATTAACATGGATGAAACTGGAGGGGGTAATGGCCGGCGTAGCATCGGGATTCCTCCTGCCGCAAGGGCGTTGATGGATATTGCGTAAATCGGGAGAATATTTATATAACCTAGACGATGCCAGGCCCGTTGTCTGGGCAGCAAGTCGCTGCGGCGGCGTCTACGAAAAATTCTCAGCCCCGCTCCCAGGCGAACCCGGCCCGATTGCGCTACTCGCGGCTGAACTCCATCCCAATCAAGGTCACGGGTTGCCCGGCGTAGCGCAGGTGATAGCTGTTATGGCTGTGTCTGCGAAATCCCCCCAACCCTCTTTTGCCAAAGGGGGGATTTGGCGCAACCGCTACCTTACAGGCATCCCTGACCGATGATCTGGTTGACGCGGGCCTGAAACTCTGTGGCTTTGACGAATTCCTGCCGCACCTGGTCGCGGGTGAAGATTCCGCCGCTCAGTTGGTTGACCCAGTAGTTGAAGCCGGCTGCATCGCCGCCCCGGCGCAGGAACACGTAGTACAGGTCGGCTACGAAGTCGCGGTCGCTGCGCTGGCGGCTGGTGTATTCAGTGCTGGCGAGGAACTGGCTGGAGATGGATTCGACCTCAACCCGCACCGCAGCCGCATTGGTGCATTGCGCGACGCGGAACCGGCCCAGCCAAAAGGCGAAGCCGTCATTGTCGGGCAGGCGGTTGAGGAAGCCCCGGTAGAAATCGCCCACGGTGGCGAGTTCGCTGCGGGCGGCGGCGGCGTCGCCGAACAGACTTTGCATGAAGCCGTCGAATTCAGTCGAGAACAGGAAGCTGAACAGCAGCACGCTGCGCGGCAGGCCGGCGGTCAGCGGTTGGGTCCAGTAGGCCAGACCGCCGCTGTCGGGTTCGCGCTTGAAGAAGGTGCGGTAGAGATCGGTGACGTACTGGGTGTTGCTGGTGTTGCGGTTGAGATATTCGGCGCTGGTGAAGAACAGATTGGACATCACCCGGAATACATCCTTGATGTCCAGACCCAGGCTGCGCGCCCGGTCGGCTTCGCTCTTCCAGAAGGCAGCGCCGGCGGCATCCGAGGGTCGGCCTAAAATCGCCTGATAGTAGTCGTTGATCAAGGCCTGATCGGGCGGAAGCGCGCCTGCCTCCACCGCGCCGATGTCCACCGCATTCCCGGCGATGCGCGATACATAGCCGCGCTGGTCGGTGGTCACGCCTTGCGGAACCAGCAAGTCATAGCCACCATCGATCATCAGGCTGCCAGCCACGGGCAGAAAGGTCAGCGTCGGGCCGCCATTGTTGGCGAGCGGGCCGATGGCAGTACCGATAAGGCCGGGCAGAATCTTGTCGCTGGCGATGGGATTGGCATCCAGTAGCCCCGAACTGCC
>DEHY01000212.1 GCA_002352185.1 Competibacteraceae bacterium UBA2788
GCGGCGGCGAAAATTTCGTTGCCATGCCGTGCGATCAGCGCCTTGTTCGCAGTCACCACATGCTTGCCGTTCGCCAATGCCCGCAGCGCCAGACTGCGCGCCGGTTCATAGCCGCCCATCAGTTCGACGATGATCGTAACTTCGGGATCGTCCACCACCTCCAGCGCTTCTCCGGTCAATCGCATTCCGGCGGTATTCGCGGTCGTGGTGTCCAGATTGCGGGCGGCGGCATGAGTGATGATGATTTCGCGCCCGGCACGGCGGCTGATCTCCCCGGCGTTGCGCGCCAGAACGCGAGTCACGCCGCCGCCAACCGTGCCCAGGCCGATCAAACCGACTTTAACCGGCGGATAGTCATTCATGTTCATAGAGTTACCACCTGCGCCAGCGGCGGCGCGCAGCTATCCCGGCTGTCCTTGCGGAACATTTCGCGGATGCCGCGCAACGCTTGCCGGGTGCGGTGTTCGTTTTCGATCAGGCCGAAGCGCACATGATCGTCGCCATACTCGCCAAAGCCGATGCCGGGTGAAATGGCTACTTTGGCCTCGGCCAGCAATTTCTTACAGAATTCCAGCGAGCCGAGATGGCGATACGGTTCCGGGATCGGCGCCCAGACGAACATGGTGGCCCTGGGTTTTTCCACCGGCCAGCCGATGGCGTTCAGCCCGTCGCACAGCACATCACGGCGTTTGCGGTACATATCGCGGATCTCGGCGACGCAATCCTGCGGCCCTTCCAGCGCCGCGATAGCGGCCACCTGAATCGGGGTGAACATCCCGTAATCGAGATAGGACTTCATCCGCGCCAGCGCCCCAATCAGCGTGGGGTTGCCGCACATGAAACCCACCCGCCAGCCCGGCATGTTGTAGCTCTTGGACAGAGTGAAGGATTCGACCGCAATCTCCTTGGCTCCGGGCACTTGCAGGATCGACGGCGCGGCATACCCGTCGAACACCAGATCGGCATAGGCCAAATCCTGAATCACCCAGATTTCATACTCACGGGCCATCGCCACCACCTTCTCAAAGAAATCCAGTTCGACGCACTGGGTGGTGGGATTGGCCGGAAAATTCAGCACCAGCATTTTCGGGCGCGGCCAGGAATCCTTGATCGCCTTTTCCAGTTCGGCGAAGAAATCCACGCCCGGCACCAGCGGGACATGGCGGATGTCGGCGCCGGCGATGACGAAGCCGTAGGGATGAATCGGATAAGCCGGGCTGGGCACCAGCACTGCGTCGCCCGGCCCTACCGTAGCCAGCGCCAGGTGCGCCAATCCTTCCTTGGAGCCGATGGTGACAATCGCTTCAGAGTCGAAATCGAGGTCCACCGCGTAGCGGGTTTGGTACCAGTTGCAGATCGCCCGCCGCAGGCGCGGGATGCCACGCGACACTGAATAACGATGGGTGTCCTCACGCTGGGCGGCTTCGACCAGCTTATTAACGATATGTTTGGGGGTCGGCTGGTCGGGATTGCCCATGCCGAAATCAATAATGTCCTCGCCACGGGCGCGGGCCTTNNTCGGCGTTCACTGTGGCGTTCCCAAAGGCTAAGTCACGGGGGATACCATCGGGCGATCCGTGCCAAATTCGGGGACCGATGGGCGCGACGGGTGGTTGGCGGGCGAGTGAGCAAGTCTACCGGCGGGGGCGGAGCGGTTCAACCGCAAGCTGGCAAGGTTCGGCGGGCGCTTTGCGCTCATCCACAATCAATAAATTATTTCAACAGCTTAATCTCGCTGTAGTGCCCAATATGCTCCTTTTCCCAAGTGATCAGCTCCTGGAGCGACAGTTCAACCGTGGTGGTCTGGAGGCGGCTCCACAGCGCCACGCCATCATCGCAACCACTCGCCAGCCATCGTCCATCCGGGCTGAACGCTACGGCATTCACACTCTCGCTATGCTCCGGCAAGGTCGCTACACACTGCCGGTTTTCCAGCCGCCACAGCCGCACACTGCGATCTGCGCTGCCGCTGGCCAGCAGCCGCCCGTCCGGGCTGAACGCCACGGCGTTCACACTCTCGGTATGCCCCGGCAAGGCCGCGATGCATTGCCGATTTTCCAATCGCCACAGCCGAACAGCATCGTCTTCCTTATGGCGGTCGGAAAATCGACCGCTGCCGCCGGCCAGCCAGCGCCCATCCGGGCTGAACGCCACTGCATTCACCCGTCCACTACGCCCCAAGATCGCGGTGCATTGGCCGAGATCCACCCGCCACAACCGCACCGTTCGATCCACCCCCGCGCTNNCCCGCGCTGGCCAGCCAGTGTCCGTCCGGGCTGAACGCCACAGCGTTCACGTTGCCGACATGCCCCGACCAGATCGCGGCGCACTGTCCAGAGTCCACCCGCCATATCCTGATGCTTCGATCCAGCCCCGCGCTGGCCAGCCAGCGTCCGTCTGGACTAAAGGCCAATGCGTTGATGCTCCCGCCATGTCCGGTCCAGGTCGCCGCACACTGTGCGGAATCCACCCGCCACAACCGCACGCTGCGATGTCCGCCGCTGGCCAGCCAGCGCCCATCCGGGCTGAACGCCACCGCATTCTTTCCTCTGGGCGTTCCTGACAGTAAGGTTGCGCTTTCGTGTTTCCAGTCTAATGCGGAGGCAACGGGTCTTTCCCAGTTATCAATGCCAATCCGCCAGCGCAAAGGTTGCGTCAGGTCTTTCTGGAAGGACTGCGCATCGGCATAGCGTGGCGCGGCAACGCGGGATTGCCACTGCCGCAATACTGGACATGCGGCGCTGTTTACGGCGGTCTGTTCCCACAACGCCAGATAATGCCGCAACGCATTCACCAGGGTTTGCGCTCCTTCCTGTAATGCGCGCAACGCCTGTTCCACTTCCTGAAGACTGCCATAACTCCCGTCCCGCATCTTCTGATCCAATTGATCAAGGGCGTGCTGAAAATCAGGGCTGCGATGCAGTATGGCGAACTCTCTTAATAACGTCTCCAACCGTGGCGTAACATATTGTTGAATGGCAACCGACAATGGCAACCATTGCATAATAATTCGCAATACCAGCGCGCCGCCGCTATGCACCGGGGATTTCAATAATCCATCCAGCCAAGCCGGACGATCATTCAGGCGTTGCGCCAGTGTTTGTATTTCCGCATGGAGTTCATCCTGAAACGCGGGCGATATCGCCGCCAGCAGCAAATCGGGCAGCGCGACCGCCCAATCCGGTCGCAGCTTCGTCGGCATCCCATACACTCGCATGGCTTGCCACATCTTTTCATATTCCGCCACCGCTTCCCGCCAGGCGGCTTGCAACTGTCGGCATTGCGCATTACCGGCAGCCGCATAGATACCCAGAATATCCAGCGGGCTGTGATACAGATCAACTAATAACGCCTGACTCGCAGCATCATTCTCTTTTGCCGCCTGCGCTGCTGCACTCAAGCTCTCTGTCGTCAGGCTCCATTGTTTCCATACCGGCGGCATCTCCGGCGCTAGCTGCGCGATCAATCGCAACAGCCGTTCATCCGCATCCATATCGTCAACATTCAGCACATCCAATACCGCCTGATCGCTCAGCGTCTGACGTAACCAGTCGCTAATGGAACCCTGCGTCAAATCTTTTATGGCAACTTGCCAATGCTGCGCCATTTGCGCCGCCAATGCCGAGGCTGTCTGGCATTCGACTCCACCGAGACGATAAAACGGGCGGGGGCGGAAGGTCACTGCTTCCGGGGCAATCACTTCCACCGGCACCCGCAAACGGGTATCTCCAGCCAGCCAGCGCTGCACTTCCACCGACCCCCAGCGCTGTTTGGGATCACGCAGCAACAACCCCCGGCACAGCGTCAACCATGGTTCCTCCACCCCCGCCACCGGCACCGCCCGCGCCATCAGTTGATACAGAATCACCATCCCCGACCATCCGGCAAAGGGATGCTTCCCGGTCAGCGCTTCCAGCAGAATCATGCCCAGCGCCCAATAATCCGCCGCTGCGCCGATCACTCCGGCGGCTGTTTCCGGCGCCCGGTATTGCGCCGCACGGTCGGCAGTCGTAAAGCGCAGGGTTGCTGCGGTCGCCGTGGACATTCCAAAGTCGGTCAAAGCAATCTGTAGCGGTTGCCATTGCCTGATCAGCACGTTATCCGGTCTGATGTCGCCGTGCAGAATGTCGCGCTGATGCAGGAAGGTCAGCGCCGCGTTGAATTCTTCCACCAGCGCCCGCGCCTGCTCCGTCGTCAGATTCCCTCGCGCCAAGCGCTGCTGCAACGAACCTTCCGGCAGGTATTCCAGCAGTTCGTAGCACTGCCCATTCACCTCCTGCCCCTGTTCCAGCAACTGCACGACATGGCGGGGCGCTGCCGCACTCATGCGCTGCAACGCCTCATTCCTGGGCCGAATCCCATAGCGGTAAATTCTGGCGACTGCACGTTGCCCGTCTGCCGCTTCCACCAGCAGCGCATCTACCCCTTCGTCCGCTGTCGGCAACGGCTGCACGATGTGGTAGCGCCCGGCCAATGCGGCAGGCAGCGGGACCAAGCCCTGCGACGGCGCGGTAGAATCGCTGGCGTTGGAGCGTTGCGACATTGGGATAAACTCCAAAAATCAGAAGGATGGCTTCTGACTTTGTTCTAAAAGAACAGAATGCGGTAAACAGCATCGCCCCACAAATCAGCCGTAGAAAGTGGGTATACCTTGAAACGGGAACATAATTTTACAGGACTTTCGCTAATAAGCTCTTGTGTCGTCATACCTGTAAAAACAGGTATCTGGCTTTTTTCATCGGGTTACTGAATTCCCGCTGACGCGGGAATGATGGAAAGCGAAACTCCTTGTTTTAATGGATTTTTAATTTGAATTCCCAAAGAAAAGCCCCGCGTCCACTGCTGGACGCGGGGCTTTTTTCAGCCGCTTACCGCTTCCCGGCGACCGGCAAATCTCCTTGCTGGCCGAAACTGCCGACGTAGCAGCGGTCAATGCCGCAGCCATCCCACACGCCGTTGCCGTTGTAATCCAGATACCACGTCCCGGCGCGGAATACTCCGACCTTGGCCTTGCCGTCGCCGTTCCAGTCGCCCGCAGCGGGCAAATCGCCTTGCTGGCCGAAGCTGTTGAAGTAGCAGCGATCCACGCCACAGCCGTCCCACACGCCGTTACCGTTGTAGTCCAGATACCAGGTTCCAGCGCGGAACACGCCCACCCCGGCAGCAACACCCCCGTCCCAGTTCCCCGCCACCGGCAGATCACCGGCTTGGCCGAAGTTCAGGCACAGATCCGCGCCGCAGCCATCCCAGACGCCGTTGCCGTTGGCGTCCAGATACCACTGCCCGTTGCGGAACACGCCGATCTTGGCGGCGCCGGTTCCGCGCCAGTCGCCCGCCACCGGCAAATCGCCGGGCGCGCCAAAGCCGCTGTAGCAACCGTCAGCGACGCAGCCGTCCCATTGCCGGTTGCCGTTGCGGTCAATGAACCATTGGCCGGTGCCGGAGCGCAGTACGCCAATGTAGCTCTTCGTTCCGCCGTCCCAGTTGCCCGACGCGGGCAGATCGCCGGCCTGACCAAAGCCGGTGAAGCAGAACTCCGTGCCGCAACCGTCCCACGCGCCGTTGCCATTGGCGTCGAGGAACCATTGGCCGTTGCGGAAGACACCGACGGCGGAGCCGAGGGTTTGGCCGCTTATATTGAAGGTGGCGGTGCAGATCAAGGCACTGGCCGGCATGGCAAAATTGGTGGCGCAGGGGCTGGGACTCCAACCGGCGGTAGTCCTGTAAAAAGTAGTG
>DEHY01000153.1 GCA_002352185.1 Competibacteraceae bacterium UBA2788
TGCCTGATTCTCGGCGACAACATCTATTACGGCCAGGGACTGTCGGCAATGCTGCGCCGGGCCGCCGCCCGCGAACAGGGCGCAACGGTGTTTGGCTACTATGTGCGCGACCCGCAGCAATACGGCGTGGTGAATTTTGACGCTCAGGGCCGGGCGGTGGACATTGAGGAAAAGCCGAAACAGCCCAAATCCCATTATGCAGTGACTGGGCTGTATTTCTACGACAACGAGGTGATCAAGGTCGCCAAATCCATCCGTCCCTCGGCGCGGGGCGAGCTGGAGATCACCGATGTCAACAAGATCTATCTGGAGCGCGGCCGGCTCAACGTCGAAGTGATGGGGCGCGGCTACGCCTGGCTGGACACCGGCACCCATGAATCACTGCTGGCGGCGGCCAACTTCATGCAGGTGGTCGAGCAGCGCCAAGGTTTGAAAATCGCCTGCCCCGAAGAAGTCGCCTGGCGGATGGGCTATATCAACGACGAGCAGTTGGCGCAACTGGCCGCGCCGCTGGCTAAAAGCGGCTACGGCCACTACCTGCTGGAACTGCTGGAGCGGGGGATTGTGCCTTGAAGGCGATTGCGACCCGCTTGCCCGGCGTGCTGCTGCTGGAGCCGAAGGTGTTTGGCGATGGGCGCGGTTTCTTCATGGAAACGTATCAGGCGGCTCGCTACCACGAGAGCGGGNNGTGGCGGTGGATATTCGGCGCGGCTCGCCGCACTTCGGGCGCTGGTACGGCTGCGTGCTGGACGATGTGGATCACCGGCAGCTTTATATCCCGCCCGGTTTCGCCCATGGCTTCTGCGTGCTGTCGGACGAGGCGGATTTTTTCTACAAATGCACCGACTACTATCATCCGCCGTCGGAACGCGGCATTGCCTGGGACGATCCGGCCATCGGCATTGACTGGCCGCTACAGGATGTGGCGCTATCCGCCAAGGATCAAGCCAATCCGCGACTGGCGGATCAGTTGGTTGAGAATCTGCCGGTTTACGAGGAACGCCGTCCATGAGCGTGATTGTGCTGGATACGCTGGAGTACGCCGCCAAACTCAAGGCAGGCGGCTTTACCGAGCAACAAGCCGAAACCCAGGCGCGCGCCTTGGCGGAAGTGGTGGAAAAGCAGTTGGCGACCCAGCAGCAGGTCAGCGAGCATGAATCGAATCTGCGGCGGGACATTGAAGCGCTTCGGGTGGAATTGAAGCGCGATATTGAAACGCTGCGGTTGGAAGTGAAGAGCGATATGAGCGTGTTGCGGGCGGATTTCAAGAAAGACATCGCCGAAACCAAAGCAGAATTGATCCGCTGGGTGGTCGGGGTGGGCATTCTGCAAACCACCCTTATTATCGGCATTCTGGCGCGGTTGGCGAAAGTCATTTGAGCCGCCGCCAGCCGTCATGCTGCAATAACACCGGTTTGAACGAGAGCGAAGTCATGCGAATCGCAATCATCGGCGCCAAGGGTCAAGTCGGTTGGGAACTGACCCAACGTGCGCCGCTGCTGGGCCATGAGACGCTGGCCTGGGATGTGGCCGAACTGGACATTACCGATGCCGCCGCCGTGGATCGGGAATTGGGAGCGAGCGGCGCGGATGTGGTGATCAATGCCGCTGCCTACACCGCTGTGGATCGAGCCGAGCAGGAGCCGGAACTGGCGTTTGCAGTCAACCGCGACGGCCCGGCTCATCTGGCCGCTGCCTGCAACCGCCTGAATATCCCGTTGCTACATATCTCCACGGATTATGTATACGACGGCGGCAAGTCCAGCCCTTACGTTGAGGACGATCCGATTGCGCCGCTCGGCGTATATGGCCGGAGTAAAGCCGAAGGCGACGAAGCCGTGCGTCGGTTGTCACCCCGGCATTTAATCCTGCGAGTCAGTTGGGTATTCGGCATTCACGGCCACAATTTCGTCAAAACCATCTTGCGGCTGGCGCGGGAGCGCGAAGAATTGCGAGTGGTCGCAGATCAATCCGGCTGTCCCACCTACGCGGGCGACATTGCCGATACGCTGCTCAATCTGGCGGGGCGCATTGCTGAAATTGACGCGAGCGGTGCCTGGGGCGCTTACCATTATTGCGGCGAACCGGCAACCACCTGGCACGGTTTCGCCGGCGCGATTGTCGAAATGGCCCGCACCCGCGAGCCGCTGCCCACCCGAATCGTGACCGCGATTGCCACCGCCGATTACCCGACTCCTGCCGCCCGGCCTGTCAACTCGGTGCTGGACAGTTCCCGGCTGGCCTTCCGTTTTGGCATCCGGCCACGTTCGTGGCGCGACGGTTTGCACGCTCTGTTGGCAGCCCTGTATGCCGGTTGATCTCGGCGACCTGCTGGTTGAATGCCAGAAACTCAGCGATGCCGACCTGCAACGCGCCCGGCGGGTGCGCGAAGGCAGCGGCGAGGCGCTGGATACGCTGCTGGTCAAACTCGGTCTGGTGTCGGAGCGCGATATGGCCGACGCGCTGGTCGCACAATTGAATCTGCCGCTGGTCCGGCCCGGCGATTATCCCGATGCTCCGGCCACCAACGGCAGCGTGTCGCCACGTTTTTTCAAGGAGTCGCGGGCGATTCCGCTGTTTGAAGATGAGCAGGGTTTGACCGTGGCCATGGCGAACCCGACCGACGACTATGTGCTGGCGGCGCTGCGGCTGGCGACCGGCAAGCCGATTTTGCCGCGAGTGGCGATTCCATCGGAACTGGAAGTGGCTTTTGAGCGGCTGTATGGCAGCGGGCGTTCGGCGATGGGCCAGATTGTCGATTCCATCGGGCTGGCCGACGATCTCACGGATGAGGAGCAAATCCAGCACCTCAAGGAGCTGGCCAGCGAAGCGCCGGTCATTCGCCTGGTTAATCTGATGATCGCCCGCGCCGTCGAATCGCGGGCTTCCGATATTCATATCGAACCGTTCGAGAATCGGCTCAAGATTCGCTACCGGGTGGACGGAGTGCTGCGCGAAGTGGAATCGCCGCCCTCGCGCTTGTCGGCGGCGGTCATCTCCCGCATCAAGATCATGTCCAAGCTGAACATTGCCGAGCGGCGCTTGCCGCAGGACGGGCGGATTCAGTTGCGGGCGCAGGGCAAGGAGATCGATCTGCGCGTGTCCACGGTGCCCACCCTGTGGGGGGAAAGCGTGGTGATGCGGATTCTGGACAAGGCCAGCGTAGTGCTGGACTTCGAGGTGCTGGGCTTCAGCCCGCGTGCGCTCCAGCGGTTCCGGGAGATACTGGATCTGCCGCACGGCATCCTTCTGGTCACCGGTCCCACCGGCAGCGGCAAGACCACCACGCTCTACACCGCGCTGCAAACGCTGAATACCCCGGAACGCAAGATTCTCACGGTCGAAGACCCGGTGGAATATCAGTTGGAAGGCATCAACCAGATTCAGGCCAAGCCGCAGATCAATCTCACCTTTGCCAACGCTCTGCGCGCCATCGTGCGCCAGGATCCGGACGTGATCATGATCGGCGAGATGCGCGATCTGGAAACCGCCGGCATCGCGGTGCAGTCGGCGCTGACCGGCCATTTGGTGCTGTCCACCCTGCATACCAATGACGCCGCCGGCAGCATCACCCGCCTGCTGGACATGGGCGTGGATGACTATTTGCTGACCTCAACCATCAGCGGCATCCTGGCCCAGCGCCTGGTGCGGCTGCTCTGCGTCCATTGCCGTCAGCCCTATCCGGCCTTGCCGGAACTGGTTACGGAAATGCGGCTGCACCGTTTCACCGATGCCCGCAACATCACCTTATATAAGCCGGTTGGCTGCGAACACTGCGGTGGCAGCGGCTATCGGGGCCGGGCGGCGATTATGGAATTTCTGGTGATGAGCGATCCGCTGCGCCGACTGGTGCTCAAACACGCCGATGCTGGCGAACTGCAAACCGCCGCTCAGCAGGAAGGCATGGACACCATGTACGAGGATGGCCTGCGCAAGGCGGTCGCCGGCCTAACCACGATTGAAGAAGTGTTGCGGGTCACGACGCAGCAGGAGCAGGAGGACTAAGGTGCCGCGCTACCGTTATGAGGCAGTGGACGCCGCCGGCGAAGTGCTGCGCGACCAACTGGAAGCTGCGTCGCCGGAAGCGGCTGTCGAACGCCTGCGCGATCAAGGACTACTCCCTTTATCGGTCGCCGAGACCAAAGGCGGTTTCCTGCGCGACAGCCTCAGTCAGCCCTTGTTCAGCCAGCGCCGGGCACTCTCGCAAAAAACCATTATGCTGCTAACGCAGCAATTATCCAGCCTGCTCAATGCCGGTATGCCGCTGGATCGGGCGTTGACCATCCTGATCGGCGTAATAGATGACGAGCAGAGCAAGGCGTTATTAGAGCGGGTGCAGGAGAAAGTGCGCGGCGGGTCAACCCTGGCCGATGCTTTGGAAGTGCAGGGAACTTTCTCGCGCTTCTATCTGAACATGATCCGCGCCGGCGAAACCGGCGGGGCGCTGGAAGTGGTGCTGAAACGGCTGACCGAGTTTCTGGAACGGTCGCAGGCATTGCGGGAGACGGTGACTTCAGCGCTGATTTATCCGCTGATCCTGCTGACCGTATCGGCGTTGTCGGTCATTATTCTATTAACTTTCGTGGTGCCGCAGTTTCAGCGCCTGTTCGCCGACGCCGGTAAAGCCTTGCCGCTGGCGACGCAGATCGTCATTGCGGTCGGCGACGGCTTCCGGCACTACTGGTGGGTCGGGGTGATCGCCATCCTGCTGCTGACAGCGGCGATGCGCCGGCAGTTGAGCCAGCCGGAGAGCCGCATGCGCTGGGATCGCTGGTTCCTGCGGCTGCCGCTGTTCGGCGACCTGATCGCCAAGGTGGAAACCGCCCGGCTGTCGCGCACTTTGGGCACGCTGCTCGGCAACGGGGTATCGCTGCTGAACGCATTGACCATCGTTCGGGAAACGCTGAGCAACCGGGTGCTGGCCGGAGCGTTGGGCGAGGTGGCTGAACACGTTAAAAGTGGACGGGGGCTGGCCGATCCGCTGCTGGAAGCCGGCGATTTTCCCAAGCTGGCGGTGCAGATGGTCCGGGTCGGCGAGGAAACCGGCCAGTTGCAGGAGATGCTGCTGCAAGTGGCCGACACCTACGACGCCGAGGTGCAAACTGCGGTCAAACGGATGCTGACGCTGCTGGAGCCGGCCATGATTTTAGGCTTGGGCGTGATCATCGCCGGTATCATCATGTCCATTCTGGTGGCGATTCTCAGTCTGAACGATCTGGCGTTTTAATCCCCCAACCCCCGTTGAAAAAGGGAGTGAGCGAAGCGCGGGGGAATTTTGATGGCATAACTTTTTGGGCAGGAAATTGATGAAAATTCACACCTGTTTTCGCCGATCACGCGGTTTCACCCTGATCGAACTGCTGGTGGTGCTGGTCATTCTCGGCTTGCTGGCCGGGTTGGTTGGGCCGCAGGTCATGAAGTATCTGGGCGGCGCCAACACTAAGACCGCCAAGCTGCAAATCGAGGACTTCAGCACCGCGCTGGACGCTTTCCGGCTGGACATGGGGCGCTATCCCACCACCAATGAAGGGTTGACGGCGCTGGTGGTGCAACCGTCCGGCGCAACCCGCTGGAACGGTCCTTATCTGCGCAAAAATATCATTCCCAAAGATCCGTGGGGCAACGATTACCAATACCGCGCCCCCGGTCAGCATGGCGCTTTCGATCTGTATGCGCTGGGCGCGGACAATGCCGAGGGCGGCGACGGCGAGAATCAGGACGTGGTGAGCTGGCAATAAGCATCGCGGGTGGATCCGGCGATGAGCAAGCGGATGCGGCAACACGGCTTCACTCTGCTGGAAATCCTGGTGGCGCTGGTGATCGGGGTGTTGCTGGTGGCGCTGGCTCCGCTATTGCTGTCGAGCATGAGCGGCGCTACTGAACTGCGCGGTGCGGCCCGACAACTGGCGGCGGGTCTGCGCAGCGCCCGCAACGAGGCAATCACCCGCCAGCATGAGGCGGTGCTGACTCTCGATTTGGCGCAACGCCGCTTCGGCGTGAGTGGTGATCCGCGCGAGATCAAGCTGCCGGACGGGGTCGCGCTCAAGCTCTATACCGCGCAGTCGGAATTGCTCGGCGGCGCTACCGGCAACATCCGCTTCTTCCCCGATGGCAGTTCTACCGGCGGCGCGATCACCGTCAGCGGCCCGAAACTGGCCTATCGAGTGAACATCGACTGGCTGACTGGCGCGGTCGCCATTGTCGAACAGGATGCAACGCCGTGATTCGCCACAGCCGTCAACGCGGATTTTCTCTGCTGGAAGTGCTGGTCGCATTCGCCATTCTCAGCGTTTCACTGGGTGTGTTGCTGCAAGTGTTTGCCACCGGCTTGCGCAATGCCGGCATGGCCGACGACTACACCCAGGCCACGCTGTACGCCGAATCGATCCTGGCTGCCTATGGTCGGGAGGCTCCGCTCAGTGAGGGAGCGCGCGAAGGCGTGATCAACGACCGGTTTTCCTGGCGCGGCACGGTCAGCGCCTATACCGACGGAATGCCCGATACCGAGAAAACCCGGATGCGCGCTTATCGGATCAGCGTCGAGGTGTTCTGGCGCGGTCTGGCGCAAACCCGTTCGGTCATTCTGGAAACCCTGCGGCTGGCACCGCTCGAACCGCCGGGTGGACGTTAATGGCCACCATGGTGAAATGTACCAGGAATCGGCGGCAAACCGGTTTTACCCTGCTGGAACTGGTGGTCGCCATCACTTTGATGGGACTGGTACTGGTCGTGTTGTACAGCGGATTGCGATTGGGATTGAACAGTTGGGAGGGCGGCGAGCAGCGCGCCGAAGCGACCAATCGGCTGCGGCTGGCAGAAGAATTTCTGCGCCGCCAGTTGGCGCAATCCATGACCGTTCGAAGCAATGACAAGCAGGAGAAGCCGGTGGTGGTGTTTATCGGCCAGTCGGACCGCATCGAATTTGTAGCGCCGATGCTGGCCCATTTGGGACAGAGTGGCTTGTACCGGGTGCGGATCGAGCTTGCCCATAATCAGATGCAAGTCCGCTTCCGCCCGTACCTGCCCAACAATCCGAACGCCGGTGAAGAACGGGAAACTATGCTTCTGGAGGGAGTTTCCGCCGTGGAATGGGCCTATTTCGGCCCGGAGCGGGATGACGACCCAGAGCCGCCGCGCTGGCGTTCCGACTGGATCAGCACTGAGCGACGGCCACGGTTGGTGCGGTTGAATCTGACCCTGCAAGGCGAGCCTGCCCCCGATCTGGTGGTCGCTCTGGCCGAGGGACCACGGCGATGAATGCCAGAATCAAACCCCGGCGGCGTCCGACCGGCCAACGTGGCATGGTGCTGGTCATCGTGTTATGGATCGTCACCCTGCTGGCGGTAATGGCCGGCGGTTTTGCCTATTCCATGCGCGTCGAAACCCGCCTGGCGACCAGCGCGGTCGAACGGGCGCAAGCCCGCGCCCTGGCCGAGGCGGGTGTGGCGTATGCCCTGGCCTGGCAGCTGGACCCGGAAGCTCAAAAGCAGTGGCCTCCGAACGGTGATGCGCGCGAATGGACGTTTGGCGGCGGGCGACTGCGAATTGAGGTGACCAATGCCGGTGGTCTGGTGAACTTGAATACCGCCGATGCCGGGTTGCTCAAGGCGTTACTAAAGACAATGGGTGTGGAGGCGGGCGATCAGGACCGCGTAGTGGAAGCGATTCTGGACTGGCGCGGGAATCGTGCGGATCAACAGGCGCCGCATGGGGCCGGAAGCACCGCGTCAGGATCGAAGAATGCGCCATTCGAGAGCCTCGATGAATTGGGGCAGGTGTCGGGAATAACCAGAGAACTTCACGAGCGGCTTGCCGATGTGGCGACGGTCCATTCATTTCATTACGGGGTGAACCCGGAGTTGGCGCCCATCCAGGCGCTGCAAGCCTTGGGGCTGGATGAACGCAGCATCGCCGATTATGCGCAGACCCGCGCCCGTGCTTCTGCTGATGGATCGCCGCCGCCGCCACTGCCGCCGGGTAACAATCCATCCTTTTTCTCCCAAAGCCGTTCGAGCGTTTATCATATCGCCGTTGCGGCGGAAACGGAGTCGGGAACCGCTGTGATTGTGAAAGCCGTGTTCGATACGCAGAGCGGGACCGCCGGACGAAATTTGCGATTGTTGTCGTGGCGTGANNTGCCTGTGGGTGTGCGACGCTGGCTGGCGGGTTCGGCGCGCCGGCTGGTGATTGCAGTGGACGACCAGGGCTATGATCTGGTGCGCGAGGAAGCCGGGCAGATGCAGAGGTTGGAGCGGCTGGACCGGGCCGCGCTCGATTGGAATAGCGTGGCGGCCTGGTTCAGAACCGAAAATTCGCGGTATCTGGCGCTGCGTTTTCCTGCCGCTCAAGCGCTGACCCGCGTACTCACCTTGCCGCTGGCGGCTGAGAAAAACCTGCGCCAGGTGGCGGGATTCGAGATGGACCGGTTGACGCCGTTCACCGCCGCCCAGGTTTATTACGATGTGACGGTGCTGGAGCGCCAGCCCGCGCAGCGTCGGCTGCGGGTCGAGTTGACCGCCCTGCCGCGCAGCGCCGCCGATCCGGTATTGGCCCAGTTGCGACAGCGAGGGTTGCCGCCGGATACGCTGGATCTGGCGGGCGGTCGTCCCGGCCTTAATCTGCTTCCGCCGGAGCAGCGCCCGCGTCGTGATCTCTGGGGTCGGCGGTTGCGCACGGGGGTGATGGCGATCAGTCTGCTGCTCATTGCGGCAGCCGTAGCGCTGCCGATTTGGCAGCAGCGCCTGCTGGTGATTGGAACGATGAACAAGGTTGCTCAGATCCAGAAATCCGCCAGTCAAACCCTGGCCCTGCGCGACCAGCTGGATCAGGTTCTGGCGACATCGCGGATGCTGGCGCAGAAGAAACAAACCGTTCCGCCCCGGATAGATGTGTTGCGGGAGCTGACCACGATTCTGCCGGACGATACCTGGGTCGAACGCTTGCAGATCAATGGAGATACCTTGCAGATCATCGGCCAGTCCGCCAAGGCGTCGGCGCTCGTTGGCATTGTCGAATCATCCAGGCTGTTCAATAGCGCAGGATTTTTGTCGCCGGTGAATACCGATCCCCGGACGGGCAAAGAGCGTTTCGTACTCGGCGCCCGGATCGGTCGGGAACCTTGATGACTGCCGCGACGGGACTGGGCTGGGGGCATCGCGCAGCGGCTTTATCGCTGCTGTTGCTGCTGGCGGGGGGCGCGCTTTACCTGCTGGTGGACCGGGTCTGGATTGCCCGCTATCACTATTACCAGGATGCTCTGGAACAACAGCAGGGGCGTTTGCAACAGTTGGAGCGGATGGCTGCGAGCCGCGAACCTATCCAGCAGTTGTTGACCGGCATTCAGCAGGACCGCGCCGTGATTGCGCAGTACCTGCCGCAATCCGCGCCGGCGCTGGCCGCCGCCGATCTGCAACAGCGGGTTAAGGCCGTCGTTGAAGCTGCGGGCGGAACTCTGCAAAGCACTCAGGCGCTGCCGCCGGCTGAAGAAGGGAACGCCGTAAAAGTGACGGTTAGCGCGGCTATGAATGGCGATGTTGATAGCCTGCGGAAGATTTTGCATGATCTTGAAGCACAGACCCCGCTGTTGTTCGTGGATAATTTACAGGTATCGGCGCGAGAGAGCCGGCCACGATTGTCCGGTGGCCGGGTGGCCAATTATACCCGGGTGCAATTAAGCGTTCAGTTTGAAGTCTCGGGTTATCTGCGCAAGGAGGGCGGTTAGATGTCGGCCAGATCTGCCGGGCTGTTGTGGTGGCTCGTGGTCGGCGGGTTGGCGGCAGCCGCTCTGTTCTGGCAATTGCGCCACCCGCCGCGCCTGCCAACCATCGCGGGCGCAGCGGCGCGGGGGCCGGAACTGCCGGCGGCGCCGCCGCTGGAGCCGTTCAAATTGCCGCTACCGGATCAGTATGCAGAGACGGCTACCCGCCCGTTGTTTATCGCCGCCCGTCGACCTGAACCGCCGCCGCCCCCTGATGAAGCCTCGCCCCTGCCGCCGGAAAAACCGCCGGTTGGGCCGGAACAGAAATTCCTGCTGCTCGGGGTGATGATCACCCCTCAGATAACGGTCGCCCTGCTGCGGCCTGAGGAACCCAACGCCAGGACGGCGCGGATCAAACCGGGCGAGACGGTGGGCGAATGGCGCCTGGAAACGGTTTTTCCCAACCGGGTGGTGCTGCGCAAGGGCGACGCAACCCAGGAACTGGTTTTGACGCGACCGAAAAGGCCGACCGGACCACGACGGGTCGGCGCGAAGCCGGCGCAGAATCCGGGGCCACCGGCCAGTGGGTCGGTAGTCGTACCGCCGCCCAATGCATTGCCGGCGTCAGTTGTCCCGCCGCCGCCGCCGCAACAATGATGGAAAAGGCCAATACCTTCATGAGAAATCCGCTATTCCCGCCGGCGCCCGGCGTACTGCTGGCATTCCTGCTGAGCGCATGCGCAACGACGACACCCGATCAGAATACTCAGGAGATAGCGGCGCCCGGTGATTCGTCCGTTAGCGAGCCATCGGTGCGCTTGACTGCGACCCCGCTGCCGGCTCCCGCGCCGCCCGGAACCGACCGGGGTACAGCCGCCCTGGCTCCCAGACCTGGGATCATTCTGCCCGGCACCGGCAATTTCATCGATAGAAAAGCTGCGGTTAAGCCAGCGCCGGTGATTCAGACCGCGCCCGGCGAGGTTACTCTCAATTTTGAAAGCGCCGATATCCGCGATGTCGTCAAGGTCATCTTTGAAACGCTCAAGGAAAACTACACGGTCGATCCGCAAGTACAGGGCGAAGTGACGGTCCAGACAATTCGTCCACTGGCGCGGGATCAATTGCTGCCGACACTGGAAACGCTGCTGCGAATGAATAACGCAGTGCTGGTGCGCGAGGCGGGGATTAATAAAATCCTGCCGATGGCTGGCGCGGTGCGGCAAGGAGGGTTAACCCCGCGCCTCGGTGGCGGTGGCGTGGGCTATGGGATACGGATCGTGCCGCTGCGCTATATCAGCGCTACCGAGATGCAGACGATCATTGCGCCGTTCCTGTCGGAAGGCGGCATTTTGCGGGCCGATACCCTCCGTAATCTGCTGGTTCTGGCCGGGACGCCTCAGGAACTCGCCAACGTCCAGAGTACCATTGACACCTTCGACGTGAACTGGCTCAAGGGCATGTCCATCGGCATGTTCCGGCTGCGCAATGTAGACAGCCAGGCCATGGCGGCTAATCTGAATCAATTGCTGGGCGAGGGATCGGGGACGCCGATAGCCGGCCTGCTCCGGTTCGTGCCGCTGAGCAAGCTGAACGCGGTGCTGGTGATCACGCCGCAAGTGGAATATCTCAAGGAAGTGGCGACCTGGATCGAGCGACTGGATGGCGTCGGCGGCGAGCGGTTGCACGTCTATGCAGTGCAGAACAGCCGGGCCGATTACGTCGCGGAACTGCTCAATGGCCTGTTTAATTTGGGAGGCAGTAGCGGCGGCGCGCGCGGTGGCGATCTGGCGCCGGGATTGAAGCCGGCCCAGTTGTCCGGCGGGCTGGGAGCGGGCAGTGGGTTGGGAGCGGGC
Source organism: Competibacteraceae bacterium UBA2788 (assembly GCA_002352185.1). Taxonomy (GTDB): domain Bacteria; phylum Pseudomonadota; class Gammaproteobacteria; order Competibacterales; family Competibacteraceae; genus Contendibacter. The sequence goes on from DEHY01000153.1 coordinate 11,551, forward strand.
GGCGCCGGATTGGGCGGCGGTGGTTCCGGCGCATCGGCGCTGTCCGGCGCGTCAGCGCCGGGATCGGCGTCGTCATCCGGTGGTTCGTCTGCGTTGGGCGCGTCCGCTGGCGGTGGCTTCGGCAGCCGTGCGGGCAGCCGTGCGGGCGCGTCAGGCGGCGGCAGCGCCGGTGGCGGCGGACCCAGCGCGGGGATGGAAGAGGTGCGCATCGTCGCTGACACCGAGAACAACGCGTTGCTGATCTGGGCCACCAGCCAGAATTACGAGCGCATCGTCAATACGCTGGAAAAAATGGATGTTTCGCCCCGCCAAGTGCTGATCGAGGCCACCATCGCCGAGGTGACTTTAAGCGGAAAGCTGAAGTATGGATTGCAGTGGTTCTTCAATAATAATGTTGGCCGTGATTACGACGGCAACGGTTCCCTGGGTCTCCCCAGCAACCTCACGCTGACGGATGCGCTCAAAGGCATCCCGGCTAATCAGTTCTCCTACGCGATCACCGACGGCGCCGGCATCGTGAAAGCGCTGCTCAATGCGCTGGCCACCGATTCCAAAATCAAGGTGCTGTCCTCGCCGCAAGTGATGGTGGCGGACAACCAGCAGGCGGTCATCCGCGTGGGCACCCAGCAGCCGATNNGTGCTGCTGGATGTGTTGCCACGAATTAATTCCGGCGGCATGGTGAATATGGAGATCAAGCAGGAAGTGATTGACGTTGGGCCCATCGATGCCGCGACTTCACAGCGTTCGTTTTTGCAGCGCAGCGTGACCAGCAAGGTGGCGGTCAAGAACGGCCAGACGCTGGTGCTGGGCGGCTTGATCCGTGACAACCGCACCGAAGGACAGGGCGGTATTCCGGTGTTGTACAAGATTCCGGTGCTGGGCGCGCTGTTTGGCAACACGAGTGAAGAGATGGATCGCACCGAACTGATCGTTTTGATCACGCCACATGTAGTGCGGGACGGCCGGGAAGCCGATCAGGTCACCGAAGAAATCAAGCGTAAAATGCAGGAAGTGGCGCCCTTGATCAGACCGCCGGCGGGCTGAGGCGCAGCGGACGAAGGAGAGACAATGCAGCCCGAAGCACAAGCCGCACTGCGCCGGCTGTGGTTGAAGCAGGAACAGGCGCGCTATCAGCAACGGGTTCAGGCCCAGCCCGACGAGGTGCAAGCGTGGCGACAGTTGGCGCACGTTTGTTGGGAAGCGGGCGAGTTGGAGCCGGCGCTGGGCGCTTTCGACCGGGTGTTGGCGTTGCAGCCGGCGGATGGCGAATGCCTGCTGGGGCGTAGCATGGCCTGTCTGGCGCTCGGACGCGATGAGGAAGCGCTGGCGACCTCGGTGCAGAGCCTTGGACTCTTTCCCGACCATCCCGATGCTTTGCTGTATCAGATGGAAGCGCTGCGGCGGTTGGGGCGATTGACGGAAGCGCTGGCCGTGTGCGACCGGTTGCTGGCGTTGCCGGAGTTGCCGCCCCAGCAGCGNNGCCGGTTTGCCGAGGCGTTGGCCGAGGTTGAATCCTTGGCGGGCGCGCCGGAAATGCAATGCGCGGCAGGGTGCGTCAAGGCGCGCGCCTTGGCGAATTTAGGCCGATTTGTCGAAGCAGACGCCGTGCTGGAATTGTTGCGAGAGCGATATCCGCACGAGGCGCTGGAACGGGAATTCGAGCCATGGCGGCTGCCGGGCGAGACGCTGCCCGATAGCCTGCACAAGCGTTACACCGCACGCGGGCTTTATCTGGCCCAGGTTTTCGCGGCGCAGCAGGAGTGCGATTGGAGCGACTGGGATACAGCGCTCGCGTCCGTTGGCGATTTGGCGCAGGACGCGATTCAGTATGGATTTGTTGCAGGTCTGGAACCGCACCGCATGTTGAGTCTGCCGATTGAACCGGCTTTGCAACTGGCGATAGCCCGGGCGCAGGCGACGGCAGTGGATGCGCTGATGACGCCGATTCGCCGGAATTTGCGGATTGTGTGGCCGTCCACCCTCAATGAGGGTCGGTTACGGATCGGCTATGTGTCCGGCGATTTCCGCGACCATGCCACGGCTCATCTGATCCGCAAGCTGTTCCAAGTCCATGATCGCGCCTCATTCGAGATCATCGGCTATAGCCTTCGTCCCGGTGACGGCAGTCATTACTGGCGGCAGATCGCGGGTGCGTGCGATCAGTTCGTGGAATTATCCGGCCTGAGCAACCCGGAAGCAGCGGCGCGTATCGCGGCGGATGGCGTGCATGTGCTGGTGGATTTGCAGGGCTACACCCGTTTCGCCCGACCGGAAATTTTTGCCTTGCGACCGGCGCCGATACAGGTGAACTTTCTGGGTTATCCCGGCACGCTGGGGGCCGACTACATTCCCTATATCATCGCGGATCAGGTGGTGCTGCCGGAGAATCTGCGACCCTTTTTCAGCGAACAGCCGGTTTATTTGCCGGATTGCTATCAAATCAACGATGATGAACAGCCGATTGCAGCGACTGGAATCACCCGGTCGGATGCAGGGCTGCCGGAAGATGCTTTCGTTTACTGCTGCTTCAACACCCCGTATAAAATCGAACCGGCGGTTTTCTCGGCATGGATGCGGATTCTGCGGCAGGCGCCGGATAGCGTGTTGTGGTTGTTGGCGGAGACGCCACGTTGCGCTGATCATCTGCGCAAGGCGGCGCAGGCGCAGGACGTGGAGCCGGAGCGTCTTGTTTTCGCGCCGCGCCGACCCAAGCTGGAGCATTTGGAACGGCATCGGCTGGCGGATCTGTTTCTGGACACATTCATCGTCAATGCCCACACTACAGCCAGCGATGCGTTATGGGCGGGGTTGCCGGTGCTGACGTTGCGGGGCGCAACTTTTCAATCGCGGGTTTGCACGAGCCTGTTAACCGCGCTAGGATTAACGGAGCTTATTGCAGAGGATATCGGCGATTATGAGGCGCACGGCGTCGCCTTGGCGAAGGATGTGGTCCGGCTGCGCGCGCTGCGCGCTGCATTGCAAACGCGGTGCAGGATCGGCCCCCCCTTTGAGACATTGCGGTTTGTCGGTCAGTTGGAACAGGCGTTCAGAACCTTGTGGGGCGGTCATGCCGCCGGAAATTTGTTGTAATCTGTTGATAATTAAATTTAATTAGATATTCTTCGCTGGGCGAACCTAAAATAATTAGAAAAGTGGTTTTTTAGACGCCTTGTTGCTTTTTTGCAAAAAAAAACAACAAGGCGTCTCAAGGCAGAAAAAATAATCTGCCGTTCTTAACGTGCGGATTCTACGGATTTATTCTGTTTGACGCACAAGGTGTTCGTCTTTTCCATTGGTGGTAAGGTTGTTTTTGTTTCTTGGATGTATTGACAGCAACACATTGTTGTGTAGAATCCACAGGCAGTGAAGCGTGTTCGCCGTGATCGTGCGGCAGGCGTGTCAAGTCACCGCTGAACTGTCCTTGGGGCTTCACGCAACTGTTTTTTCAAAGGCTTGATTGTGAGCCAACGCTTGGGAGCTAACACTATGAAGTTTAAGGTTACGAAGATTGCGACCGCCGTAGCGGCAGGTTTGGGAGTATCGTTTGCCGGCATGAATGCCGCGCAAGCAGATGCGCTGCTGTTCCCTTACTTTGCCGTCAGCGATACGGTGACTTCCATATTCACCACCATCAACCTTGCGGATCAGGACGGCACCGCCAGCGCAGTTAAGCCGCAGACGCTGCATTATCGCTGGTACTACAAGCGGGGGGCGAATGCCGAAAATCCGGGTGCATCCTGCGAGGAATTCGATGTTCGCCGGGTTACCAGCCCGTTTGATGTCGTGACCTTTGACGCCAGTGGCAAATACGGTGATGCGCAGGGCGTCCTTGCCGAGCCGAAGGAAAGACAGCAGAAAGCGGTCTACACGACCGGTCAAAGCTTCGCCATGATGAAGGGCTTGACGCCGGCGCGTGGTTTCCTAGTGGTTGATAACTACGATTCCCCGAATGCCCCATTTGAAGGCTCGCTCTTTGGCGAGATCATGCTGGTGGACTTCGCAGGTGGCGCGGTTTGGGGTTACAGCGCGTATAACGCTGCTCCCAATACCAATCTTGCGGGCGCTCTGCTCCGGTATGATTTCTCGGATCGTAACGAGACCGCCGGCGAAGTCATCGCGGGCGATCCCTCGATGGGTGCTGACAATCTTAGGCCAGCAGGCAGCTTGAGTGCGCCGGTTACGACCTCGATCATGCCGATTGCCTCATCCAGCACTGCGGGTTATATCACCACGCGCTTCTTCGTGACGCCGATTGCGCATAATGCGGTTTATGATCAGGAGCTTAATCCGGCTGCTGCCCCCGCCACCGACCTGACGTCGGTGGGTTATGCGCCGAATGTAGGGCAGTTGCAGCCCAACCTGACCACGCGGCTCTGGTTGAGCGCGGTTTACACCAACACCCCCAATGACGTGATGTATGATCGGGATGAGAATCCTGTCTCCGGTCAAACACCAATAACCGTCACTTGCGTCGGTGCAGTGGATGTTCAAAACCTGCTCAGCGCCGGCGCGCTGCGCGAGATCGGCGACTTCGGCGGCTGGACTGACGTTCAGGTTCAGGCGCCAGGGGCCTTGGCGAATTTGACGGCGGTAGGCACCCGCGTCACTGCTGCTACGCGCACGCTCAATTCCAATCAGGCGGTCGTGACCAAGCTGGAGTACAACCCGACGGGTAACTTCGACACCGTGAAGTTCGGCAGCGCCTTCAATAATGCGCTCTGGTTGCGCTATGGCAATCGTGAGTCGGTTCGTCAGGCTAATCTCGCCAACAATGGTCGCAGCTTGGCTTCGACCGGCGTCAACTCTCCGGTGAACCTCCGCGCCCAGATCTTCTCGGCATTTGATGGCAGGAATTACCCGGTCGATGTGGGTGACGGCTTTGTCGGCACCAGTGTTAGCGTCGCCCAGTAATGTAAGCTAGACGGGTGTTCTGCTAAACAGGGGGCTGCGAGAGCAGCCCCTTTATCTTTGAGGCAATAAATGCATGAAGAAACAATTGCGCGCGCCTATCTTTGGAATTTTGCTACTGATTGGGCCGGTAATGGCATTAGCCCTGGAATCGGCGGTGCTTAACCAGCATCCGTTGGAATCCCAAATGCCTTGGAGCTATGTGCTGGATGATGCAGGAAAAGGTTGGTTTGCCTACTATGGATCAGAGGATAATACGCTCTATGTCCGCGCCCCCCAGGGTTCTGAAACGGGATTAGGCGTCACGGATCGGCAACGCGCTCAATCGGGTTTAGCCATCGCTCCAGCGGGTCAGAATTTAGCCGTGCTGTGGCGCGATAAATTACCGAATAAAACACTCTATCTGTTGCCCGCACTGCGCAGCGGCGAAGAATCCGCGAAGCCGTTGGAAGTAAGCGGCGAAGAATCGGAGGCGTTAACTCGCTTGCGTCTCGCCCATCGGGATGGAATTACCTATCTGCTTTGGCTGGGTGAAAAGGGCGATAAGGAAAAAGGCGAGCGCTATCATCTGTATTTCCGCTCTGTCGAAAGCGATGGAAAAACGCTGTCACCGGTAGAACGAGTATTGCCGGGCGCTTACCCGGCATGGATTGTAGATAAAGATCTGCTTCCCGTATTTGCGCACACGCTCTTCGAAAGCAAATTGTCCGTGGTCATGCGGATCTTTGATCGCGCTAAGAAAACATTCGGCACACCTATCAAGATTGCTGACGCTCCTCCCATCAGCCCCTTTTTCCAAACATTCGAGGCGGGCGGGCGCTGGTTCGTGCTGTGGGTAGGCCACTACGGCGATACTCAGGAACAACTGCTGGAAGGCGTTTACTCGGAAGATAAAGGCCGGAATTGGAAGCGTTTTAGCTTTGAAAAGCTGCGAGGGCTGGATGTCTCCCACCTTGAGACAACCGCAGATGCCCAAGGGCATATCGTCATCGCCGTGAGCGGCGCTTGGCATACGCGCGATCCGAAGGCGAAAGACGACGTGTATCTCATTCGTTCGACCGACAATGGCGCTACCTGGTCAGAGCCATTGCAGCCGCGACCTGCTGAATTACAGACGTTTGAAGCGCGCGATCCTTCGGTAGCTTTTGGCGCCAAGCCGGGCGCGGCCATGCTGATTTGGGAAGACTGGCGGAACATTCGTCCAAATATCCATATCCAGTTTTCGACCGACTATGGCGCAACCTGGGGCAAAGCCCTGTCCCTGGATCCGTCTCCAGCCACGCGCCTTGGCCTGGATTTCACCAACAGGACCGCTTGGGCGGTCGGCGACCGCTATCAGGTGATCGCGAAGCGCTACAAGAACGACACCTTTCAGCAGATCGATATGGTCCGCTATGAATTCACGCCTGATGAATTGCAACAACAAGCCGCCGATGCGGCCAAGCAGCGTGATACGGAGCGATTCGGCGAGGCGCGGCTGCGCGAACGAGTTCAAACCTTCTGGCAAGCCATGGAAGCACAGGATCTGAGCGCAAGCTATGCCTTTCAGGATCCTTTTTATCGGGCGCGCGCCGGGTACGATGTCTACAAGGCGGCGCGCGGCACGATTAAATACGAGGGCCACGAAATTCTCGGCATCACCCGCCAGGGCGCACTAGCCAAAGTCCAGGTTAAATTCGACGCCTCGGTTCCAGAAGTCATGTTCAAGGGCAAACCCTATAGTCAGCCACGCAAGAGTTTTGAGCATAGCGAAACCTGGTTATTCGTGGATGGCGACTGGTTCCGGGAGTACTACGATCAAGCCAACGATGTGCGTTTTACCAAGTATTGATCGCGCATAATCATGCCGATTCGTTATCTGCCCGGCGCGCTACGGTTGCTCCCGCCCTTCATCGGGCGGGAACTGCGTGAGCAATACGCCGGTTCTCTGCTCGGCGTCCTGTGGAGCGTTCTCCAGCCGATTCTGTATATTCTGCTGTACTGGTGGGTGTTCGCCGCTGTCATGCGCACCCGCTTTGCAGAGGGATCGGCGCTGGCGGATACGCCGTTCATCGTTTTTCTGTTGTCGGCGCTGCTGCCCTGGTTTGCCTTTCAGGAAGGATTGAATCGCGCCGCCGGCGCCATTCTCAACCGCCGCGAGATGGTTCGCAAAGTCCATTTCCCCGTCATCGTGTTCCCGCTGGCCGCCGCTGCCGCCGCTTTTATGGTGCAGGCTGGCAGCTATGTGCTGTTTCTCGCGGTATGGGCCTTATGGCGGGGTGGATTCTCCCTGAATGCGCTGGGAGCGGTTGCCGTGCTGCTGGGACTCCAGTTTGCAGTGACGGCGGGGCTGGGCCTGCTGCTGGCGGCTTTCACCGTTTATTTGCGGGATATCACGCAAGCGCTGGGTCTGTTGCTGGCGGTGATTTTTTACACCGCCCCTATCCTCTATCCCTTGACGCTGGCGCCGGCGGAATTTCACAGTCTGATCCGATGCAATCCCTTTACCGCCTTCGCTGAGGGTTATCACAGCGCGGTATTGGTTGGCGTGTGGCCGGAATCCCTGCTGCTGGCGGGTTTGATCCTGTTTGCTGTTGGCGCGCTCGCTGCGGGAGCCTATGTATTCCAGCGGCTGGAGCCGGGCTTTGCCGATGTGCTGTAGGAGGTCGCTATCCACCTCCTGATTCTGCATATCGCCTATGTGTTCGGCGGCGCCGAACGGACCACCGCCAATCTGTTGCACGCTCTGGATCGTCGTTCGATTCGCCGCATTACTTTAGCCGCGCCCGCAGTTCTCCAACCCTTGCTGCCGCAGCGATACGACGACTTCCGTGATACTTCCGCTTATGGTTTGTCGGGTGGTTTCGAGAATAGCCGTAAACTGCTGACCGATGTCCGAAGCGCGGCGAGATTATTGCGCGACGTGCAACCGGATGTGGCGCTCGGCATGATGCATTACCCCTCCGCGCTGGTAACGCTGGGTCGGCGGCTGGGCGGTGGCCGGATGAAGGCCGTAGCCAGTTACCGGGGGCCGTTTTACGAATACATGCGCCATCACGAGCAGGGCTTTCGTCGCCGCCTGTTTTTGCGCGCTGCGGTGGCGGGAACCGCGCTGCTGGCCGACCGGGTGATCGTGCCCTCGCAGGGCACGGCGGATGAATTGCATCGGCATTTCCTGACGCCGACGAGCCGGATCGTCACCATTCCCAATGGCATTGATTTTACCGCCGCTGCGAGCGCCGCACAGGAACCGGCGCCGGAACTGGCGGATCTTGACCGGGCTGAAACCCCGGTGCTATGCGCGGTCGCCCGGCTGGCGCCGGAAAAAAACCTCGGTCTGCTGCTGGAGGCTTTTCGGCGAATTCATGCCGAACGTCCAGTGATCCTCATCATTCTCGGCGATGGCCCGGAACGGGCGGCGCTGGAGGCGCAAATCGCCGCTGAAGGTTTGAGCGATGCGGTGCGTCTGCTCGGCCACCGCGACAATGTTTATCCTTACCTGCGCTGCGCTGATGTATTCATCCACACCTGTCAGTTCGAGGGCTTCGGTTACACCCTGCTCGAAGCGCTGGCGTGTGGTACGGCAGTGGTCGCCACCGATTGTCCCTACGGCCCGTGCGAAGTGCTGGGCGGCGGAAAATACGGGATGCTGACGCCGCCGAATGACCCGCAGGCGCTGGCGACGGCGGTGTTGCGGCTGCTGGCGGATGCCACGGGTCGGCAGGCCCTGGTAGCGCGTGGTTTGAAACGAGCAGAGCAGTTATCCATTCAGAACATGGTCGGCGCATATGAAGCCGAGTTTTTGCGGTTGAGTGGAACCGGCTTCCAGCCGGTTTGACGGGCTGGAAGCGTTCCACACCTCAGGAGAATCAGGAAGCATGGGCGGCACCCATCCAGCGCTGCGGGTCCGTGACCTGAGCAAGGTCTACCGGCTGTACGATCAACCCATGGATCGGTTAAAGGAACTGCTTTTTCGACAGCGGCGCCATACCGACTTTACAGCGTTGCAGGGCGTCAGCTTCGAGTTGCCGCACGGTCGAACCCTGGGTGTGGTGGGCGACAACGGGGCCGGCAAAAGTACGCTGCTGCAACTGATCGCCGGCACGTTGACTCCGACCGGCGGGATCGTCGAGCGGGATGGCGCAGTGCTGGGCCTGCTGGAACTGGGGGTTGGGTTTCACGCGGAATTCACCGGACGGCAGAATATTTTTCTCTACGGCGACGTGTTGGGCCTGCCGCGCCGACTGCTTCAGGATCGCTTTGATGAAATCGTCGCCTTCGCCGAACTGGAAGCGTTCATTGACCGACCGTTAAAGACCTATTCCACCGGGATGCGGATGCGGCTGGCGTTCTCATTGATTGCCTCGCTGGATCCGGACCTCCTGATCGTGGACGAGGCGTTATCGGTGGGCGATGTGTATTTCCAGAAAAAGTGTATTGACCGGATGATGGAATTCAAAAACCGGGGCCGCGCCATCCTGTTCTGTTCCCACAGCCTGTATCAGGTCAGCATGTTTTGTGATGAAACGCTCTGGCTGCGTGAGGGCCGAATCCATTTGCATGGCGAGACGCATCGGGTGATCCCGGTCTACGAAGCCTGGCAGGCGCAGCGTAACGCCCAACGCCAGGAATTGGAGGCAGGGATGCACTCCGACCTGCCCGCACGCATCGTCAGCCTCGAACTGCTGAATGAATTGCCATGCCGGCGCGGCGATGATTTACGGTTTCGACTGCGACTGGAAAGCGCCCGCGACGACCTGCCCTTTCATGTCACCCTGTCGATCAAGATGGATGACGGGCGTGGCGTGTACGTCACGGGCACGCATCTGTCTGGGCAGCCGCCGCTTCGGGGACGGCAACGAGAAATTCTGATCACCTACCCGTGCGTGCCCTTACTGGGCGGTCTGTATTCCGCCCACGCCCGGATCTTCGACGATCAGGGCTTGATGGTTTATCACGAAAAGGTGTTGCCGGACTTGGAGGTGCGCAAGGATTCGCACGAGCTGGGAATCTGCTACCTGGAAAACCGTTGGGAAATCCATTAGCCGCAGTCGGAGCGCTAGAAGATATCCAGATCGCCCATGGTGTAGTACAGCGCTTCCTGAGCTTCGGTCGTTGGAATCGGCAGTCGCCAAATCATGTTGGCGACCACAACTTCGGTGAGTTTTTGTTGCCCATCAACGGTCTCGCGCCAACCGTGCGGCAGCCAGATTTCCACCTCGGACGCACCGGTCGCCGCCGCCGTGCGATCCAGCGCGGCCAACGCCGGTTTCAGCCAGCGACGCGATGTCAGCAGGTCAATGACTCGCAAATGATGATCGTCCTGCCGGATCACTCCCCAACCCAGCAGCCGACCGGCCAGATAGATACCGAGAAGCTGGTAGACGCGGCAGGGGTGGGTTGCGTAGCGCCAGCGCAAATAAGCGCGGTCGCGGACCAGCGCCAGGGCGAAGCCGGACGCCAGCCGGGCCCACAGCGCATCCAGCCGCGAGTCATCCCAGGCCAGCGGTCGTGCGTACAACAGCGGAAGCCCTCTGCGCCGGGCCAGTCGGCACATGGCGGACGCCTGTTCCACCCAGCCGTAAACCTGGGCGTACTCTCCAAGCCGGAACGGTCGCCGACCGGGAAAGCCATAGGCAAACGCATCCGGCCAGCGTTCCGCCAGACTGCCTAATAATTCCCGCGCCAGCACGGTGAACAGATTCCGCCTCCCCAGTTGCCCACGAGCGTCCGGGTGGACCATTACGTCGCAGATTTGGAAGAACGGCAGTGGACGACCTTGCCGCCAGCCCCGCAGCGGGATCGCGCCAGCATGACCCACCAGCCGTCCGGTGTGATCAAAGGCCAACCGCGCCGGCGGCGACGCCATGCCGGTTCCCGTGTATTTCCATCGCCACTGACTTTCGCTCAACGGCTGACCAAATACTGCGCCGAAGAGCGCGGCAATGGCGGTTTCATCGCCAGGACGGTAATCCCGGGTATGATAAATTTCGTCCTTGGGTTCGGGCATGATCGGACGGCGTCAGGTTCGGGTGGGTGATAGGGTTTCGACNNATGAGCAGCGAAAGCGATTTGATACCCTATCACGCGGTGCAAATCCTGGGAAAGGGTTCCATCCTGGTGCTGGCGCCGCACCCGGACGATGAGGCATTGGGTTGCGCCGGCGCCATCATGCGCCATGTCGCCGCCGGGGATCGGGTTGCGGTCGTCATCCTGACCGATGGCGGCGGTTTCCATGCCGACGGCCCGGAACGGGAAGCCTATATTGCCCAGCGCCGCCGGGAAAGCCGGGCGGCAGCGGCCATTATCGGGTATGGAGAACCCCGGTTCTGGGAATACCGCGACCGGGCACTGGTCTATGACGAGTCTTTGGTGCGCCGGATCTGCGCAACGGCGATGGCGGCGGATGCGCGCTGGCTGTATGCCCCATCGCCGTATGAGTTGCATCCCGATCATCGGAATCTGGCGTTGGCGGCGTTGGAGGCGATCCGGCGTTTGGGCGGCGGGCGGGCGCTGGCGTTTTATGAAATCGGCGCGCCATTGCCGCCCAACCGGCTGCTGGATATTTCCGACCTGCTGGAACGCAAGCGCCAGGCTATTGCCTGCTTTACCAGCCAGTTGTCAGCCCAGGCCTATGATCGCCATATCGAGGCGCTGAATCGCTACCGCACCTATACGCTGGCGCACGAGGTCGGGGCCGCCGAAGCGTATTGGGTGATTGAGGGCAGCGAAGCCACCCGAAAATTTCAGGCGCTTTATGCAACGGCCACCGATTGGTGGCGGGTCGCCAATATCCCGGAAGCCCTGCCAGCGGGTCCTCTGGTGTCGGTGATCGTTCGTTCCAGCGGGCGGGCGGAACTGGCTACAGCGCTGGCTTCGCTGGCGGCGCAGACGTATCAACGCATCGAAATCGTGCTGGTGGACGCGCTCGGCGCAGGCGAACTGAAACTGGATTCAGCGCCCTGCCGGTTTCCGCTGCGAACAGGGAAGGCCGATCATGCGCTGGGGCGGAGCGCCGCCGCCAACCTGGGGCTGGATCTGGCCCAGGGCGATTGTCTGATTTTTCTGGATGATGACGACTGGTTCGAGCCGGACCACATTGCAGGCTTGGTCGATCAGGTTGGTCTGGAATCGGCAACCATTGCCGCCTACGCGGGCGTCCGTTGCGTCCGGCGTTCGAGCGGCGACGACTGGGAAACGATCCAGGTCTATAACGATCCTTTCGATGATGCCCGGTTGCGCTGCGAGAACTTTATTCCGATTCATGCGCTGCTGTTTCGGCGGGAGGCGTTGCAGGGCGCGTCGCCCTGTCGCTTCGATGAGCGATTCGATTTATACGAGGATTGGGATTTCTGGCTGCAACTGCGGGGGCGCGGCGAATTTCGGCATCGCGCCGTCGTTTCTGCCTGCTACCGGATTCACGAGGGGGGCGGCCTGGGCGTGGCGGCGGATGAACAGCGCGCCGTGGCGGCGTTCCAGGCCATCGTAACCAAATGGCGGTCGCGCTGGACCGACTGGGAATTGATGGACGTGATCGCCCGGGCGCGGCATCTGCAACGATTACTGCAAGGAACCGAGGAGCAGCGCGCCGAGGCGGTGCGGAAAGTTGATGAATTAACCCTGGCGGTCCAGCGCTACGATGTGCAGTTGGAGGCGCAGCGCGCCGATTTGGAGACGCAACGCGCCACACTCGTGCGGCTTGATCGAGAGTGGCGGGATCGCCATGAGCGGGTCGTCACCTCGCGGTCGTGGCGGTTGACCGCCCCGTTGCGGGATGGGGCGCGCTGGCTGCGCGAGCAGCGCAACGGGCTGGCCGTCCGGCTGGCGCGATGGGCGTGGCGGGCGGGCGTGGCCGTTTATCGAGGACCGGGGGGCCAGCTATTACGCCGGTTGCCCTTCGGCTGGAAACAAGCCGTACGCCGGTTGCTGCGACGGGGCGTGATGACCAAACCCGATGAACTGGAGTCGGCCCGGCGGGTGGAGGAACCGCTGCGGGTCAGCATCATCGTGCCGATCTACAACCATGCCGAGTATCTGGAACGCTGCCTGCGCAGCGCTCTGGAGCAAAGCTATCCAGAAGTTGAAGTGATCGCTGTAGACGACGCTTCATCCGATCCCCGCGTCCAGCAGATTCTGGATCGGCTGGCGGGTCATCCCCGCTTGAGGACATTCGCCAACCCCGTCAACCAGGGTATTTCCCGCACCCAGAACCGGGCCTTGATCGAGTCGCATGGCGATATTATCGGTTTTCTGGATTGCGACGACTTTCTGGCCCCGGATGCGGTCGCTGTCTGTCTGCGCTATTGGCGCGATGGGATCGTCTATGCGCACTCGGCCCGGATCAATGTGAACGAGCGCGACGAGGAAATCAGCCGCATCTCGTTCGAGCACCTGCCGCGTCAGGATTATTTCACCGAGAATCTGGAACGGATGTACGCCACCCACTTCAAGTTGATGAGCCGGGAAGCATTCGTCCGGGTGGGGCTGTTCGATCCGCGCTTCGACGCGGCCCAGGATTATGATCTGCTGATGCGGATGGCCTTTCACTATCCCAGCTCGGCTTTTGTCCACATCCCGGAATTCGTGTACTACCACCGCTTTCACCAGCGTCAGGCCACGTCGATCCAGCAGGATCGCCAGCAGGAAGCGACCACTACGGTCCAGAACGAAGCCCGGTTGCGGCAAGCGATCCGCGCAGGCCAGTTCGACCATTTCCTGTCCATCATCATGTTGTCGTTCGGCAAACAGCGGCAAACCCTGGCGGCTCTGGAGAGCTTGCGGGCGACGGTGCGGGCGCCGCATGAAATTATTCTGTTTGACAACGGTTCCGAGCCTGAGACCGTGGCGTTTCTGCGCGAGCGCATTGAAGGGCAGTTTGCAACCGTGCGCGTGATCTACCACCCGACCAATCTTGGCCCATCCGCCGGACGACGCGAAGCGCTGAAACATGCCCGTGGCGACTGGTTTCTGGTCTTTGACAATGACGAGATCGCAGAACCGGGCTGGCTGGAGGAACTGCTGGTGCGGGCGTCAAGCGCGCCCGATATAGGCGCGGTCTGCTGCAAGGTGGTGTTTCCCAACCGGCGCTTGCAGTTCTCAGGCGGCTTTATCCGCCATCTCGACGCGGAGTTGATCGAACTGGGACTGTACGACCGGGAGCGGGATGTCGCCGACCTGGCCACGGTGGTTCTCCGTGAGTGCGACTGGTGCCCGATTGGCGCCACCCTGTTTACGGTCAATCCGGGTCCATTCCTGCACGAGGGCTATCCCAACGCTTTCGAGGACGCCGGCGTGTCCATGGCCCTGCGCCGCCAGGGCTTGCGGTTGTTGAACAGCCCGGCCTCCTGGGTCTGGCATCAACACTTTCTATTTCAGGAACAGGTGGATATGAAGGACCGCTACATTCGCAGCCGCTACGATCCGCAACAGATGCTGACCAGCATCGCCACCTTTTACGCGGAGACCGGGCTGATCATTCAGGATGAGTATGTCTGGCGCGAGAACGGATTATTTGCGCTCAGCCGCGAAAATCTGAGGCAATTGCTTGCCCGGCGGCGAGCGGCTGCCTGATTCGGATCAGCATCGCCAAGGTTGCAGTCGGACCCGCTTTGCCCGCCCGGCGCAGCTTCGGATCATGGCGCTCAAGGGCTGAGGGCATCCCGAATCCGCGCCGCCAGCGCCTTCAATTCATCCCTGTCTGCGGGCGCGCGGCCATGAGCGCCGATGCGCTGTCCTTCCCGCATCGGCACGATGTGAACATGGTAGTGGGGCACGGTCTGCCCGGCGGCGGCGCCGTTGAACTGGTTGATGCGAAAACCGTCGGGCGCCAGCGCCTGTTGCACCGCGCGGGCGATGCGCTGGGTGGTCACGGCGACCGCCAGCAGGTCGGATTCGGCGATGTCGAGCAGGCTGGATGCATGGGCTTTGGCAATGACCAGCGTATGCCCCGGACTGGCTGGTTGAATGTCCATGAAGGCCAGGGTGTGTTCGTCTTCGTAGACGTTGATCGCCGGAATTTCCCCCCGGACGATCTTGCAGAAAATGCAGTGGGCCGATGCAGACATGTGGAAAAGCTCCCAAAGGCAGGATGTGGTTACGCGGGTTATTTCAGTTTCTGGTGAATTTCAATCAGCTTCGCCTCCTCGCCCATCACCACCAGCACATCGTTTTGCGCCAGCAGGTAGGTAGCATCGGGCACGAAAGGCGCGGTTTTTTCCGCCGCCGGCTTGATAGCCAGCAGGCGCGCATGGTAACGGTTGAGCAATTCCAGTTCCTCGATCCTCCGCCCGACAAAACCGGGCGGCGCCCGCAGGGTAAGCGTGAAATAGCCATCGCCCAGCGCGACCGCATCCAGCAGTTTGGAGCGGGAATAATGAATCAGGTGAGCGGTCTTGATGGCGATCTCCCGCTCCGGCTGCATCACATCGCTGGCCCCGATCAGGGTCAGGATTTTAGCCTGATCCGCGTTGGCGGCTTTGACCAGCACCCGGGGAATGCCCAGCTCCCGCAGATAGTGCGTTAACAACACACTGGTCTCGAAGCGCTCGCCCACATCCACCGCCACCACCTCCATGCTGCGGATGCCAAGATCCTTGAGCGCCTCGCGGTCGGCCACATCAGCAACAACCGCCTTGTTGACGTAGCGCATGATTTCCTGCACCCGGTTTTCGTTCCGATCCACCGCCATGACTTCATCGCCAAGTTCGTTCAGGGTGCAGGCCAGATGAAAGCCAAAATCCTCCAGACCCAAAACCGCAATGCGCATGGTTCAATCTCCTCGTCGTCCCGTTAGCCAATCATGACCTGCTCTTCCGCATACGACACCGCTGGGCGCAGCGTCTGCCCGGCCAGGGCGAGGGCGATGGTCAGCGGCCCCAGCCGGCCAATGAACATCAGCGCCATGATTAAAATTTTGCCGCCATCGTTCAGTTGCGGGGTAATGCCGGTGGACAACCCGGTGGTGCCCAGCGCCGACACCACCTCAAACAGCAGGCCCAGCGACCATTCGACCGTGCGTGGATGGAACTGGCCGCTGACCTGCACGGCGGACAGCAGGATGACTCCGATGATGACGAGAACGAACGCCAGCGCCACCACCGAGGTCGCCTTGGCGACGTTCGCATCCGGCACGCTGCGATTGAACAGCCGCACTCCGCGCTCGCCCCGGTAGCGCGCCCGCGCCAGAGCCAGCAATACCCCCAGGGTAGTGGCCTTGACGCCGCCCGCAGTGGAACCGGGACAACCGCCGATCAACATCAATACAATCGTGAAATACAGCGTCGCGGCGGTGGCCTGGCCGTAATCCACCGTGTTGAAACCGGCGGTGCGGGGCGTGACGGACGCAAACCAGCCGGTCAGCAGGATTTCCTTGAAACCCATATCAATCAGGATATTAGCGCGCTCCAGCATCAAAAAACCCGCCATGCCGGTCAGCAACAGCGCTGCGGTCATGGTTAATGCAACCTTGGTGTGCAAACTGAGCGACACCCGCTGGCGCCGCAGGCGATGCGACGCCCAGCGCGCCAGATCCGCCAGCACCGCGAAGCCAAGCCCGCCGAGAATGATCAGCAGCGAAATCGGCAGCACGATCCCGGCGTTGGCCCGATCCGCCATCAGATTGTCGGGACGCAAGCCGAAACCGGCGTTGCAAAAGGCGCTGACCGCGTGAAATACCGAAACCCAGATCGCCTGATTTAGGGGCAGGCGCTGGCTCTCGGTCAGAAACAGGATCAGCGCTCCCAGCGCTTCAATGACCAGCGTCCACAACAACACCTGCCGCAACAGCAAACCCAGGCTGACGCGGTGACTCAGGGTGAAACTGCCCTGCACCGCGTCCTGGCTGGAAAACGACACCGCATGACCCATCAGCAGAATCAGCGTGGTGGACAGGGTAGTGATACCCAGGCCGCCGATTTGCACCAAGCCCAGCAGCACCGCTTGGCCGAAACCGTTGAACGCGCTGCCGGGATCGACGACGGCCAGCCCGGTGACGCATACCGCGCTGGTGGCCATGAACAGCGCGTCAATCAGGGAAATCGGATAACCGGCGCTGGCGACAGGCAGGGCCAGCAGCACGCTGCCGATGAAGATGGCGGCGGCGAAGCCGAAAACCAGCAGACGGGCGGGATGCCGGAGCAGGCGATTCATGGAATCGGCGCCCGGCGGTTTTGGGGTGAAGCCATGCGGATAAAACTCTGGTTAATAGTCAACGGCCCGGATTTCCATACGCACTTCTTCCTTGCCGTTCTTCTCCTGTGCAATGCGCGCCAGCAGGTATTGCTTTCCGGGCGCCACCCAGAACGTGGTCATTCGGGTCTTGCCGGGGGTGTATTGGTTGATACGCACCGTGCGCAAGGGGCCGAGCGGAGTATCCAGCGTTTCTTCGCCCTGATTGCGGATCTGGTAGGTCTTGATCTCGGTTTTGTCCACCAGGCTATATTGGCTGGGCGTTTGGCCGCGCTTCAAATCCCCGATGACCACCAGTTGCAGGCTCAGGGGGTCCACGACGCCGGGTGCGAGCGGCAGCGTGGCCTGTTCCGAATTGTAGCGAGCCTGAACCTGCCCGGCTGACCAATCAAAACGCAGTTGCATGTGATTGGATTTGCTGCCGGTGTCCAGCCGCCGCTCGTACTGGAGCGGGCGGATCGCGCCATTGCGGATTTGGCCGCTGACCTGCTCGTGGATGCGTCCCGACGCCAGCAGGGCGACCAGTCCATTAGGGCGGACATCGGAACTCATCTGGTAGGCGCCCGGCCCGGTGGCGATCAAAGTGATGACCGCTTCGCCGATGGAGAACCCGGAGGCATACACCTCGTAACGGGCCTGAAAGGGTGCGACGGGCAAGCCGTCGGCAGCCATCGCCCACGGAGTGAGGAGCAATGAACTAGCTAGGGTGAAGGCGCGGATCAGCGGTTTCATACGGGGGTGCATCCTCGTCGGCGCACGGGCCGGCCAGCGATTCAGGGATGACAGCGACGCCTGCATAATAGAGCATTCCCAAGTGAGTTGTGGCGGTGTCTGGCTGCCAAATCCCCCCAACCCCCCTTTGCCGGGTGTGAGCGCAGCCGGCGACGTTTCCACCACTCAATCAGGAGCGCTATAGAGCATTCCAGAGACAGTGGATGAGCGAGTGCAAGCCATCCGTTTTGAGAACGAGTTTACAATAGCCAATCCTGAGCCGGACCGGCTAAGCTCGCGCCATAGATTCGCCATAAGGACGCACCGGTGAGAAACAGCCTGTTCACCAAGATTTTCCTGATTTTCCTGATTACCCTTGTGCTTGCCATCGGGCTGACGCGGATCGGGTTCCTGGTGGACGAGCGCGCCGGTCGCCGCGACAGCGTGGTCGCAGAAATCGCCGGCGCCACCGCCCGTGATCAAACTTTAGTAGGGCCGGTGCTGGTCATTCCCTACACCCGCATTGTCAAGACGCTCAAATCCAGCGACAAGGATGCGGACAAGATGGTTGAGGTGGAAAAACGCTTTTCGGATCGGCTCTATCTGTTGCCCGCCGAACTGGATGTTCAAGCGGGCCTGAACACGGAACAGGTGCGCCGCAGCCTCTATCACGCCGTGGTGTTCGGCGCCAGCATCGCGGTCAAGGGACGCTTTGCCGCCGAAGGTGATCTGCTCAAACCGGGCGCGAATGAGCAGATCATCTTCGGCGAGCCGCGCCTGATGGTCGGAATCACTGACCCACGGGGCATCCTGCGGGCGCCGGTGTTGACGTGGGCGGGCCAGCGCCTTGACTTTCTGCCGGGCGCCGGCGAGGACAAAATGCCGAACGGCATTCAGGCCCGGATCGGCGGACTTCATCTTGAAGGGCCGTGGTCTGCCGAGTTCGCGTTCTCGCTCGACCTGCGCGGCACCCAGGCGTTCAGCCTCGCTCCGGTGGGCGACACCACCCGGATCACGGTGCGCGGCGCTTGGCCGCATCCCAGCTTCTACGGGCAATTCCTGCCGGAAACCCGCGAAGTGACCGCGACCGGCTTCTCCGCCACCTGGTCTACCACCCGGCTGGCCACCAACATGCTGCATCAACTGAGCGTTGCATTACGCGGCGACCGCAGTCTCGATACTTTGCTTGGGGTGCGCTTCGTTGATCCAGCCGACGGTTATGCCCAAACCGACCGTGCGATTAAATATGGGCTGCTGTTCATCGGCCTGACCTTCGCGGCCTTTTTCCTGTTCGAGGTCCTCAAGCGGCTGGCGATCCATCCGCTCCAGTATGGCTTGACCGGCGCGGCGCTGGTGTTGTTCTACTTGCTGCTGCTGTCGCTGTCCGAACATCTCGATTTCGGGATCGCTTACGCTATTGCCACCGCCGGCTGCGTGGCGCTGCTGGGCTACTATCTGGTTTATGTCCTGGGCAGCGTCGCACGGGGCGTGAGCTTCGGGGCGCTGCTCACTGCCGTGTTCGGGATTCTCTATGTGCTGATCAGTCTGGAAGATCATGCCCTGCTGGCGGGTTCGGTGACGTTGTTCGGCTGTTTGGCGCTGGTGATGGTGCTGACCCGCAAGGTGGACTGGTATCAGTTGGGCGACGCGGTCAGCGCACGGCGCGGTAAAGTCCAAGCGGTGGTTGAATCTTCCAGCGACGCNNGGTGGCCTTGGCCGAGAGTCTGCGAAATAATCCTTATCCACACGGCGTAACCAAAATGGTCGCCACGCAAAACACCTGGCGACTTTGGGAAGGCGAATACCGAATGATTTATAAGGTGGTTTCCAATATCCTGACGGTTGAAATTATCCGCGTAGACCACCGCCGTGAAGTCTACCGATAACCGTCCCGACTGATTCCGGTATGCCATTCGCTTTCTCACGCACACCTTTAGCATTCAGAGCATTCAGGATCGCCCAATGAACCAAACTCCTGTCACCCGCCAGTTGTTCGACGACGTTATGGCGCCCAACTACGCCCCGGCGGCGATCATTCCGGTGCGCGGCGAAGGTTCGCGCCTGTGGGATCAGGACGGTCGCGAATACATTGATTTTGCGGGCGGCATCGCCGTCACCGGCCTGGGCCACGCCCATCCGCGCCTGGTCGCGGCGCTGACTGAACAGGCGCAAAAACTCTGGCATGTCAGTAATGTGCTGACCAACGAACCCGCGCTCAAGCTCGCTCGCCGGCTGTGCGAACTCACCTTCGCCGAGCGGGTGTTTTTCGCCAATTCCGGGGCCGAGGCGAATGAAGCCGCGCTCAAACTGGCGCGCAAGTATTCCACCGATCACTTCGGCCCCGACAAGCGCGAGATCATCGCCTTCACGCCATCGTTTCATGGCCGCACCCTGTTCACCGTCACCGTCGGCGGCCAGCCCAAATACACCGAAGGTTTCGAGCCGTTGCCGCCAGGCGTCTCCCATGTCCCATTCAACGACCTGGCCGCCTTTGCCGAGGCGGTCTCCGACCGTGCGTGCGCGGTGATTGTAGAACCGGTGCTGGGCGAAGGCGGCGTGATCAGCGCCACGCCAGAGTTTTTGCAGGGGTTGCGCGAACTCTGCGACCGTTATCAGGCGCTGCTGATTTTTGACGAGGTGCAATGCGGCAACGGTCGCAGCGGCCATCTCTACGCTTATATGGCGTATGGCGTCACCCCGGATATCCTGACTACCGCCAAAGGGCTTGGCGGCGGCTTCCCGATCAGNNGGCGCGGCGCTGGATCTGTTCAGCGATCCTGAACTGCTGGCCGGAGTGCGCCATAAGCATGAGGTTTTTATGGCCGGTCTGCGCCGGATCAACCGGCAGTTCGGCATCTTCCGGGAAGTGCGCGGCAAGGGTTTGCTGCTCGGCTGCGAGTTGACCGAAACCTGGCGTGGCCGCAGCCGCGATTTCATCAAGGCTGCGCTGGATCAGGGATTATTGGCGCTGGTGGCCGGGCCGGATGTGATCCGTCTCGCCCCATCGCTGATCATCCCCGATGGTTTGATTGAGGACGGCTTGCAGCGCTTCGAGCAGGCGATTGCCCATTTACTCTCCCAAACCGCCCAATAGGCGAGGAGCCGGCGCATGCAACGCGATAAAGCCGAACCGGTGCAGGTGGAATGCCCACGCTGCCGCCATACCGAAATCATCTATATCCCGATTGAGACGATGCCGCGCTGCCCGGAATGCGGGACCGAAATGTTTATCAAGGAGCTGCTCGACGAGGGTAAATCCACTTGAAATCCTCTTGGCGCAAGCAGGTGTCCTGTGTATTAAGCTGGAAATTATTTCTATATTATGACAGCTAGGCGTTAAACCGCCGCTTCGCCGCCGCCTTATAAAAACCACCTCAAGGAGAAGGATTCGCATGAAAAAATTCCTGGTTGCGCTTGGCCTCGCCTTCAGCGTCCTGTTCGCCCTGTTCAGCATCCCCGCTCACGCCGAGGCGCTCAGCGACATCAAGAAGCGCGGCGCGTTGCGGGTATGCACGGAACCGGCCTACATGCCGTTTGAACTGACCAACAAGCGCGGTGAAATCGTCGGTTTCGATCCGGATATGGCCGCACTGATGGTCAAGGACCTGGGCGTCAAGCTGGAGCTGATCAGCACCGCCTGGGATGGCATCATCCCCGCCCTGCTCACGGAGAAATGCGACATCATCATGAGCGGCATGACCATCACTGAAGAGCGCGCCCAGAAGATTGATTTTTCCCAACCGTACATGGTGATCGGGCAAACCGTGCTGCTGCGCAAGGATCTGGCCGATAAGGTCAAGTCCTATAAGGATTTGAACAATTCCAAGTATAAAATCACCTCGAAACTCGGCACGACCGGCGAGATCGCCGCCAGGAAACACTTGCCCAAGGCCAATTACAGTTCCTTCGAGACCGAGCAGGAAGGGGTGATGGAAGTGGTCAACGGCAAGGCCGACGCCTTCATCTATGACTCGCCCTACAACGCGGTCGCCATCGGTCAGCGCGGTGAAGGCAAGCTGGTATTCCTCGACAAACCCTTTACCGACGAACCGCTGGGCTGGGGCGTGCGCAAGGGGGAACCCGAATTCATCAAGTTTCTGAACAGCTTTCTCGTCAAGGTCAAGAAAG
Source organism: Competibacteraceae bacterium UBA2788 (assembly GCA_002352185.1). Lineage (GTDB taxonomy): Bacteria > Pseudomonadota > Gammaproteobacteria > Competibacterales > Competibacteraceae > Contendibacter. Next base: position 33,464 of record DEHY01000153.1, read on the forward strand.
ACGGCTCTTATGAGAAGCTGTATCAGAAATGGTTTAAAAATACCGACTGGCTGAAAGACGTGCAGTAGGCCCGCCGTGCCGCTGAAACGCCGCGCCTGGCCCTGGCATCTGTTGCTCGCCGCCATCCTGATCGGACTGGCGGCGGGTTTGTGGATCGCCACCAAACGCATCAACTACGAATGGCGCTGGGATCGGGTGCCGCAGTACTTCGCCTACCGGGCGGAAGTGCCGCAGGATGCCCCGGTCGCCGGGCGGATCAGCGCCATTATGCCCGCTGGAACGTCAAGCCATATTGTCATTGCACCTGATAATGGCGCCGCCCCGATCACGGTGACGGTGGAAAAATCCAAAGTCGCGGTCGGCGATGCCGTCGCGGAGGGCGATCCGGTCGGCGATGACTTTGAGTGGCGGATCGGGCCGCTGACCCAGGGGTTATGGGTCACTATCTGGATTTCCTTCATCTCCGGGCTGTTCGGGTTGATCATTGGCCTGATTACCGGCCTGTGCCGCGTGTCCAACAATCCCACCTTGCGCGGGCTGTCCATTTTCTACATCGAACTGATCCGTGGCACCCCGCTGCTGGTGCAGATTTTCATCTTCTACTTCTTCATCGGCACCGTGCTGAATCTGGATCGAACTGTTGCCGGCATTGGCGCACTGGCGTTGTTCGTGGGCGCCTACATCGCCGAGATTATCCGCGCCGGCATCCAGTCCATTCACAAGGGGCAAACCGAGGCGGCGCGGTCGCTGGGGATGAACCCGTTTCAGACCATGACCTACATCGTGCTGCCGCAGGCGTTCAAGCGGGTGCT